>CAZQNZ010000050.1:0-14316 GCA_964594615.1 uncultured Planctomycetia bacterium
TCAATCATTTCGGCCACGCGTTTCAGGACCAGCTGTTTCCTCATCTCATTGTCCACACCACGGATGGTTTCGAGAACGTCCTGGGCCGCTGATTGGCGTCCCTCCATCGTTGATAAATCATGTTGATTTCTTGCGGACTCGAGGCGGTAATTGATCAGATCCGGTGCGTCCTCGGCAATATCTCGAAGTTTTTCAGGACCGCCGCTGGTGAGCAGTGAGCAGGGGTCTTCTCCTTCGGGAAGAACACCCACCTGCACGGTCGTGTCCTCCTCGAAGAAAAGCCGTAGGCTACGGTCTGAGGCTTCCCGTCCCGCCTCGTCCGAGTCGAAGAGCAACACCACGCGGTCGGATCGTTTTCTGAGGCGTTGAACGTGAGGTTCACCAAGTGCGGTCCCGAGGGTCGCCGTGACATGATGCAGGCCGTGCTGGTGGGCCATAAGCACATCGGTGTATCCCTCCGCCACCCAGATTCCGTGTTCTCGAACTTGAGATGTATCACACTGATTCCATCCGTAAAGAAGTTTTCGTTTTTTGAACACAGGGCTTTCGGGGGAATTGAGATACTTCGGTGTGTCTTCATCCGCATTGGGCATGCGACGACCACCAAAGCCAACAATACGGTTGCGGCGGTCAAAAATGGGAAACATGAGACGGTTTCGAAACCGGTCGTAGTACCCATTGCTATTTTCCGAAGTACGTATCAGACCCGCTTTTTCTAGAAGGACGGGCGGAAGGTCCTCCTCTTTGGCAGCGGACAGCAACTGTTCCCAACTGTCCGGAGCCAGGCCAAGTTTCCAGGTTTCGGTGGTTTCACGATTGATGTTTCGATCTTTAAGGTATGAGCGAGCACGCTCACCCCCCTCCGATTTCCAGAGTTGTTTACGGAAAAAGTTCATCGCCCACCTGTTGGCTTTGTAAATTTTCTTTTTCCGCGTTCGTCGATTCTCGTCCGGCCCTGAATCCTGTTTGCTGAGTTGAACGTCGGCCCGGTCCGCGAGTCGTTCAACGGCTTCAACAAAACCAATTCCATCAATTTCCATCACAAACTGGATGACGTTCCCGCCTTCCTTACAGCCAAAGCAGTAGAAAAATTGATCCCCCGGATTTACGGTGAAGGAAGGCGTATCTTCATTGTGGAATGGGCAGAGGGCTTTCAAATTTTTCCCTGACCGCTGTAGGTCCACGTACTGGTCAACGACATCAACGATATCGGTGGACCGAATGACCTGCTGGATCTCCTGATCGGAGTACATGTTAGCTTACCGTCCTGGATCTCATCTAAAAACGTGTAGCGGAATCCGCATCCGATGCTTCGTACGAATAAAGGACAATCAGGTACGACCGTAAGGCATTTTGCTGGTGGATAGATAACGCCTATTCACCAACGTCCGAATGCGAGTGCCGAACGCAATCATTGATCTTTCGTTCAGATGTCAAAAGGTCAGCAATAAAATGCTGACGACTCCCTCTTCTCATCTTCGCGAAAACCCCGATGCGGACCGTGAATGGAAATGTAAACGTGTACTGCGGTCCGGTAACTGATGATCCTGAGTATCGCTGAAGGAACAGTTATTCATGATGAGCGCCGACAGAGTGTATAATTTTATAAATAATTCGGAGAAGATCAATTCAGAATGCTGATCGATTTGCTTTCGCACTGTATTTCGCATCCGTAATTTCGTATGCTAATTGCACACCAAAACAGGGTTTTCGAGGGATCTGAGTTTGATTGTAAATTGATAACGTTTTGGCGTTCGGAGTTGAGTCCATGAACATGTTGAGAAATGTTCGCGAAGTCATTTTTGATTGTGATGGGGTGATCATTGATTCCATCGCATCGAAAACCGACACCGTCGTGAAGCTGCTTTCACCCGTGTCGGAGGAAGAAGAACAACAAATTCGATTATTCCATCAGAAACACCCCGGGATTCATCGTTCATCACTGTTTCGACACTGTCGGGAGAACATACTCGATCAGCCGGTAACGGATGAGGAAATTCAGACCCTTTGTGATCAGTTCAACCAGCGGGTGAGCTCCTTCATGCCGGAGCTGCCACTGGTGGATGGACTTGAGGCTTTTTTGGAGGAGTTTGGTGATCAATTCCAGTTCCATGTTGTTTCTGGTGCCCCCCAGAAGGAACTGGAAGACATTCTCCGGAAGCAGGGGGTGGCTCATTATTTTGATGTGATCAGTGGATCTCCTCCGGAGAAACCGGAACGAGCTGCCTCGATTCTTGAACGCTCCTCTAACAACCACTCGCATTTCCTTCTGATTGGGGACGCGCAGGAAGATCTGGAGGTTGCTGAGCATATTGAGGCCCCCATGATTTTTCGACCCAGCACGGACGAGGTTCGTCTCAAATCCCCGTCAATTGTTGGGCAAATATCTGATTTTCATCAGCTGGCTGAACAGATGAGATCCCTCGCCTGAATAATGATTTTCGTCCGAGGTCATATCCACTTCGAGGAAGCGGGATCATCGCGCTAGTTCGTATTTCTTCTATTTTGGAAAATGAGCTCATGTCAGAACGTATCCGCGCCAAACTTGACGAAGGTCGGCCTGTAATCGTTCAGGATGGACAATCGAAGAGGCTAACGAGTCAAACCATGTCGGGAGTTCAGGAGGAGTTAGAACATCTGGTCCCGAAGCCTCTGGGACTTGAACCGAGTTTCGGTTTTGGTGACCGCCTGGGAGTGGGAACACCGGGGCATGCTGAGGCATTGATGTCAGCCGGAGGAACAATTCAACCGATATTTGCCCAGCAGTCCATTCGGGAAATGACCCGTACGGATCGTAAACCCGGTGAGGTCATGCGTGAGGCCCAGTTCGGGATGTTGCTTGCCGGATACGAGGGACGAACCGGAGCCGACGCGGATCATCTGAAAACGGAGGAAGATGTTGATCGCACGGTTGAGGCCGGCTTTACCTTCTTTACGATCGATCCGTCCGAGCACGTTGACGAGCAGGCGGATCGGTACGATCAGTCCACTCTTGATGAGAAATTTGATGAGGTTCGAGAGGAAGTGGATTGGTATGGCTCCTACAAAGGCGATTCGGTCAAACTGGAAAATGGGACCGTTATTGAGTTTAGCGAAACGGACTGTCGCAGGTGCGTGGTGAAGTACGGTCGTGCCCTGAATGAAGCCATCAATCTCGCAAGCTACATTGATCAAAAACACGAGGACCTTGATCGGTCGTATGAGATTGAGGTGAGCGTGGACGAAACGGAGGAGCCCACGACGCTGGTGGAGCATTACATCGTCGCCGATCAGCTTCTGAAAGCCGGAGTCGAGCTGGTCAGTCTTGCTCCACGGTACATCGGTGAATTTGAAAAAGGGGTGGATTTCAAAGGGGATCTCAAGGCATTGACCCGTTCGCTGGAGGATCACGCGTCCATTGCCCGGACCCTTGGTCCGTACAAACTCAGTCTACATTCGGGATCGGACAAGCAGTCCATGTACCCGGCGTTTTCAAAAGCAACTCGCGGACGGTTCCACGTGAAGACGGCCGGCACGAGTTACCTTGAAGCGTTGCGTGTCGTGGCCAAACATGCACCGTCTTTATTCCGGGAAATGATTGATTATTCTCGAGGGCGATACCTGGAGGACAAGAAAACCTATCACGTAAGCGCAACCCTTGATGGGGTTCCCTCTCCCGATGAGATATCGGATAACGTTGAACTTGAAAAAACGTACCTCGAGCGATGGGAGGATGTCAGCGAACAGCGAGGGTTCAGAAATCCAGGACGTCAGATTCTGCATTGCACTTACGGTTCCGTGCTGACCCACGAGGAGTACGGAAAACAACTGCAGGATGTGATTCGCACTCATCTTGACACCTATACCCGTCTTCTAAAGCGGCATTTCGAAAAACACCTTGAGCCGCTTCAGGCGGGTCTTTAGTTCCTTCTATACTGGTGGGGAATACTCCGCGAGATCTTGGCATCGAGAGCTGAGTATGTGTGATGAACGGCCGAAAACGTGTGCCGGGTTAGCTCCTCCGATGAGCCTACGTGTTGAGTAGATGCTCCAGCTCCTCAACTTCCTTTGGGATTTCTTTACTCAATACCTCACAGCCGTCCTCGGTGACCAGAATATCGTCCTCAATTCGAACCCCCATACCACGGAATTCCGGCGGGACCCCATCCGCGTTTTCCGGCACGTATAAGCCGGGTTCGATCGTCATTAACATGCCGGGATGCAGTTCGAGCGCTGAGGGATCTTCCACACCAAATTGCAGGTAGGCCCCCACGTCGTGGGTATCGAGCCCCAGCCAGTGGCCGACTTTGTGCATGTAATATTTCTTGAATGGTGGTTGGTCCTCCCGGTTCTGATCGGGTTCGGAGCTCTGATTTCGGCTTGGATCGTCAATCAGTCCGAGTTCGAGCATCCCGTCCCTCATAAGGTTTTCGGATCGTTCCTGTAGTTCCTGATAACTTGTGCCCGGGGTGACCTGGCTGATTAGTTTCTCCTGGCAGTGTAAGACCGTCTCATAAAAAGACCGCTGCGGCTCCGTGAATTTTCCGTCTACCGGGAAGGTCCGAGTAATGTCAGCGCAGTGATACTGGTAGGACGCACCACAATCCACGAGCACAAGTTCGTCGTGATTCAGCCGATCTTCGTTTTCCTGATAATGCAGAGTGGTGGCATTGACACCGCTGCCGACGATCGTTTCAAAGGCTGGACCATCCCCCCCGCGACGCCGGAACTCCTCTTCAAGTACCGCTTCGATTTCGTACTCAAACCGTCCCGGTTCGCACCGTTTCATGGCGCGCATGAGTCCTTTCCATGTCAGGTCGATTGCACGGCGGTGCAGATCGATTTCCTCGGGGGTCTTCGTTTGTCGGAGTGGATGGACGAGTTCGGACAGGTCGTGAAAACGCTCGGGACATCGTTTTCTTGAGCGAACATTTCGGCGCAGGGTGTTCAGGGCCTCCGTAAGGTATTGATCAAGGTATTCGTACCGGCCAAGCGGAACATAGATATCCCGATATCCCTCCATGAGATCGGGCAAGGTCTCGTCGAATTCGTCGATCGGATGGGCTTCGTCCGCTCCAAATTGCCCCTTGGCCTGTTGCAGACCGATCATGTCACCGGACCAGGTTTCCTGTTCTTGATCTCGGGGTTCAAGGAACAGAGAAAAAAACTGTTCTTTATCCGTTTTCTCAAAGACGGCAATGACATTGTCCTCATCAATCCCCGTAAGATAATAAAAATCCATGTCCGGACGAAACGGGTAATGAAGCCCGTCGGTATTTCGTGTTTTCCGTGCGGACGGAACAATAGCGATGCCGGTGGTCATTCGGTTAAACAGATTGTTCCGCCGTTTCTTGTACGTCTCCGGATTGATGTTCTCTTTTTTCTTGGTCATGGAGAGATCGGCAAATACCAGAATGGATTACGGTGTGAAGGTTCGACAGGCAAGGGAGGTTGAGTTCTGCGACACCAGTCGTAAGAGGAGCAGGAGATCCAGCGGATGAAACCCATTGATTTTCAGAAAAAGGGTTGAGCGAGTGCTCCCATGGGATCCCAGGGTGGTAATTCGACCGGCGTTTCATCAAGTAGTTGTAATCGCCTGGAGGAAAGTTTCTGTTTGGGAACCACGACCTGGAACAGGAATTCATCAAACCAGCTGTCGTCCATTACGAGAAAGCCTTCTTTGCCGGTCTCTTTCCCCCAGCTATTTTCCACTTTCCATTGTTCAGGCTGGTTGTCATCGAGATCAACGCCGGTAAACAGCATTGCGTGCGTCATTTTCGAGTGCCCGTACGTGACGCGTTCACCCTTGTCCATGTCAAACTCCGTGTCATAGAGGAGGTCGAACTCATACGTATCTGTATCAAGAACTCCGTTATTTCGGGCGAGCTGTTTTCCGACGTCACAGCCGAACCAGACCGGATGGTCGTCTTTGAGCAGATCAATCGTAATCTGTTTGATCCGGTCCATATTCATGTTCAGGTAAAGAACAGGGCGTCCTTCCTGTACGCTTCCGAGGTAACGAACGGTATACAGTGTATCGAATGATTTGTCGTGGGTGGGGCAGTGAATCAGGCTTACGTAATCCGTTAAGTCGACGTCGATGAATTCATCGTAAAATTCCGTGGGTGTCAGCGTGCCCGCATCATGATATTCATCGTCTTCATCCCGCCATGACCATTCGAAGGAGCGGGGCGGTTCGTCGTTGTGAATGGACAATATCCGGTAAATGGTTTTAAGCATGTCTTCCTTTTGTTGCCTCAATGCTTCAATGGAAGCCCCGTTATCATGACGTGACCGGAGTTCGGATGCGAACTCCCGAAGTTTGGATTTGATGTGTGTGTTCATGTCCTTGGTCGAACTTGACGAGGACGATTCGGGGTACACTTCTTTGGGGACCACTCCATATTTTTCCACGAGGTTGACGAACATATCCCACTGTCCCCCGTCCTCAAGCGGATTGTCCACAAGCCACATGAAGAGGCGGGAATCAGTGGGTTCATCAAGGGTATCGATGATGTTTTCCAAAAAGTAATTCGCTTTCTCAAGCTTGTCCCAGAACATGATATAACTCTGGGAGAGTTCGAATGAATCCAGGTTCATCCGCTCCATGCACTCGAGACGAAGGAAGTTCAAACCGGCAAACGCCCAGCACCGACCGGATTTTTTCTGATTGGTGATATCCCCGGTTTCAATCTCCTCGGAGAACGTCATGTTATTGCTAATGATCGAGTCCCGATTCAGTCCCGCTTTCCGTGCGCCCATGTTAACAACCGCATTACGGGCGATCCGGTTTCGGTCACCGGCTTGAAACGAGGTTCGGAAGTTGTTGATCATTTCCCCGGAGAGGTGCTCGATAGGCGTGCTTGCCGAATTCGTCATCATCTTATCGTCTGAACTTTACTCCAGAAACGCGAAGTCGAGGAAGGACTATCATTATACTGCTCTGGATGTTTGAAGCAAGATTCATACGAACACTCGCCTCATCAAGAAAGCTCCAGTTCAAGCGATATCGAAATCTGGACTTTTGATCCCTTGCTTTCAGGAACGGGTCAGTTCAAGTGCAGCCCCAATGAAAAGAGTGTTGAATCCCTCAGCTATTCGCCAATCCGAATGAATGGGGCGTAAACGATTGGCAGTGTGCCTGTCAAACTGACTCTACGAGGGTGCTTAACAGGAAGTTACCTGCCGTCGAAGGTATGTTGACAATCCAGGCATGCGTTTCAGAACGTTCACAGTCACATCTGTGACAGGGTTGTATTGTAACAACGTGTTCAAAATGCGACTGGCACGAATTTGATGAGAGAATGAAGACGACCAGATGGTTCTCCAGCGGTCAGCCAGTTCTCGATATTGTTCACGGTTCTCGGGCAAGCCAACTGTGGAAATGAGTTCTGCGAGCTCTTTTCCGGATCGAATGGCCATGGCCTGACCGCTACCGGACAAGGGAGCTACCATTCCGGAGGCCTCACCGGTAAACAACAACGGATGATGAACCGTCTCCTTGTCCCTGAGCGGAATCTGCGCGACCGTTCGGCAGCCCTCTTCAGCAGGACGCAGATGCTGCAACTGATCATCAAGGGAGGGATTGACGGATAGGAGGGTTTCGTAAATCATCGACCAGTCCGTCGCGGAATCGGGTAAACTGGAGGCGTGCACCATGAGGCACACGTTCGCCAGGTCTTTTTCAATTTTAACGATCCCGCAGTACCCTCCCGGGATCAGGAAGAGTTGGACACAGTCGGTATCCAGTGCGGATGGATTGGAGAGTACATGATGTTTCTGAAAACCTACGTACCCATAGGAATCGTTGAAGAAAGGGCGGTTCAGCTTGCGATCCAGCGAGGATTGACGTCCGTACGCTCCGGCGAGAAGCCTGGCTGTGGTCGTCTTGTGCGGATAACCGGAAGGTGAGGAGGCATTCACGTGAAGGGTATGGCAGGGGAACGATCCGGTGGAGGAGTTCTGTTTGAGATCAGTGACACGAGAATTGGTGAATACATCAGCCCCGGCCGATTTTGCTTTGTTCAATAAAATGATATCCAGACGATGTCTGCTCAGAGCCAATCCGCGTGTTTGAAATGAATCCCGAAGTGTCTCGTCACCTCTGGTTGTAATTTCATATGCTCGGATCGGGGTTCCCCCAGCTTCGATAAGGCGGTCGATCAAATTCAGTTCAGAGAGGACCCGGTGTCCATCCGGTGCGATAAACTCCCCGCAGAGCTTGTTACGCGGAAACGTATCACGATCGAAAATGGCTGTTTCGAAGCCCTCTTCCGCCAGTAGCATACCCAGTATACTACCGGACGGGCCTCCACCGACAATCGAGACATCATAATCGGGCATGGATGTTATTTCAGTTGAGGTGCACTGGAGCGCCGACAACTATTTTTCCCTATGAGCGATAAAATTTCACATGTCGTGATGGCGCTGACAGCATATAAACGTATGAAGTTGCCATTCTCACCGTATAGAATGTGTACTTTAAACGGTTTCATAGAACGAGTACTTGGTAGGTGTTGAGGTATGTCAGGGAAATTTTTGGATAGCGTATGTAGGTATAAATTGTTCGATCGAATCATCAGATTGCGGTTGTACAAGGCATCTGAAAAACCTCTTTTTTTCTTCTCGATGCATGATAACGAAACGACGTGTGTTCGTGCCGGACGGTCCGTCATTCGAAACCGGGGAGGACAGCTGCTTGAACTAGCTCATGATGGAAAGCGAAATGTAACGTTTCAGATCGCCGGGGAAACATTCCGGTTCGATCCGAATCGTATTTTCAGTGATCACGGGGCGGCCGAGTCGTTGGCCGGTCAATCCCGCACGGATCATGTACCACAGGAGGTGATCAAAGCAGTGCGTGAGTTTGCTGAATTTCTGCTGGATCACTATCAACTGCCATCACGCCGCAACATCTACACACTTCACAACGTCACTGATAATCTGAGCGTTAAATCCTATATCGAGGGGGGAGAGTTTCATCAGAATGCATCCCGAGTAGAACACGGTTCTCGGGGGACCGATGAGGATTTCTTTCTGGTAACGGATCCCATGACCGGATCGGAGCTTTCGGAGCGAGGGTGGAATGTGGTGTTACAGGATCATCACGGTGTGGAGGAGGATGGGTCCCTGTCTGTCCGCGCACGGGACCTGGAGGTTCCGTACGTAAATGTGGAGGCACGACAGGGACACATCAATATTCAGAAACACATGATCGCGGATCTCTATGAAGTAACAGCAGTTTCTTCCCATTAAACCGTGCACATTCAGCGTTTTATATGCGTTGTTCATCTGTATTTTCCATCGTTTCTTTCGATATGTGACCTCTTTTGTTCGATTCGGGCCTGATGTATGTATTGTAAAAATAGATCATGATAGATGCAGAAGAAGGAAGATTTTGGTGTATTTGAAACCGATTATTTAGCACGTTATTATGGTCTACCAATTGTTTTTTAATGATGCGTTGCGGCCCAATTGATCTGATCTTATTGCTTTGGTATTTCCCTGAAAAACACGTTTGAGGCCTTTGATCAACTGGGGAAAATCGGATCAATTGGATTCGTCGTCAGCATCACGCTTTTGATGGCACTTTACGTAGGTCAGAAAATCGACGGATGGCTTGACACCGGTGCCACCTTTACCATCTTCCTGATGTTTGCCGCCGTGATTGGTCTGGCTTTCAAATTCTATCAGATGGTATCCAGTCTGGATAATCAGGACGAGGATACAGAATCGGAGTAAAGATTAATGAGTATGGAGAGTATAAATACGGATTCTGGTCTGCCCAGACGTGTCACACGTGCGTCTGTGATGGTAGGGGCGTTTCTGTTTTTGTTCTTATCCGGCCTGGACAGGGGAGGGGGGTTCTCGTACCTGCTTGGAGCTGCGGTTGGCATATACTCATTTGAGGTGTTCCGAATGGCGGTCCGGATATTCATGAGGACAGATGAGATGAGAGCTCAAAACCCCATGTCACAATGGAAGAAGTGGGTTGTGAGCCTTTTGCTTCTGGTAAAGCTTCCTTTATGGGTGGTAACCATTTACGCAGCAATCATTGATCCGAACATGCCTGTGTTGTATTTTGCCGGAGGATTGATCACACCGCAGTTTGTCCTTGCTTCAAAGGCCGTCTCGAAACTGCTTTTTACCGGGTCAGCATCCGAAAGTCGGGATGGGTCATCCGAAAAGTTATCGCTGAATAATCAGAAACAAGAAGCTAGTGTTTCATGATGGAAATACTCCTGGCGAATATTCAAAAAACGGTTCCGTCCATATTTAAATGGTTGGGTGTTCATCATGCCAGGCCATTCGGTATGGATCATCATGCCTGGGTGCCTGTTGTCATGGCCTGGATGGTTGGTGTGGTACTGGTCGCAGGGTCGTATGTTTTTACCAGTCGGATCCAGAAAATCCCCGGATTTTTTCAGGGGGTGGTGGAGATGGCCGTCATCGCAATTTACGAGTTTTTCGAGTCGGTCCTCGGGGAACATACCGATCGTTACATGCCGTTTCTCGGGTCGATGTTTCTCTATATTCTAGCTATGAATTACTGGCCGTTGATTCCGGGTATGCATGCCCCAACCGCCACTCTTTCAACGACGATTGCACTGGCTCTGGTCACCTTCATGGTGGTCCAGTACGAAGGCATTCGCAAGAACGGTCTGATTGATTACCTCAAGCATTTCGCTCAGCCGTACATGTTGTTCTTTATCATGATCCCGATTCATATTCTTGAGGAGTTCGTTCGGCCGCTTTCACTGGCCTTGCGACTCTTTGGAAACATTCTCGGGGAGGACACGGTCCTGGCTGTGTTTATTTCTCTGGTGGTGTTTTTTGGGGCGTTCTGGTTCCCGGCACAGTTTCCGATGTACTTCATCACGCTTCTTGCCGGATTGATTCAGGCGGCCATCTTTACGATCCTTTCGGCAATTTACATTGCTGATGCTACGGGGGTCATGGGCGGGCATTAACACAATGTTTTTAGCTTCTCGTCTTTTACTATTTAACTATTCATCCCTGGGAGGATGACACAATGTGGTATCTTACCTTTCTTGCCATATCAGCGGGATTTGGTGTGGGAATTGCCGCGGTTGCCAGTGCTTTCGGCCTCGGTAAGGCAACCAAATCGACGGTCGAAAGCATGGCGCGTCAGCCGGAAGCCGCCGGTGACATTCAAACGGCTTTCGTCATTGGTGGAGCATTGATTGAGGCACTGACCATTTACGCACTTCTCACAGCATTGCTTCTCTGGCTGAAAATGCCCGGTGCCGGCGATGTCCAGACGTTGATCGAAGCGGCAACCGGTTAGTAGATGGCGTGTATTCACTAGCCCGGGAACGGCTGTTACTCTTTTCCGGGTTCATTCACCGAAGGAGGTCTTATGTTCGGGTTTGAGCATCCGTTTCAACAGTACCCGTTTCATCTGTATTTGTCGGCCGTACTGTTGCATGCGGGTACGTTCATGGTTCTCTTCTTTCTTCTGAAGGCCGTGTTGTTCGATCCGTTGCTTGCCCTGATTCAAGAACGACAGCAGGAAATTGAAGAGGGGAAGAGCGAGATTGAGGAGCGGCGTGAACGCCTTTCTGAGCGCATTCAGGAGTTTGAAAGCCGGATGGAGAAAGAGCGGCAGGAAGCCACCCGGGAGATGCAGGAGATCGTTTCCGATGGGGAAGAGCGAAGAAAGGAGATCGTGAGTGAAGCTCACGACGAGTCCCTTCGAATCCTGGATGACGCCCGGGCTGAGGTCGTGGAAGAGCGAAGACGTATTCAGCATGAGTTACAGGAGCAAACCGCGGACATCGCACTGCAGATGGCCAAGCGGATAAGCGGCAGTGATCTGGGTCCGGACGAGATCAAATCTCATTTACAGGACATTTCATGAACAGACGATTCGCGATAATCTGCATGGCGTTGAGTGTGTCCGTCGTCTTATTTGGTGGAATGGACACACATGCTCAGGAAGGTGAAACACATGAGGGGGAACCGGCCACTTCCGAATCCGCTCAAGAGACGGAAGATCACGGTTCCTCCGCCGATTCCTCCGTTCATGGAAAGGGGAAATCCGGTCATGGTGGAGGGCACACAAAGGAGTCAGGAGGGTGGAGCTCTTACTGGAAACCGGCCGTCACACAATTGATTGCCCTGTTTCTCTTAATCGGTGTATACATCCAGTGGGTGCATCCCATACTCAAAGAACAGCATCGGGCGCGGAATGACCGTATCCAGTCGGATTACAAGTCCATCGAGCAAGATAAAAAGAGTCTCCGCAAGCAGGAAAAAGAAATTGAAGAGAAGATGGAAAAAATTGAGGAAAAGGCGGAGGCAGAACGTCAGGAAATCCTCGAGCGCGGTCGTCAATTGAAACAGGAGACCATTGAAGAGGCGGAGCAACGCGCTGAAGAGGCCGTACAGGCGGCTCAAAAAGAGGCGGACCGAATTCGTGAACGGGCCAAACTGGAAATCCAAAATACGATGACGGAATCCGCACTCAATGCCCTTCGAAGCTACTTCAAGGAAGAGGCCGGAGAGCAGCTACATGAACATTTTCAGGAGAACTTGCTGGATGCGATGAAGGAGATGGACTCAATCGATCAGTTCCAGCACGGAGATGATGATCACTTGCAGGAGTCAACCTGATGAGTGAATATACCCTCGCAAAGCGATATGCAAAAGCTCTTCTCGACGTCGCTGTAGAGCGTGATTCGGTCCGGGAGATTGAGGAGGAGATGGTTGCGCTTAAAGAGTTATATGAACGTGACGAGTACCTGGGACCGGTTCTGGAAAATCCGCTTATTGACCGACAGGAAAAGCAAGACATTGTCAGAGATACCCTTTCAAAGCACTTTGGTGAGGAGGTGATGAATCTGCTCGGCCTGATGATCGAAAAGGGACGGGCGGAAATCATTCCCTACGTATCCGAGGCGTATGATCGATTGGCCGACGAACATTATGGGGTGGTCCGAGTACGGGCTCGTTCCGCCCAACCCGTTTCGGACGAAGAAGCGGAAGAGCTGCAGACGCAACTGGAACGATTGCTTGATGGGCAGGACGTGGATCTGACGTGTGAGGAAGATCCCGAGCTCCTCGCTGGCATCCGAATTCAGATCGGTGATCACGTTCTCGACGCCAGCCTTGAGGGACGAATCGATGATCTCGAAGAATCACTCCTGAAAAAACAATTGTAAGACGAACATTCGACACCTAAGAGCAAACACATTTCAGCAAAGGCTATCAAAAGATGGAAATCAATCCGGAAGAAATATCATCCGTCATCAAAGAGCGGATCAAAGGACATGAAGACAAGCTCAAAATGGAAAGCGTGGGTACCGTCCTGGATGTGGGGGATGGTGTAGCGACGGTGCACGGGCTTGAGGATGCCATGTATACGGAACTGATCGAATTTCCCGGCGAGACGTATGCCATGGCCATGAATCTGAAAGAGGATTCCGTTGGATGTGTGATCCTCGGAGATGACCGTCACATCTCAGAAGGGGACGAAGCAAAGTGCACCGGCCGTATTGTGCAGGTACCGGTCGGTGAAGAACTGCTGGGGCGTGTCGTCAATGCAATTGGTCAACCGATGGACGAAAAGGGTCCTATAACGACGGACACCTATCAGCAGGTTGAACGGAAAGCCCCCGGCGTCGTTGAACGCCAACCGGTGGATGAACCTCTTCAAACCGGGTGGAAGGCGGTCGACTCGATGATTCCCATCGGACGGGGTCAGCGAGAACTAATTCTCGGAGATCGACAGACGGGGAAGACGGCGCTCGTGGTGGACACGATTCTGAATCAGAAACATACGGACATGAACTGTATATATGTTGCCATCGGTCAAAAGATGTCCACCATCGCGTCCGTAAGAGACACGCTGGAAGAACACGGTGCCATGGAGTACACCACGATTGTTGCCGCCCCGGCCAGTGATCCGGCGCCGTTCCAGTACATTGCTCCTTATGCCGGTACGGCCATGGGGGAGTACTTCCGAGACAATGGGAAGCACGCCTTCGTGACGTATGATGATCTGTCCAAACATGCCTGGGCTTATCGTCAGATCTCGCTGCTTCTCCGGCGGCCCCCTGGACGAGAAGCGTATCCGGGAGACATCTTTAACTTGCACTCTCGCTTGCTTGAGCGAAGTGCCAAGATGAACGATGACCTGGGGGCCGGCTCACTCACGTCGATTCCGATTATTGAAACGCAAGAAGGAGATGTTTCGGCATATATTCCGACGAATGTCATTTCGATCACCGACGGTCAGATTTACCTGGAACCAGAACTATTTAACGAGGGCGTACGTCCGGCCATTAATGTAGGCTTGTCCGTGAGCCGAGTGGG
>CAZQNZ010000051.1:0-2529 GCA_964594615.1 uncultured Planctomycetia bacterium
CAATAGGAAAATAGAGATGTCGAGGAATAGGATTGCTAATATTATAACGCACTCGTGGAGGATGTCAAACCATCAAAAAAGCCCAGAAGGACGCTCCCTCGCACTTTACAACAATAGAAGAAACTTCAAACATTGAAACCTCTGCTTTCGGACAAACAGAGAGAACCATGGGTTTCATGATCACTAGACATCCCTGAATATTCACTTTCTGCTGAAATACTTGTAATGCTGATCAAATTCCGATACACTTTATCGATCTTGTTGTTCAGTATGTTCATTCGAATCTGCAATCGGGAAATGGTCCCCTTCCCGGCATTTTCGTCTTCATTTGACCGAGGTTACGGAACCTACCATGAGCCTTCGGAGCCAACCCAACCCAGCTCATACTCAGGGCAACATCCAGTATCATTCGAAAACCCTGGACCTGGAAACGGAAGAAAGTCCTGCCTTCATCAAAATCACCTCACCTGTCAAGGAGGTCATTCGGCAAAGCGGAATCAACAATGGCCAGGTATTTGTCTTTTCCAAACATACCACCGCAGGGATTACGATTCAGGAAGACGAACCGCTCCTGCTGGATGATTTCGAATCCTTTCTTGAAGATTTGGCCCCGGAGGACGGAGGATACCGACACAACGATTTCGAAATACGAACGGTCAACCTTCAGGAGGAAGAAAGTGAGAACGGGCATTCGCATTGCCGTCACCTGACAATCGGCCCCTCTGAGACCCTCCCGATCCACGATGGACAGATGGTCACCGGCGAATGGCAGGACATTTTCCTGCTGGAACTTGATGGGCCCCGTGAACGAGAAATCTTTGTTCAAACCTCGGGGACGTCCGCCTGACCTCCACACCGATGCCGCCAGGCGATCTAAGACCCTTTCCAAAGTTGGGCCCAAATACGTCTTCGTTCGGTCACCCGAACTGCTTCTCCCAGCCTCCGCTCGTATGGTCTTGAATCAAGCAGATACGCCGATTAATATACAAGCGATTCATTCTTGAAGCATTATTTTACAACTCCGGAGACGTTGGATACGCGCGGTGAGATATTCAGCTTTACCATCTTTCTTCATTATGTCTTTTCCCTCATGATCACCTTCCAGGATATTGCGGATGAGCTGGACATGGAGCTTGAGCGAGTACGGAATATTTTGCGGGAAGATCCGGATACAGTTGTCCCGGAAGAGACAAAAGACAACGTATTTCAGACCGCCCGGGACCTCGGCTATGACTTCAGCAAGTTGAAAATCGGGAAACGGATGATGTTACGGAAACGGATCCTGTCGGATCTGGAAAATGAAATTCGGGACCACCCGGACTGGAACCGCCAGGACATCGTGGATCACCTCATCGAGGCACAGGAGCTCGTTGACCGTGTCACCAATCGGGCGTTTCAGGACGAGTTTGAAACTGCTGATGTCACACAGGAGTAAAAACTAGAAAAGATCTGGCTGTTCCAGAATGAGGTAAACGGTCTATTTCTCATTTTCGTCTTCAGCTGGTGCAATTCCTTTGTCACCTCGTCGCCTGTGCTGGTGGGGGGAGAAAGGAAATAGTTGATTCCGTGCGCAAGAACATTACGCAAGGGGAACGATGCCGGGTCAGCGATGACCGATCCGTTCACGACCACTCGCTCCTTTTACGAAACGAAAAACACGTCCCATGCTACGTCAACTCACAGCCAAAAGCCTGCAAATAGGTGGCCTGCTATTAACAGGAATGGCCCTGTGGACCGGGGTGATGCAGGATTCGATGCGAGCGGAGATCACCATCCTGTTCTTCGCCATCCTGGTCTTCTTCGCTGGATGGACACTGGACGAAACCGAAGATGGATAACCCGGTTCCCGGGCCGATTACTCTTCGTCTTCTTCGGTTCGTTCAACCACCCATGCATTCATACTTCCCTGCACTTCCGGATGAAGTCGGAATGGTATGGTATAAACACCAAGACGCTGGATGGGCTGTTTAAGTTCGACCTGTCGCGAATCGAGATCCAGGTCGTATTGCTGCTGAATTTCATCTGCAACGACTTTGGAGGTCACCGAACCATACAGCTGCCCTTCCTCGTTGCATTCAACCTTAAGAACCAGAAACAGGTCCTCCAGTTGGTCCAGCAGTTGCTGATGCTCATTGATCCGCTGCTGTTCCTCTTTCCTCAGCCGTTCAGCTTCCTGCTCGAGTTTCTGTTCATTCTCCGCCGTGTTGGGGGTCGCCCATCCTTTTCGGAAAAGGTAATTACGGGCATACCCCGGGGCAACGTCGACGACCTCTCCACGCTCTCCAAGTTTGTCAACGGTTCGCCAGAGTAATATTTCCATGATCTCTATCCCTGACCCAGTAGTCCCAGAAAACGTGCGTGCTTCACTGCGGATTTAACGCCCCGCTGATGACGGGTGCAGTTACCGGACCGACGTTTGGGCAGAATTTTCCCCTGCATGTCGATCATCTTTCGAAGTTCTCCTACATTCTTGTAGTCAATGTGATCAATGCCGTCCCGACACCATCTACACCGGGTACGACGTTGAAA
>CAZQNZ010000051.1:2629-14224 GCA_964594615.1 uncultured Planctomycetia bacterium
TCCTCTTCAACCTCCGGCACATCCACTTCCTCATCGTCCGTCGATGTCTCCTCTTCCTCCTGATCCTGATCCTCTTCCTCTTCTTCTTCCTCCTCCTTGTTTGCCTCAATACGCTCCTGAATCATCTCCTGATACGTTGTCTCTTTTTCGCGATTGAGGATCAGCACCCGCAGAATCCGCTCATCCATCTGCGTGTCCTGTTTGATGTCATTGATGGAAGACGGATCGGCCTGAAAATACGTGAGGATGTACTTGCCCCGACGCTGCTTATCAATTTCTGTTTCAAACTGCTGGTCCGCCCAGTTCTCCACGTAATCGATTTCTGCATCATGTTCCGTCAATACACCTTTCACTGCGGAGCGGGACTGATCCCAGGCATCTTCCCCCCCTCCCCCTTTTGTGACAAACATTCCTTCGTAGTAATTGCTCGTTCGGTTTGACATCACAAGTACGCCTCGTGGCTACAAGAATAAATAATGAAGAGGTCCACCGGATTGATAAATACGGTCTTACAAAATTACATGATTCAATGTACGATGTCAAGACTGACCAAGACCGATTTCTCAACATACTGATCCAGGCGTAACGATAAATCTTCTGATGCTCGTAATGAACAGCACGCTATCATATGCTAAGTAATGAGAAGTGCCGCTTCGGAGAATAAAAATTCAGAATGCCATGGTCAGCCCGGATCAAACCAGTACAACCGATGAATCTTCACGGACCTTTACCGTCGACACGGGTGACAAGCAAGAGCAGACCCTTTCCGTCTCCGAAGTCACCGACCGAATCCAATCCATCCTGGAAAAGGGGATCGGTGACGTCTGGGTGAAAGGGGAGATCTCCAACCTCAGCTTTCCCCGCTCGGGACACGTGTACTTCGATCTGAAAGATGAGGAGGCCGTACTGCCTGTCGCCCTGTTTCGGCGTGAAGCTCAATCCGTGGAGTTCGACCTCGAGGATGGCCTTGAGGTCCGTTTGTACGGACGTGTTTCAGCCTATGAAAAAAGGGGCAATTATCAGGTCATCGCACAGCGGGTGCTTCCGCTCGGCGAGGGGGCCCTCCAGCTGGCCCTCAAGCAACTGAAAGAAAAACTGGACAAGGAGGGGCTGTTCGACCCCGAGCACAAACAGGCGTTACCGGACATCCCACGGAAAATCGGCATCGTGACATCAGCGACCGGCGCGGCGGTGCGGGACATCATCCGTACCGTAAAGAATCGGTATCCTCCTGCTGACATCCTGATTGTTCCGGTACAGGTTCAGGGAGACGAAGCGGCCGATGACATTGCTGACGCGATCGAATTGCTGAACAAACACCAGCTTGTTGATATCATCATCACCGGTCGCGGAGGTGGAAGCCTTGAGGACTTATGGGCCTTTAACGAAGAAATCGTGGCCCGGGCGATTTTTCAGTCCGGGATCCCCGTTGTTTCCGCGGTGGGCCATGAGGTGGATACGACCATCAGTGATCTGGTCGCCGACCACACGGTGCCCACCCCTACCGCGGCCGGTCAGGGAGTCGTGCCAGAATACGAGCAGCTTATCGACAAACTGCAAAACCGATTTGACTATCTTACCCGTCATGTCCAGCAATTGATTGCATCCGAGAAAGATTGGTTTGAAACGATCTGGAAACGGGTAGCACGATCGCATCCGGAAGCAAAGCTTGAGCGCAACCACGACGAACTCGTCCAGAAGATGCGCTCCATTCACCGGGAGATGGTCCACAAACTGTCCTCCGCGGACGAACGGGTTTCGGCGATCGCTGAACAGCTTGATCATCTCAATCCCCTGAACGTTCTCCGTCGGGGATATAGCATAACACGTGATTCGGTATCGAATGAGATCATCCGGTCATCCAGCGATCTGTCCGAAGGGGACGAGGTGAAAACGACCCTCTCCGACGGTTCCTTCCGGGCCACCGTGACAGAGATCCAGAACGACCGGAAGGACGCCGACCAACAATAACTTTTCATTGAAGACGGGAGTTGTCCCGATGCTTACCGGTCGCATCACCGGCTACGAGATTCGAGCAATCGCCCTCCTGAACTCTTATTCGTAAAAGGAACACCGACGACCGTGTCAGACTGGAACGAAAAAGTTGAGCGCTGGCGAGAGCAATTGAGCAAACATTCTGAGGAGCGCCAGGAGCAGTTCTTCACCCGCTCAGGTATCGAGCTACGAGGCCTGTACGGGCCGGACAGTAACCGGGAAACGTCGTACGAGCAGAAGATCGGTTTTCCCGGTGCCCCCCCCTTCACAAGAGGCGTCTATCCGAACATGTACCGGGGTCGCTTCTGGACGATGCGGCAGTACTCCGGCTTTGGTTCAGGAGAGGAAACCAACGAACGCTTCAAACAGCTTCTTGATCAGGGACAGACGGGGCTGAGTATGGCATTCGACCTGCCCACACAGATGGGGTTCGACGCAGATGACGATCTAGCACGCGGAGAAGTGGGTCGATCAGGGGTGTCCATCAGCACAATGGAGGACATGGAAACGGTGTTTCAGCAGATCGATCTCAGTTCCGTCAGCACCTCCATGACCATCAACGCAACAGCGCCAATTCTCCTGAGCATGTACTGCTTGCTGGCAAGAAATCAGGAAGTTGAACTGGATCAACTCAGGGGAACTGTCCAGAACGATATTCTCAAAGAGTACATCGCGCGGGGGACATATATCTATCCCCCGGAAGAATCGATGCGTCTCGTGGTGGATGTGATGGAGTACTGCGAGGAATATCTGCCCCGTTGGAACAGCATTTCGGTCAGTGGCTATCATATGCGGGAAAAGGGAGCCACGGCCCCGCAGGAAATCGCTTTTACGCTCTCCAATGCCGTGGAATATCTGAACCAGGCAAGCAAAAGGGGGCTGGACCCGGAATCCATAGCCCGTCGCATGTCGTTTTTCTTCAGTGCCAGTTCGGATTTCTTTGAAGAGGTGGCGAAGTTCAGGGCCGCTCGACGGATGTGGTCCCGGTTACTACGCAATACGTTCTCCATCAACGACCCGAACGCTCGCCGACTGCGTTTCCACACCCAGACGGCCGGCGTTTCGCTCACCGCGCAGCAACCGGAGAACAATCTGGTGCGCGTTGCGTTTCAGGCATTGTCCGCCGTGCTGGGAGGGACCCAATCCCTGCACACCAACGCAATGGATGAAGCACTCGGTATACCCACGGAGCGGACGGCCACTCTTGCCCTCAGAACCCAGCAAATTCTGGCGGAAGAAACCGGCACGGCAGATACGGTCGATCCACTTGCCGGATCGTATTTCATTGAAGATTTAACGGACGAACTCGAGGAACAGGCGATGGAGATCTACGAATCCGTCCAGGAAATGGGGGGATCTCTACAGGCAGTCAAACAGGGATATATTCGAAATGAGATTGAGAAGGAAGCCAGCAAGAAACAGGAGGCACTGGAATCCGGAGAACGCCGGGTCGTGGGCGTGAACTGTTACCGGGACGAGACAGAGGAACAGGAGGATCCGGACGTTCAATCCCTTGATCCCGACGTGATCGACCAACAAAAGCAGTCCGTCCAGAACTACCGGCAGCATCGATCCGATTCGGACGTTCGGAAAGCACTCGACCATTTACAAACATCAGCTCAAAATCAGGATCAGAATTTGATGCCAGACATCATGAACGCACTTTCTGAAAAGGCGACGCTGGGTGAAATCAGCGATGCGCTTCGCGGCGTATTCGGACAGCATACGCCATGAAAACGCATACCTATCCAATACATCTCCCGTTTTGCCGAATCGTTGCGGAATGAAAGCCGAAGAGAGCACATCCGAGACGCCCTGTAGGCGAATAGACCATATTGCCATTGCCGTTCAGGATATTGCGTCTTCTCTTCCACTGTACAACCTGCTCGGCTTTCACCTCCGCGCCATCGATGAAGTCGAATCCGAAGAGGTACGCGTGGCCAAACTCGATGCCGAAAATGTGACAATTGAACTACTTGAACCCACGACGGAGAGCTCCAGCGTACGTAAATTTCTCGACAAACACGGCCCGGGCCTGCACCATTTTTGCATCGAGGCCGAGGACCTCGACCAAACTGTCGACGAACTGGAGCAGGAAGGCTATCCAGCCATCTATCCCTCTGCCCAACCGGGAGCGGAAGGACGAAACATCAATTTCCTTCATCCGAGCGACACCGGCGGCGTACTCATCGAATTGCAAAATGCACCCCCAAACGAAACGGATTGCCCAGACAGATGAGGACATTTTCACATAAACTGAACGTTCCGGAAGCAGTTGCGGTCTGTTGCTTCGTTATTGTGTTGCTGACCGGAGGCGTCCAATCAGATCTTCTGGCTCAGGGGCTGGGGGAGAAACAGCGAAGTGCTGCACAGATTCGTGAAAGTGAACAAGCGAAAGAACGCCTCAAGCAGGCGGTTGAACATCGAAGCAATAATGAGACCGCCAAATTCCTTCGGGAACTTCAGTCCGTACGGGAAGAATTCGGGCACTTTCTGGTCTCCGTTGACGAGGTAGAAGGTCTGTACAGGGGTGTGCAGGCCCGTACCACGGAACTGCTGCAATCCCTGAATGAGAACGAGCGATCGACGTATCGTGAATTGTTTGAAGAAAAAGCCAGCAACGCCCTGAAAACAGCCAGAAGTCGCGGTAATCGTGAGGAATTGAACACACTGGCTGAACAATACCCGCTCACCCCTTCCGGACAACAAGCACTGAAGGAACTGTTCAGAAGTTATTTCAAAGAAGGCCGCTTTCATCAGGCCCTGAAACCGCTCCGCAGCCGGTTTCAATTTCTGGATGATCCTTCCTCACGAGCTGAAATCGCTCAAAAAATGGTCCTGTGTCTTTCCCTCACCGGCCGGATTCGTGAGCTGACTTCGTTTTCCCAACCGATCAGCGACGAACTGGCAAATCAGAACATTCGATGGTCCGATGAGTCGATCAAATTGAAATCATTTATAGACCGTCGGATCGAGGCTTCGAAAAAATTATCCGGTACGGACACCCCGCACTCGAAATCAGCTCAAACATGGTCTGCTGATCGCGAGACCGGAATCCCTGACATCCCGCTTTACAAGTTGTTTCCCGGCAAATTACAGCCACGGGCACTCTTTACCCCCTCCCCCGGAGCCTCACGGCAGTTCCGACATACCCGGCTCAGCAGAACCAGACAGGGATTGGATCATGTGGAGGGCATTTATCCCTCCACGTTTCGCAACCATATTGTTCTCAACAATGGCATCAGTGCCTGGGGGTGGCACATCGATCCCCGGAACGATGAGCAGAAGACCGGCCCCTCCTGGACCCTCTCAACTGAAAACATCGAGGGCTCCGACGTGATGAGGGACGTCCGGCAACTTTACATCGGGGACACCTCCCCGGACGGCCATTATTTCTGCTCCCTCGTCACCGACGTCGGGGCCACCTCAATCCCCACGATGAACCTCCGCGTCCGATATCCGATTCCCTGGCGATCCCTCTTCTCAATTGATGTTTCCACGGGAGAAGTCAACTGGAAACACGGCGGACGATCGGATGCGGGATTTTACAAAAACGCCAGTTTTCCCTCCGGAGCCGTATACCGGGACGGGGTCCTTTACGCACCGGTGGTAAAATTCCAGACATCGAACCAGACCCCCAGCATCTATGCCGCCGCCATTGACGCAGCCTCCGGCGAACTGCTCTGGAAAACCTTTATTACCAAGAACATGCTGGGAACCAATCTGTTTGAAAACCCGACCCGGGAAGTGATACCGGCGGCCCCGATCGTTGATCAAGAAACGCTTTATATCACCACAAATACCGGCATGACCGCAGCCTTCGATCTCGAAAATGGAAACCCGGAATGGCTATATCGTTACGTTCGCTGGGGATCGGTTCGCACCCGCGGTATTTATCCCAGGCGCCAGAGCACGTTCTGGCAGAACAATCTTCCCACCATCGTGGACAACACGCTCCTCATCACACCCACCGACTCTTTGCGGCTTCTTGCACTTGATCCGAAGACCGGACGTATTGAATGGAAACAGGAACAGTTTGAACTATCCGACACACTGCAGGAATTTGCCGAATGGGTTGTGCCCGTGGATGATAACCGGTACCTCATCAGCAGCCAGAAGTCGCTGGCCATTTTTTCCGCCACCAATGGCCAGCAACAATCCGGCGTGTACAACTGTCCCGTTCCCATCGAGGGACGACCGGTAGTGACGAAAACCCACATCGGGCTGCCCACTACCAAGGGAATTTACCTGATTCGTTACCGGTCGAAGAATGACCCGAACAACCTCAAACTTGTGGAAGAACGTCGATTCCAGCCCGGCACCAGGTTCCAGCCCGGAAATCTGTTTCTGACCGAGAAGTTCCTGATGGTTGCCGGCAATGAAACGTTCATGGCGTATGGTCTTCCTGAGGTCAAAACAGAGTAACTGCAAAGGGCACTGATTTCCGATCTGCATTGAAAAGAAAACAGTCCACATCTTTAATGGAACCTTGACCTTTCAATCAAACGTCCTTCCGGAATTTATAACCTACCGTGCCCTGCCCAGCCATGAAGCTTTTTAACACGGACGGTGATCATCCCCAGGGGCATCGGCGACATGTTCACAACCCCCTCCTCCTATGGAGTCTGTCGTTGCTTCTGCTAATTACCTTCGTTCGGAACTCCGACGCCAGGGATCAACTTGCCGAAAAGGATTTTTCACAGCTTTACACAGCGGATATTCAGCGGTCCGTGGACGAAGGTCTCCAGTGGTTGGCCGGTCAACAATTATCCAACGGTTCATGGAAATCCATCGTCGGTTATAAACTCAACGATCAGGTGCGTGGAAAAGGACCTTACGAGAACGTGGGGGTTACCTCGATTGCAGGGCTTGCCTTTCTTTCCGCCGGGCATGCCCCCGGCCGGGGTCGATACGGGGATGTCGTCGATGGCGCGGTCCAGTTTATTCTTTCAAAAGCAGATCCGGACACGGGGTACATCTCCCATCGTGGGACACGAATGTACGAACATGCGTTTGCTACGCTTTTTCTCGCGGAAGTATACGGCATGACCGCCGATCCGGACGTGCGTCAGGCGCTTCAGGATGCGGTGCGCACCATTCGTTTTGCTCAGAATGAAGCCGGCGGATGGCGGTACCAGCCCAAGCCGGATGACGCGGACGTATCCGTCACCGTGACCATCCTGCAATCACTGCGGGCGGTAAATAACGTGGGTATCAAGGTGGACCGTTCTATCATCGATCAGGCGATGGAATACGTGGAGGACTGTTACCGGCGTGACGGAGCCTTCATGTACCGGGCGAGCAAAATGAGCCGCACCAGCTGGGCGCTCACGGCCGCCGGGATTGTTTCGCTGCAGTCGGCGGGCCGATACGATTCGCGCATGGTGCACCAGGGCATTGATTGGCTGAAAAACCGGGTCACCCAGAAACGCAGAACAAGATGGGGAAAATACCACTATTTTTACGGCCACTATTACACGTCCCAGGCGTTTTATCAGTATGGGTGGAACGAATTCCGATCGTATTACAATTCCCTTGTTCCTGAGATTCTTGCCCATCAAAAATCCGACGGGCGGTGGGTTGATGACGTAAGTTCCACCTATGCTACATCAATGGCCTGTCTCATACTGCAACTTCCGGTGCGATACCTCCCCATCTTCCAGAAATAGACCCGACGGTCTTTCAGATCACCCGCACTTCCGGCTCCAGAACAATACCGAACTCCTCATCGACCCGTTCCCGGATGAGGTCCATGAGTTGAAGAACGTCGCCGGGTTCCGCTTCTCCTTCATTGACCAGAAAGTTCGCGTGCTCGGTCGACACTCGTGCCTCCCCCACACGGTGCCCTTTTAACCCCACCTCATCAATTAACCGCCCTGCGGAATCGTTTTCCGGATTTTTAAACATGCATCCTGCACTTCGTTCACTGATCGGTTGTGTCTCCATACGCCTGGATTGTATTTGCTCGTGCGGGGGATGCTCTCGATCCTCCTGACGGTTTGCCCCGGAGAATTCGACGTGCAGGACAATTTCGTCCTGAATGTTGCTCGATCGGTAATCGAACTCCAGCTCCGAACGACGGATTGTTCGTGGATCGTCCGGGTGAAGCACGTGGACGCAGTCGACGAATTCACCGACGTCCCCCATTCGGGTGCCGGAATTTCCATGAATCGCCCCACCAACCGTACCGGGAATCCCGGTGAGTCGTCCGAAGGTGTACCATCCCGCGTCCACCGCGTTTCGTACGAGAGAGGGTAACGGTTTTCCCGCTCCAGCCCGGATGTGGTACCGGTCGTCCATCGTCCGAATCTCAACCTGCTGAAATGTCTCCCCGGATAGTTCCACCAGGACGTGATCTGACGCTTCCCGGGTGAACACCACGTTTGACCCTCCCCCCACAACGGTCAGCGGACCCTCTCGATGACGACTCAACAACCGTATCCGATGTAAATCGGCCAGGTCCTCCGGTTCGAAGTAAAAATCCGTGACAACACCCACACCGAGGGTGGATTTTTCAGATAAATCCGTCTCCGGATGCCAGCACTCCTGCAGTTCAAACTTCTCGACCAACTTCAAGGGGTTCGAAATAGGCATGCCTTCATCCGATAATACATCTTGGAAACCGTCTTGCTGTCGAATAACACCAGTTACATCTTAACCTTCGGCCACCACCATTCAAATCCCATGGGCTTCGTTCTTGAACAACCTCTGTACCTCCTCACGATTCCCGTGATTTTCGTTGTGACATGGTGGGGTTATCGAAACAGTTCAGAGTACCTGACCATCTGGACGTCCGGGTGTCTGTTCTGTGCCGGCAGTTGCATCGCCATCGCCGCTTCAGCTCCCACTATTACGCTACCCCGCTCCACGGAGCATCTCATCTGGCTCGTTGATCAATCTGACAGCTCAACGATCAAAGAAGAAAGACTGCGGAACCTGTTCAAAACGGCGAACTCACAACTTGACGAAACGGATCGCGTAAGTGTACTTCTATTCGGCAACGACAGTGAATGGCTTGTCCGACGTCAACCTTCCTCCAGCCCGAACCTCCTCCAGGAGATCAACGCATTATCGGACCGTGTGGACGGGTCTGAATCCAACCCGGCTGCAGCGTTGAATACAGCTCTGACCGCCCATCAAGAAGGAGAACACCTGGTGCCCATTCTGGTCTCCGACGGCCAGTTCTCCAATCACCAGCGGGAACGCATGCTTTCCATCGCCCGTGGCAGGAATCTCTCCATACATTCACTGCTTTCCCGCACCACCACACGGCCGGACGTCTGGATTGAACAGGTACGTTCTCCTTCATACATCCAATCAGGCAAACCGTTTCAACTTCAGATCCGCCTCCGTGCCAGTGCGTCTTACGAGGGCCAGGTCCGGGTGTTTCGCCCTGAGGAGGAACAGAACGTGACCTCCATCCCATTCTCCCTCCGCAAGAATCAATCACGCACATTTCGGTTGCAAATCAACTCGACCGATGAGGCCTTTCAGCGTTATCGGATCCATTTATCCGTTGATGGCGATGAATGGAGCCGTCGGAATAACTCGTTCATCACCGGTGTTCGCTCATCCAGAAAAACCAGCATTCTATGGACGGGTTCCCGGACCCTTTACGAACAACTCGCTCCCGCCGTAAACACCTCGAACCGTTCAGTGACGTATGCAACGCATCCCAAACGAACAGAACCATATGACCTGTTTCTCGTCACCGGGTCGGCCCAGGAAGCGTCCGAAGAATGGCAGAATCAGCTTGCACACTCGGTCCGGACACGGGGCTCAGGCCTCATCATGCTGGGGACGAAACGAACATTTGCACTCGGGGGTTGGGCGAATTCTGTCGTTGAAGAACTTCTTCCGACTCGCGTGTTTCCCCCGGATCAGTTATCACTCAGCGTGCTGCTTGATGTCTCGGGAAGTATGGCCAACTCCCCGGAGGAAGGAGCTACCGATCGAAGTAAGATCGAAATTGTCCGTGATGCCATGAGCCGTTCACTGCGGTTTCTTCAGTCGACGGACCGTCTGGAACTGCGATCGTTTTCGAATGCCTCACGCCTGTTGCGGCCCATGAGGACACTGGATCACCCCCATGAGGTCAGCGATACGCTTCAGACACTCTCGGCAGGTGGGGAAACGAATCTATTACCCGCTCTCCGTGACTCCATCGGGTCCCTTGCCGACACGAACCCGGAGAACCGATATCTTTTAATCTTTACGGATGGTCAGCTTACCGGAGAACCAGACGAATTCCGTGCGTTGTCCAAAAAAGCCGAACAGAAACAGATCAAATTTATCATACTCACCACCGGAGGTCGAGCGGATCAGAGACGACTGGAGTTACTGACCGGCCGTGGAGCTAATGGACGGGTTCTTTCACTTGACACGATACAGTCCATCGAATCAAAACTGCAGGAGGAGCTGAAACGGATGAGAACCTTCATTCGTACCGGGTCCAGCAAAACCAGCATTTCCTCCAGCGCAGCATCGTCGATTTTGCCCCAGGAACGAACCCGCCTTCCGGATACAGCGGGTTCGTATCACCGGGTCACGGAGAAGCCGGCCGCGAACACCGTCATTCGTTCACAAACGTATGCGGAACCGCTCCTCTCTGGCTGGCAACCCGGACAGGGACGCAGCATTGTCCTCACGCCCCTCTTTGATCAACCGGGATCCCGGGCTGAATCAAACCGGACCGACTGGGTAAACGTGTTGCGTCAAAGCATTGAATGGGCATTGCCCAACCGCCCCTCCAACTGGACCCTGCGGACAAATATTTCAGATCAACGGCTCTCGATCGTTGCCAAACGAACAACGGATCCTCCGAAAACAGGCTCGTTTCATGCAGAGGGATTCCTTCATGGCGAATCGAATGAGAAACATTCCATGAACATGACACCCCTTTCCCCCACGTCTCTCCGTTTCCATACCGAACGTCCGGAATCCGGTTCGTATCAGTTTTCAGCACGGATCAACACGGATGACAACGAGGACCTGCAGCTTTCATTACCCGTCAACATCCCGTTAGAGCGGGAATATCTGCATCCCCGGCCTGCCCGAGCCTTTCTTGAAACCCTGTCGAAACGTACGGAAGGGCAGTTTCTTGGAACATCGTTCTCAGCAACGTCGCTTGATGCCACACGTCGTGTACCCTCCGAGCAACGTTTCCCCGCAGAACGCTACGCCATGATCCTCGCCGGACTGTTTCTGCTGATCTTACCCATCCGACGATGAAAGATACCGCTCGTGAACCCGCCCCCTTCACCGGTATTCACAACACCTCTTGAGCAACACTGCAGAACATGACCGGAGGCCCGATGAATGGCTGAAGCAATGGTTTCTTATACATCCGCGGACACCACGACCGGGCCTTCATGTCGGTCTCACCGTTCACGGGCAGTAGGAAGGCCCGGAAAGGAATGGTTCCTGGAACACCGACTTACAACAGCAGCAGGAAACCGAAAACTGTTTCGGTGACGCAGGATCCCGTTTCCTTCACTGTTTCCTGTCGATCCTGGAGCTACCGACTGGAAGCGCCGTCTTCCCTGCCGGTGTCGTTTCAGTTCACAATCTTTTAAAAAGCCGCCATGGATGGCGGCGCTC
>CAZQNZ010000052.1:0-14144 GCA_964594615.1 uncultured Planctomycetia bacterium
ATACCTGCATAAAAAAACCGGCCCGGGAAATACCGGGCCGGCTTCATGTGTTTTCTCGTGAATCGAAGGGAGAGAGGACGTCGCTGGCGGGTTTACATCGGCATTCCACCGCCCATGCCTCCCATACCCATTCCGCCCATGCCCATGCCTCCCATACCGCCCATACCTCCCATGCCCATGCCGCCACCCATGCCCATGCCTCCCATGCCCATTCCGCCTCCCATGCCACCCATGCCGCCCATTCCGCCGGCACCGGGTTGACCCTGCTCTTCTTCAGCATCTTCGTCCACCATGCTGATGAGGGCATCCGTAATCAACATCATGTAGGCCGTCGTGGCACCAAACTGGAGAGAGTGGGCGACGACTCGCGTGGGATCAATCACACCATCGTCAACGAGGTCTCCATACTCCCTGGATTTGGCGTTGAATCCGTATTCAAAATCATCCTCTTCGAGAATCTTGTTTTTGACGACATTTCCTGCAAGACCGGCATTCTCGGCAATCTGTACAGCCGGTGCTTCCAGTGCGCGCTTGACGATATCACGTCCAATCTTCTGTTCTTCACTCAGTCCTTTCACACGCTTGTCGAGGGTCTGTGCAGCTCGGAGAAGTGAAACACCGCCACCGGGCACGATACCTTCGTCCATCGCGGATCGTACCGCGTGGAGGGCATCTTCGACCAGATCCTCACGTTCGTCGATTTCCACGTCCGTTGCCGCTCCAACATTGATACGAGCAACGCCGCCGGCGAGTTTTCCAAGGCGTTCCTCCAGCTTTTCACGGTCATAATCCGAATCGGACGACTCCATCTTGTTCCGGATCTGCTGCACACGTTGCTCGATCGCTTCCGTGGAACCGGCCCCTTCAATCATGGTGGTCGAATCCTGGTCGATCACCACTTTCTTCGCCGTACCCAGCTGATCGATGCTCACATCCTCAAGACTCATGCCCGTTTCTTCCCAGATGACGCTTCCTCCGGTCAGCACGGCCAGGTCCTGCAGCATCTGCTTGCGGCGATCTCCGTAACCCGGGGCTTTGACGGCCGCGGAATCAAAGATGTCACGCATTTTGTTCACCACAAGAGTGGAGAGGGCTTCACCTTCCACATTCTCGGCGATGATCAACAGCGGCTTGTCGGTCTGGTTGACCTTCTCGACAAGCGGAAGGAGCTCCTGCATGTTGTCGATGTCGTCTTCGTAAAGGAGTATGAGGGGCTCCTCGAGCACACATTCGCGATTTTCTTCATCCGTAACAAAGTACGGCGAGAGATAACCACGATCGAACTCCATGCCTTCTACCGTTTCAACGGTGGTTTCCAGGCCTTTTCCTTCTTCAATAGTCACGACACCGTCTTCCCCGGCCTGATCCATTGCCTCGGCAAGCTTCTCCCCGATCTCGGGGTCGTTGTTGGCAGCGATTGTGGCGATCTGTTTAATTTTTTCGTGGCTGTCGATCGGCGTGCTCTTGTCTTTCAGGTACCGGATGACCTGTTCAATGCTTCGCTCAATACCTCTGCGCAGCTCATTGGGATCGGTTCCCGCCACGATCGATTTCATGCCTTCCAGAAACACTTTCTCCGCAATAACCGTCGCCGTGGTGGTTCCATCACCGGACTGATCATTCGCGGATGTGGCCGCCTGCTTGACGATTTGCGCGCCCATGTTTCGAAACTTGCCTTCAAGTTCAATTTCCTCAGCAACGGACACGCCATCCTTCGTAATTTTCGGCGTTCCAAAATCCTCCGCAAGAACGACGTTTCGTCCGCGTGGGCCGAGCGTGCTTTTTACAGCTCGCGCGAGGGTCTGGACACCGCTCCGAAGCTGCTCACGTGCCTCCTGATCATATATTATTCGTTTGTCTTCCGTTTCTTCAGTTTCTGTCATGACAATTTGATGGTGGTATTATGAAATGTTTGGACGAGCGCTGTGCGACGGGTCCGTGAATTACTTATTGAATTATGCCCAGTAGATCTTCCTCGGACATCAGGAGATACTCACGGTTATCAAAGGTCACTTCGGTTCCGGCATACGACTCAAAGAGTACTTCATCTCCTTCCTGAACCTGAAAACCGGCTGTATCACCATTTTCCAGTTCGCGGCCATCACCAAGTGCGACAACTTCTCCTCGCTTCGGTTTTTCCTTGGCCGAATCCGGAATGACGATTCCACCTTCGGTGCGATCTTTTGACTCCACTCGTTCGATCAAAATTTTGTCTCCAATCGGTACAACTTTCATCGTTTTTTCCCTCAAAGCAAAAATTGATTCCTGTCTTAAAGCGCGACGTGATCTACAAATGCATACACGAATACTCGCTTTACTAGATGCAAAGTCCGTGCCAGACCCGCCATCACGCGGTGCATCGTTGATCTAACTCACGAATTCCCGCGAGATCCCGGAGGTTTATGATCAATTACGGCGGACCAGCGAAAGGGATGTGAAGTGCAACTGGTGAGGACAGCCGTCATGACTGTCAGATAGGAGGAGTGAAGCGGGACATTCTGTCGTCCCGTCCGTTCTGGAGATGGTTTACAGCTTGTCCGCCTTTTTCAGTATCGATTTCAGGTTCTGTGTGGGCTTCGCTCCATCGTTGATCCAGCTTTCGAGGCGTTCCTCGTCAACGTCCACCCGTTCGTCAAAATCATCCTTGATCGGATCGTATTCACCGAGCACTTCCAGCGGAGCCCCATCCCTTCGGGTGGTATTGTCAAACACACAAATACGAAATTGCGGTCGGTTTTTTCGTCCAGTTCGTTTTAGGCGAATTCGTACGGCCATGGTTCCTTAATGTACTATAAATAAATGAGCAACGATGATTTAAAACTCAACCATACTTCATGCGAAGAATCAAACAGAACGTCGATCTTCCCCCCTCTCCATATTGCGAATAACCGGTACGGGCAATCGCTCATCACCCTCTCTCCAGCATCTAATCCGGCTCATCCCATTCCATGTCCAGTAATTCGGCCAGTTTATTCTTGACCTTCTCCCTCAGTTCCGGATTCAGCTCAGGCTCATGGACCATGTAGATTTCGTCCTGAGTCCCTTTGACCCGCAGTTCCAGCTGGTCCTGCCCGTCCTTGGACTCTTTGTTTTCCAGTGCCAGAAACCCCTTCCGCATGAGCATCAGTGAGAGAAGATAAAGCAGCCCGCTGTTCAGATGCTCCGTATCGCCCTCACGAGGTTCTTCCGGTTCCCTTTCTGTTTCGTCTTCGCTTTGCTGTCGGTCCCGCTTTTGAATCAACCCGCGAAACAACCCGGCGAGTGTGGACCGATCCGGCTCCTGGTCATCCTCCTCAGGTTCCGGTACCTCGGTCCGCCAATACGAATAGAGGTCCGGTGTCGCCGTCTGCCAGCACTCCGAACAGTAATCCACCCGTTTGTACGTTGGGCCCTCCGAGGAACCACCGGACTGACCGGTGTTCTGTTCGGCCGTTTCCCGCTGATCGGGTTCCTGTTCCCCTTCCTCCTGACGATCCTCGTGATCGTCGTTCCCCTCCTCGACCGTCGCCGGGGCCAGTCCGGAGTAAAACACGTCCCCTGGCTCGGACGAGCGGCCACACTTTACACAGCTCGCGGAAAAAGATGTGAATGACCACTGATTGGATTGAAGTTGTACGGGCATTTCTGCTTTCTTTCTGGTTCAAATCAGATGTGTCTGTTCGACGCAACAGGTCACCGAAGAAGGGCCCGGGTTCATGGAATGAAAACTGAACGTCATGATCCGGTGTAGGTATTTCTGTACCAGTCGAGCCAGGCACCCGGTGAATTCGCCACCTGTGTGGTATCCCCCACCTCCTGAAGGGTGCTGTACAGAATCTGACGGTGTCCTCGAGCGTTCGATTTCCCTTCCAGGTCCTGCAACGCTCGAATGAGAGCTTTCAATACGAGTGATTCATGATCATGGAAACCCTTTAGAGCTTCAGCGGCCGACTCTGCAATTTTCTCGTTCGGATCCCGCAGAGCCCGGGCCAGAGGCTTGATCGGCTCTTTTTGCTGGTCAAACACACCAAGCGTATTCACCGCTGCCCCCCTCACGTGAGCAACCTCATCCTGCTCAATGACCTGTCCGAGCAGTTTCGAAGCTCGGGCAATGTCATCCGTCTCCGTAAGCGCATTGGCCATTGCCAGTCGGATTCGGACCCGATCATGCTGTAGAGCTCGACGGATTCGCTGCCATTGACCGGCGTGCACCTGCACCTGAGCAAGTCCCCGAAGCCGCACCATCGCGCCCGGCAGGGTCTTCTGCTGTTTTGTGGCTTTGCGCGCCCGGTCCGCCAGGTTCAACATGCGATCCCACGCCTCGGAGACCACCTCTTCACCGCATAGAGCAATCTGTTCCGCCGCCAGACGGCGGTTGGTACTGGGGGTTCCGAGAAACTGCACCATGTGGTATACGAACATGTTACGACCTTCCGGACCGGCCTTGATCATTTTGCGACGTACCTCGTCCCACTTCTCGAGATCGCGCGACGGGAGCTGGAGAACGGTGGATTTCAGTTGTCCCCACTTCACGAGTTTTTTTCTGGCCTGTTTCCCTCGCGTCCCTCGTTTCTGAGCTTCCCGGACACGCTGACGCACAACATCAGGCACCATGTCCTCCCTGAATGTGTTCAGTTGATTTGCGATCCGCCTCCATTCGGCGGGTGTATCCGACCGAAATTTCTTCATAAGATCAGCAAGGCTCTTGATAATTTCCCGCCTCTGTTTCGGGGACATCTCCCCCGGCTTGTTTGAAGTGGCATCCGTCCCGCTATCATCGAAATTACCGGATAACGATTCTTCAAGATCATCTTTTTCCTCCGTCTTCTGTGTGGTGGAACATCCCGGAACTGCCGTCAAAACCACAAACAGGCAGAGAATGCCGGTCAGAATGTCCACTTGCGTTCGAGCCCATCCGTTTTCGCTTATCATCGTGACACGCTCAACATGTTAGATGTCAATGTTCGACTGAAACTCCTGAAACTCCGACTTCTGAGATAAAAGTGCTTCTCGCAACCGGTCTCTGGAATCTCCCTCCGGAAGCTCCTGAAGATTATACTCCGCGAGTTCCTCAGCCGTGTTCGCCGTCACCTCAAGCAACGATAAAGCAGTGGTGACATCCGCCTGAAAAGCGGGTTTAATCCGGTCCCGGAGTGCAGTGTAATGCTCCAGAAGTTTCACGCAGCACGCATGCATCTCCAGCGGTACGTCCGTCGATCGAATGAGAGCCTGGATTTCTTCCGCCTCATCTACGTTCTCACTTCCCCTGATTTCCTGGTACGCCTCATAAGCGCGCCGATCTTCTTCGGCCAGCTCGAGCAACCTGTCAGAGACCGTTTGGATCTTGTCCAGCAGGTGGCCGGATTCTTCAGAATCCTCCCCCACGGTGATTGAATAACTGGAGGTCATCCGGATGAGTGCACCAGCCAGTGCGCCGGCGATCGACGCAGCGGTGCCACCGCCCGGTGCGGGCGTTTCAGCACCCATCCGTTCAATGAGCGATCGGACAGAGAGATCACCTATAGCAAGCTCATCACGTTGTTTCTCCGTCATGTTTTCCCTCCGGCATCCCCGGGCTCCTGCACATCGACGTCCTTCTGATGTTCCGCCGTTAGAAATGATTCGATCAGATCATACCATTCCTTCGGCGTCAGTTGTTCCGGACGTTTGTCCAGGAACAGATCCACAAAACTTCCATACATGTCCACGTCTTCGATGTGATAATCGTCACTGAGCTTGATGTTATTACGAAGTGTTTTCCGGGGATGAGCAAACAACGTTCGTACCACTGATTTCATCTGTTCATACCGGTCATGGGGCGCTTCAATTTCCACCCATTCACTCCCCTTCGTCACTTTGCACAAGACGGATTCCACTTCCGGTTCAGGCCAGAACACCTGCCGTGGTACCGTCTCCAGGACATCCAGTTTCCCCTGCCATTGAAAAAGAACAGATGGAATTCCGAAATCGGACGTCCCGGGCATCGCGTCAAGCTTCTCGGCAAGAGCTTTCTGCAAAACAACCACGTTTTCGTCACTGAACGAAACCGGACTTTCCAGGAGGGAGATCAGTATATTTGTTCCTCTCCGGTAGGGAAGATTGGAGACGATGGTGATCTCCTCGGCACCGGCACGCTTGAGGGTATTCCGAATCATGACCTGCAGATCGGGTTGGACGTGTTCGTCATCATCCAGCACATCGTTCACAAACAGAGAGAGCTCGTCCGGGTCCCCCGTCTGATCCCGGCACATGTCGGCCAGAACCTCATCAATTTCCACGCCGATCACATGGCATCCCTGATCCAGCAGTGCTGTGGTAAGATGTCCCGGACCCGTGCCTACCTCCAGCACCACGTCCCCGTTACTCACACCGGCTTGATCCACAATGTGGGACAGGTACGTGGAATCCGTCATAAAGTGCTGACCGCGTGCGCGGGACGGGTATTTGTCTTGTTTATCGAGTTCGTTCTTCAATGTTTTTCTCGACCACATGTTGCTCATGGAATTTGAGGTGTGTATTCAAACGCGAAGAGGACGCCTCTGTAAATTGCCCAGAGATATATGCCGGTGAGGAAGGTCAGACCAATCCATTTTATCGTGGTCATCCACCATACTGAATTCCGGCCACCGGCTGATCTCCGGGACGGCAGAAGGTATCCAAAAATCAGCCCCCCGACCATCCCCCCGATATGACCTGCATTGTCAATGTTGGCAATGGCAAAACCCAGAGCGAGGTTTACGAGCGTCCAGAAGACGAGTGGGCCCGCCAGCCGGCTGCGAATCTTTTCAGGAACACCTTCTTTCTTGAGAATCGTTAGAGATATTGCTGCACCCAGCAATCCAAATATCGCACCGGATGCGCCGGCTGATGCTGGACTGGCACCGAACTTCCAGCTCGCAATACTGCCGGTTAACCCGGAGATAAGATAGATGATTAAAAAATCGTCGAACCCGTAGATATTTTCAAGTAGTTTGCCGAGAATCCATAATGCGTAGCCATTCAGAAGCAGGTGAATCCATCCGATGTGAAGCAGGGTACAGGTGGCGAGCCGCCAGTACTGGTGACGAGGAAAATCAATGCTCCCCTGTTCCGTCCAGCCAAACATCTCAGCAAACCGGGCCTCAATCCATAAGTTCCGCACGTGCTGATCGTTCACCTCTCCCCGGGTGTCCGCACTGGCCGACATCGATTCATTCAGTTGCCGCTTTACCGTTGAAAGATTGCTCACGCCGATCAGATCACGGTCAAGGGCCTTCCGGGCATCCTCCAGACGCTCCCGGGGCTGAACCGGTCCCGTTTCATACGGCTCGTCGATCATATAATCCGCTTTCATGCCGAACACCACCAGCGCAACGGGATCTCGACTGGCATCCGGAATACCACTTCCTTCCGGATACTGTTTCTGAACAGCCATCAACATCGAAAGGAAAATGCCACCAATGACGACCAGCAGGACAACGGTCGCACGTGGTAACCGATTGACCTTCTGAATGAACTGCAGGACCTCCATGGAAGGAGTCGACTCTCGCCGTACGTCATCGATCGGTTCGGCTTCCGGAATGGATTCGAGGGACCGATCCACAGTTTGTTCCCGCGAGTGATCAAGCTCCTGTCCCTGAAACCGGTATCCGGTGGAGGTCTCCCGACGGTTCCGTTCGATCTCCAGCTCACGTATCCGCTCCTGGATCACCTGCTTCCATTCAAGTCGCCCCTCCCGTTCCACTTGCTCCAGGGAACGTTCGAAAAGTCGCTGAGCCTCGTCAAACCGTCCAATCTGCTGACATCCTCTGGCCTTCCAGTACGGCCCGTACGCCTCTGGAATCGCTTCCTCATATTCCTCACAGATTTTGTCCAGAAGGAGTTTTCCCGCGTCGTACCGACCCTGAAGCATCAGATATCCAAGTCGAACCGTTCGTGAGGCCAGTTCCTGCTGATCGGTTAGCGGGCGCCGATCAAGGATTTCCAGCATCTGCTCCGCCAGATCAAATCGTCCGGTTTCCACCCCGGCCTGAGCGACATGTATCACCGTGGGCGTCCAGATGTCTTGATGCCTTCTGGCATTCAGACGTTCGAACTCACGATGAACCGTGACCCAGTTCCGCTCCTGACCGTGCAGCAGAATCCGAACCTGCATCATTTTGTCCGAGACGGCGTCCGGCCGGTCCCGCCGTGACCCGAGGTCCTTGAGCCTTTTATCGGCTCGATCCGACTGTCCGTCACGGATCAACCGGGCTGCCTCCGCCAGGTCCTGAATTTCTCGTTCGCTTGTGGACCAGACCAGCAAACAGATCACCTGCTGTACACGGGATGCATATTGGAATTGCCCATTGCGAAACTGACGCTCTCTCAGGAGGATCAGCAGCTGCGGGGCCAGTACGATCAGAAAAAACAGTAACGGGAGTACAAACTGGACGGTATCACGGACGTAGAGTCCCGTAACAAGAACCCCGATCGAGAAGGCCAGCAACGCGGCAAGCGCGTAATTATATGCACGGTCCCCCTCATGGTCTGCCCGGTAGCGCCGGTACAGCACCAGTCCGGTGTAACCAATAACAATCAGCGTGAATAAAAGATCCATGGGTCAATGTTCAAAGCGTATCATCTCGTACTATTGGTTTTGATCATGCGCGAGGCGAGTTCCACGGCATTTCGTAGCGACTGATCCGAGAAGGTGTTCGTCCCCACAAGATCATACCCCGTCCCGTGAGCCACACTTGTCCGCACCATATCCAGACCAAGCGTCACCGAGGCACATCGATCAAGTCCTCGGGCTTTCAACGGCACGAATGCCTGATCGTGAAACATGACCACAACGGCGTCCACATGCTCAAATCCCGATTCCGTCAGCAGTGTTTCCGCCGAACTCGGCCCGACAAGATTGATCCCCGTGGAGCGCAACTCGTCCATCACGGGCGCAATCAACTCCTCCTCTTCCGAACCAATCTTCCCGCTTTCGCCCGCATGCGGATTCAGGCCCGTGACGCCGATGAGGGGATCTGATCTGTTCCAGTACGTTTGCAGGGCCCCATGCAAAACCTGGATTGTTTCAGAGATCCGCTCGGCCGTCAGTGCAGAAGGGATATCGCACACCGGCACGTGTCGCGTCACCGTGGTGGCAATCCAGTCGTCCGAGGTAATCCCCATGACCGGAAAGTCAACGTGTTGACGTTGAGCGAGCCACTCCGTGTGCCCGGTGAACGAGGGGTCCGTTTCGGTAATGCTTTTCTTTGAAACCGGTCCCGTCACAAGACCATGCACCACTCCCTCGTCGTACAATTGATAGGACGCCTGAATATACTCAAGCGACGCCCTCCCGGATTTCTTCATGGGGCTTCCACGTTCCTCAGCAGAAACCTCAACGTCCGAGGGATTCCATAAAACCGGCACGTCAACGGTCGGCTTCCGTTCCGGAACGTGCTCATCGTCATGAATGTACAACCGATCCAGTACCTCTTCCCTCAGCCCCTCTGCGATCAAGCGATCATGACCAACCACCACGAGCGGCGTGCCCGTGTCCAGACCTCCCTCGTTCAGAAAACGTCGGAGGATCTCCACACCAATCCCGCAGGGGTCCCCCATCGTTATGGCCAGAGAACTCGCTTGTCTATTCACAATCACCCAGTGACGGTCCGAATCTCATTAGATTTAGAGCGTGTGCAATGTCGTACTGGTATCATATCGGATCAGAAAACCGTTTCGTACCAGTGACGGTCGTGGAACACGTTCGATCTTTCCGAAATGGCGTCGGGTTCTCAGCCTCCGCTGTCTCTTTTCATAACACGACACCCCTGGGAGGTAAGATGGTTCAACTGCGCATGGTCGTCGAGTACAAAACACTGCAAAATCGAATGCGTTCTTCGAACGTCCGACTCATCCTGCACACTACGCGTTGACTTCGACTCACAAGCCCACGGAATGCGAGGATTCCTCGTCGAACCTCCCTGTAGAGCACATCATGAAACGAACGGACCGCACGAGACATTTCCAGACAAGGGCAAGAGAAACACTCCGAGCGAGCTGTTTCGTGAGTCCGCTAATCCGACTCACTTGCAGGGAGATCGAGTTCCGAGGAAAGATTGGTGTGTACCGATTGTACATCCAGGTTCCGTTCAAGATCCGAAACCAGGTTCCCGAGTTTCTCCGCCTCACTCTCCGAGACCGCAACTTCCGTCTTGGGGACCGGAATGATCTTCTTGTTCTGAATATCCAGCTCATGCTCATTGAGTTCCGATCGAAGGGTATCAAACTGTACGGCCGGTGCATAAATGGTGTACCCGTCCTGTTTGGATTCGATATCCTCTCCTCCATTCGAAATGACCAGATCGAGCAACTCATCTTCCGACACGTTCCCATCCTGAACGATAAACACACACTGCTCGTCAAACAGGGGAGAGACACTGCCTTCCTCTGCGAGTGAGCCGTCATTTTCATTAAAAATCTGCCGGAGATCCGCATGCGTGCGACTCCGGTTATCCGTATACGCCTCAATCAGCACAGCAACGTTCCCGGGAGCAAACCCCTCGTATCGAACCGCCTCCCCATTCTCCCGATTCAGCTCGCCTGTGCCACGTTTAATTGCACGCTCGATGTTCTCGGACGGCATGTCCGCATCGCGGGCTTCCTCAATGGCCCACTTCAATTCCAGGTTGACTTCCGGATCCCCCCCTCCCTGTCGAGCAGCACGAATGATTTTCCGGGAGAGACGGTCGAATAGTTTGGCCCGCTTGCGATCCACCCGGCGCTTCCGGTACTTCCTGTTATGCCATTCGGAGTGTCCGGCCATCAGTTGTGGTCCCCCGGTAAACCGTTGTAATGTCCGTCGTGAGAGAACGTCTGCCGTTGCTCCATGATCAAGCGCAAGAGCCCTTCTTCGAACATATTTGAAGCGTTGGCCTGCGTCTCTCGGGTCCTACCTCAAGCGACGGCAGTTACTCGTAATAGGTACGGCCCAGTTCGTCTACGATTGTCCGCTTGACCCTTAATGGATCTATGCGACCCGTTCTCCGATGCAGCACCTTCCCATCCGGGCCAAAAATGACGGTGTGTGGCACCGGACCAGCCCATTCTGGATCGAGAATCTTCGCCAGTTGCTGACGCTTGCTGCTGGGCACAATGAAATTGTTCATCGACGCATGGTGTTTATTCAGGAAGGACTTTACAGCATCCTTCTTGTTCATGGTATCAATGCTGATCGTATACATCTCGAAGTTTCGCTGGCGGTAATAACTGTTAATTTCCACCAGATCCGGAAATTCTTCCTGACAGGGACCACACCACGTCGCCCAGACATTGAAGAGTTGCACGTTGCCCTGTTCGTTCTCCAGTATCTTCTTGAGCCGATCGAGCTCAAGCTCCTCCACGGATGCGGTTTCCTGTTTTAATTGCTTCCGGGCTTTCCGGGCCTGAGGTCGTTTGTTGGACCACTTGATCGAACAGCCAAAAACTTTCGTCGTTTTTACGGGTACCTCTTCTCCATCAAGAAGCGACTCGATGGCCTGCCGGGTAAATTTTTTGTTCACCTTCGCTGGATTCTCATTATCATCGATCGCGCCCTGGTATCGGAGCTTTCGTTCGTCGTCGAACAGAAACACGTGCGGGGTCGCCGAGGGACCGTATTGTTTAGAAGCCTTCTGACGATCCCCGTCGTAGAGGTAGGGAAATTGAAAATCACGCTGTTGAGCGCGAATCTTCATCTCCTCCAGTGAATCGTTCAAATCCGAATACTGGAGTTCATCCGGACGGAGCGCTTTCGGATCATTGGGCGAAATCGCAACGAGTGCCAGCCCCTGGTCTTTGTAATCTTTCCGAATCTGCTTGATGCGCTGCTCGTAAGCCTGGGCAGTGGGACAATGGTTGCAGGTGAAGACCACCATCAACACTTTTGCCTCACTGAAATCGTCCAGTGAATACGTTTGTTCATCAACTCCGGTCAATTCGAACGAAGGAGCGGCGGACCCAATCTCAAGAGGTTCGGGTTTTGCAAATGCGATCGAAACCGTTGACAGCAGAAATAGCACGGACAGAACGGCGTGTCGCTTCATGATTTACTCCAGGAAAAATTATGAACAGCGCAGGATTTGATTTGGATTATTGTACGTCACCCCCGTTCAAATTTAAATGTTTATCAATTGAGTATTCGAAGCGTTCCGCACCAATCATGAAGGAGTGATCACACATACGTTCTTATGAACAGATCGATTATGATGGAACGTCACGTGATCGAAGCGGCCACCCACGCTTCTGTACACGAACCTCCATCGGGGTTGATCACCATGCCCACATGGCTTTCACCAATCTGGCTCTGGTTGTTGCTGCTGGTGCCGGTGTATTTCATACTGCACCTGCTGATCCATTCCGCGGCACAACGAAATTTTGCCAGTCTGCTGCTCTGGAAACGGCTGAGGAAACGCATCGAGCAGAAACAACGGTCCATCCCCTCACTCAAATACGTCATCACATCCCTGCTGCTCTCCTTGCTTCTTACAGCGGTGATCGTGTCTGTTGCCGGACCGGTTTTTCGTGCGAAACCCGGGGAACAGGAAACCCTGCACCTTCTGGTCGATCTGTCAGCAAGCATGGCTGTTCAGAATGCGGAGGGCACCTCCAGGTATCGCCGAGCGATCCGTCGACTGGAACGCCTAGCCGACCGGCCCACGACCCCGTCTCGCTGGACCGTCACCCTTCTCACGCGTCCTGACCGAACACACGAAGGTTCCGCTGACGAGATGATCACCCTCCTTGCCGAACAATCGGTCACGGATTTATCCTTCGAACGATCCCTGAAAACGACGGCCGAGACCCTTCTCGAAGAACGCACTTCTCCTCTGGTCCTCGTTACGGATGACCGCCATCTTGACGACGGACTGTTCAACCAACGCAAGCATCGAATGATCGTGGGCAGCAATCAGCCCAATACGGGGATCGTCTCTCTTCGGGCCCAGATAAACCAATCCACCCTGACCCTCACCATTCAGGTCGCTCACCACGGCACGGAAGAACAGAAAGCTCACCTGGAAGCCAAGAATCTGGACGGTTCTGTCCAGGCGTCCCGTGAAGTCATCCTCACTCCCGGTGAGAAGACCACCACCTTCCTATCAGTGAAGGGTTGGACAGGATCATCCGGCGCCCTCCGCCTGCACCCCGGAGAAACGGATGCCCTCTCCTCCGATGACGTGGTCCATTTCACTTCACGAACGGCTTATCTCGTTCGAACGAAACTCCAGGGGACAAACCAACACGTCGTCAACCTGCTTTCATCGCTCTCCACGGTCAGGCCGGTCGATCAACAACCCGACGTCACCTTCTTTTATCGGCCCTCCCGGGAGGTCACGAACTCCGTCTGGGAGAATCCTTCCACGCAGGCCATCGTGGTAGATCCACCCCCCTCGGGCAACATCCCCTTTGAATCCGTTTCCTCCGCCCGCGCCGTCCGGCCGCTGGTGACCTCCCATCCGATCGTCAACGATCTTTCGCTGGAGAATGTGACGATTCGTGCCCCCCTTGCCCTCTCTCCAACTCCTCAATCCGAGATCATCCACCCCCTGCTCCTGACCGACTCTCGCCCCATCGCCTTCCTTCGGGAGTCCGATGCTCTTCAGCTATGGGTGGGTTTTAATCCGTTTCTCTCCCCGGAAAAGACCCCCTCCACCCTGTGGGGAATTCATCCGGATTCCTACCCCGAGTTTGTGCAGTTCTGGCAGAACGTCCTTTTTCAGTTTCAGCCGCTGGACATACGTCATTATGGGGACACCGTGTACTGGAAGACCGGCGAATCCCTCCTGCCAACTCGAAAGAACAAACGGTCAGAAGAGATCTCGACCCGTCCGGATACAACCCGCATCGGAATGCGTGAGCTCAACCGAGGGAACAGGTCCTGGCCTATTCCGGTCAATTTGAACTCACCGTCCGAAACCAATACACTTGTTCAAAATACAAACAAACGGACACCACTTGTCCTTCAGGACCCCGATCCATCCCAGGAATCGGTGAAGCGTACCAAAACCATCAACGTCATCGTTTTGTTCCTGTTTCTCTTCACGGTCATTCTGATCTCACTCCTGCACCGTTCTCCCGCAAAACCGTAGATCCGTCTACCGTGCAACTCCCATCTTCCGTTCCATCAATTCTGTACATGTTCTGGTACCCGAACGAGGTGTTTTTGCCCG
>CAZQNZ010000053.1:0-13834 GCA_964594615.1 uncultured Planctomycetia bacterium
GCGGGGTTTGCGCTTCTGGAAGCGGGATTTTGCCGAGCAAAGAACGCCTGCAACATGATCACGAAGAACGTGGCGGCGTTCAGCATTTCGGCGCTTTCGTTCTGGGCGGTCGGTTTTGCCCTGATGTTTGGAGGGGGATCCGAACTGCTTGGCATGCGTGGATTCTTTCTAATGGCCGATCCGGAGGTGTACACGGGCATTGTCAGCGGCACCCGGTTGCCCCTGGAAGCGAAATATTTCTTCCAGATGGTCTTCGCGGCCACGGCGGCCACCATTGTTTCGGGAGCCGTTGCCGGTCGCACAAAGTTCAGTGCGTATCTGATATACAGTACCATCATCACGGCCCTAATCTATCCGGTGTCCGGACACTGGATCTGGGGCGGGGGATGGATCGGTGGCCTTGATCAGAGTCTTGGCTTCATCGAAAACGCGGCGTTTATTGACTTTGCCGGCTCAACCGTCGTGCATTCGGTCGGGGGATGGATCGCGCTTTGTGGCGCAATGGTCCTGGGTCCTCGTATCGGAAAGTACAACGGACACGGGGAAGTGAATCCGATTCCCGGACACAACATTCCCCTCGCTGCACTCGGGACGTTTATTCTCTGGTTTGGCTGGTTCGGGTTTAACGCCGGTAGCCACATGGCCGTGGTCCCGGAGATCGCCAGCGTCGCTGCGGTCACCAACCTGTCCGCGGCCGCCGGGATGGTGTCCTGCATGCTGACCACCTGGTATGTATGGGAACGACCGGACACCAGCATGGCCCTGAACGGTGCCATCGGTGGACTGGTCGCCATCACCGCCCCCTGCAATTCGGTCACGCTCGTCGGGGCGGCCATCATTGGCACCATCGGAGGTGTGTTGATCGTGGGCTCCGTGATCTTCATTGACACGGTGTTGAAGATCGACGACCCGGTCGGTGCCATTTCCGCTCACGGCACCTGTGGAATCTGGGGCACCCTCTCCGCCGGTCTGTTCGCCACCGAAACCGGACTGTTCTACGGCGGTGGATTCGATCAGTTGATCGTGCAGTCCATCGGCGTCGTGGCGGTTGCGGCGTATTGCCTGGCCGTCGGTTTTCCGATGTTTTACCTGATCAAGTCCACCATCGGGTTTCGGGTGGAACGCGATGAGGAGCTGCGTGGACTGGACATTGATGAACACGGAATGGAAGCGTACCCCGGATTTCAGACGTTCCTGACGGAGTAGTTTCAACCGTTCTGCTCGTTCCTGCTGAACCCGGCGCGTCGACCTGCTTGCCTTCGGACCGTCAAATCTGGACCTGATCCGCAAGCAGGTCGGCGGCCGGCTCACCCCATGCCATCCCTCGCACATCCCGTGAACAGAATCGGCTTCCGGGGAGTGGACAGGCATACATCGCCTGAGCAAAGACCGATCGTGTTCATACGTGGTCGAATATCTGCGCCCATCTGCGTTTATCTGTGGTTCGTCGTTCGTATAAATCTACAAACATGAACCGCAGATGAACGCAGATATACGCAGATGGATGGCGAGCATCAAAATCTGGATGATGAGTATGATTCCATCGATTGCCATTGACCACTCGTTGATACCTGGCTGTCTGTTCGGCAACCGTCTCCTTGTTACGTCGAATAGCATGCGAGGGGGTCTGCTGGGTCGAGGCGAAATAACGTTTTCCTCCAGTCGCTTCCTCTCGTGCCTGTTGCTCCCCTATCCTGACGGCAAACATCCCATATCTGCGTATATCTGTGTTCATCCGCGGTTCGTTTTATCAAACACCAGTACAGACATTGACTGCAGATGAACGCAGATGGATGGCGAGCATGGAAATCACGTCTGACGTAATGGGGGTTCACTGAAACAGAGACGAAAGAATATCACCCATCAGATTGGAGTGGAAGGCAGACCCGCCGGTTTCACCTTTCCATACCGGTTCACCTGTTCTAAAATATTTAGCATGATTGATGAAGAACAACACAAACTCGTTTCTCGTATTATAGAAACGACAGGAGCAACCGCATGTCGGAGCTGACACTGCTGGTCACCGGAGACCTTCACCTCGGCCTTCACCCGAGTCACATCCCGGACGGGATGGATTCGGAGGGATTTTCACCCGGAGCCATCTGGCAGCGGATGGTGCAGGAAGCGTGTCGGCAACGGGTGGATGGGGTGATCATTACGGGGGATGTTGTGGATCGTGAGAACCAGTTCTTCGAAGCGTGGGGGCCGTTTGAATCCGGTGTAGCGAGATTGTCGGAGGAGAACATACCGGTGTTTATGGTGGCCGGGAATCATGATGCCGGTGTGCTTTCCTCCTTCGCCGACTCGATGGATCGCAAGAACGTGACCCTTCTGGGCCGAGGGGGGGAGTGGGAACGGCACACGTTACGTCAACAGGGTGAGCCGGTTCTTCATGTGGACGGCTGGTCCTATCCCGAACGCAGTGTTCCCCACAACCCGATGGCGGATTATGATCTTCCGAAAGCGGATCAACCAGTGATGGGCTTGCTTCATTCCGACCTCGGTCGAACGGGTTCTTCCTACGCCCCGACCGAAGTCGAAGACCTGAAACGGGCACCGGTGGATGGCTGGTTCCTGGGACACATCCACAACCCCGAGCGAATTGGTGAACGTCCCCTCATTCTCAATCCGGGGTCTCCACAACCCCTTAACCCGACGGAAACGGGTCCGCACGGACCGTGGCTGGTATCGATTCAACCCTCCGGAACCCTGGACGCCCGACAGCTTCCACTCGCCAGCCTGGAATATGCACAGCTTGAGCTGGACGTGTCGGATCTGGACGACCCCCAAGCGATCGGAGGAGTGATTCAGCAGGAGTTGACCGAGAGAATGGAGGAGCGCCGGACGGAACACAATGAACGGGATCTGTTTTTGCTCCGGGTCACGCTGACCGGACGAACGGAGGTATACCGGGAGCTGGACGATCAACTGCAGGATCTTGAACGGGATTTTCGTTTTCGTCTGGCCGGTGCAACGGTTCGTATCGATCATATTTCGAATCGGACGCGCCCCGCATTGAACCTGGATCAACTCTCGGACGTGACCGGCCCGGTGGGGGTGCTCGCTGAGATCCTGCTTCGCATGGAGCGGGGGGAATCGCTGGGGGAGCATCAGGAAGTGGCCACCGAAATTCATGATGCCATGCGCCAGGCATATACCGCCAATACGTATGAACCATTACGTACGGAAGAGGGGCTGAAACCGCCCGAACGGGAGGAGGTCGAGACGGTGCTGGAACAGCAGGCCCGGTCTCTCCTGGACCGATTGGTTGCGCAAAAGGAGGAACAGGGATGAGTGCGGCGACCGAGAACAAACCCTCATTGATGGTCCGAAAGCTGGACGTCACCCGGATGCCGGGGATCGATCCTCCGGGCCTGTCACTGGAGTCGTTCTCGTCCGGTGTCAATGTCATTCACGGACCGAACGCAGCCGGGAAAACACGGGTTGCACAGGCACTGATTACGTTGCTCTGGCCGGATCACATGTCCACTTCAAATGTACTGGTGCGGGGCAACGTTGCGGCCGAAGATCAGGAATGGTTTGTGAAGGTGGACGGCAGTGAGCAAACGTTTGAACGGGACGGGACCTCCGATCCGGGGCCCTCCTTACCCCCGTTCGAACAGCGGGACCGGTATCACCTCGCGCTGCACGATCTCATTCAGGAGGACACCACGGATCAATCGTTTGCCGAAATGATCCTGCAGGAACTGTACGGCGGGTACGACGTGTCGGAGGCGGCGGAGGAGCTGGGGTTCAACGAGAAACACTCCCATCCCGGGAACACACACGAACGAGCGGAACGTGCACTGAAGAAGCTGCGAGACGCCCGGGACCACATGAGTGAGCTGCAGCAAAAAGAAGAGGAACTCACCGAACTGCAGCGAAAAAAAAAGGAGGCAAAGGAGGCAAGCGCTCGAATCGATTTGCTCGAGCAGGTCCTGGCCGTGTTTGATGCTCGGGAGGAGGTCGAGGAGGTGCAACAGACCCTGAACCAGTTTCCCGAGGTGATGGAGGAGGTCACCGGAACGGAACGGAAACACATGGAGCAGCTGCAGCAGGAGATTCAGTCACTGAAGGACCAGCGGGATCAGGCGAAAAGCAAAATGGAAGCGGCGGAAGAACGGCTGGAGACGCTCGATTATCCGTACGACAAACCCGTGGACGACCTGCATCAGAAGCTTGAGGATCAGTACCAGGACCTCAAGAAGATTGAGCGGGAGGTTCGAAATCTCCGGGAAGAACGAGAAGCGGAAATGAAGACGCGACAGGAGGAACAGTCGAATTTCAGTTCGGAGGTTGAACCCGCATCGCTCGCGGAACTCAAGCGACCGGAGTACAACGAACTCCAGACGTTTGCCCGTGAAACCGAGCAGGTACGAAATCAACTGGAGTCGCTGAAACAGATTCGCAACCGTCTTCAGCCGGAGGAAGCGCAGGAGGAACGGCGGGAGGCAGATCAGTTGAGGCGGGGATGTGAGGTACTGGAAAACTGGCTTGCTCATCCGCCGGAGGAGACGGAGAACGAACCGTCTACGTCTCAACTTCGGCACGTGTCGCGAGGTCTCACCGCGATCCTGACGGTTCTACTATCATTTTTTGTGACCCCGGTCTTTCTGGTGTTATTGATCCTCCCCGCAGGCCTCTATGGATACGAGTTGTTGACGGGACCACCCGGATCGGAGGGGAGGCGATCTTCCGCGCAAGCGGAGTATCAGGAACAGGACCTTCCGATCGAGCCGTCGGACTGGACCCGGGAAGGCGTTCGAGAGACGCTGAAAAAACTGCATCGTCGTCGGGCGAAACGGGTACTGCAACAGGAAAAAGCAGATTTCTGGTCCCCCCTCCGTGACGAATATGAGCAACTGCAGGAGGAGATGCAGGAGCGGAATGAACAGATGAAACAGTTGCGCGAGACCTACGGCGTGGCCCCGGATGCGGACGCGCAGACGCTGTTTTATCTGACCAATCGACTGTCCCGCTGGAAAGATGCTCACGCATCGATTCAGGCGATTGACACGGAACTGGAGGAAAAGCGATCCAGCGCGGAACGGTACCGGACCCAGCTCAATGACGAGTTTCAGAAGTGGGATCTGCCGCCGGTGGAAGACGCGTCGACGGCGCGACAACACCTGTCGGATATGAAGGGGCGCATCAACACATTTCGGGAGGCCCGACAATCCCTGAAACAGGCACGGGAAAAGGCGGAACAGGTGAAATCCACGCTGCCCGAGAAAACGGAACAGCTGAATCAACTGTTCGAACGGCTCAATCTGGAACCGGGAGATGAGGCGGGTCTCCAGGCGCTTCTGGATCAGAGATCACAGTACGCGGAGCTGAAGGAAAAACGGAACGAAAAAGAAGGTGTTCGCAAAAAGGAAGAAAACAAGCTTCGGGACCGCGATGGATTTGATCCCGAACTGCTTGAGAGGGATCGGGGAAACGTGGAGCGGGAGATTCAGGATCTGAAGGAGAAGGCGGAGGCATACGATGATTTGCAGGAACGGATGGCGTCCATCCGGACGGAACTGGAACAGGCGAAGGAGGGATACGAGGTCGAGCCGGCGATTGCCGAAAAGGAACGTGCGTTTGACGCCCTTCAGGAACAGTTACGGTCGGATTATCGAAACATGGGGGGACATGTACTGGCACAATACGTTCAGCGTGTGAATACGGATCGCACCATGCCCGAGGTCTACGACCGAGCTCGTGAGCTGCTGGCAAAAATTACCGGAGGGCGGTACGAGCTCAAGGTCGATCAGTCGGACGCTCCGGAGTTTCGCGTAGTGGATACGCTAACGGGCGAGGGACAGACACTGAATCAACTCTCCAGCGGCACACGGATTCAGGTTCTACTTTCCGTGCGATTGGCGTTCTGTCAGCAGGGTGAAGAACATGTTCGGCTGCCCCTGTTTATGGACGAAACGCTGGCGAATGCGGACGACGTCCGGGCGCGGACCATCATCGAGTCCGTCCTTGAGGGATCCCGAGACGGACGACAGGTGTTTTACTTTACCGCCCAGGGGGACGAGGTGGCCAAGTGGCAGGCGGTGGCGGACCGTCGAGACCATGAACTACGAGTGTACGACCTGCAGGAGCAGATGAAGCACACACCGGAGGGGGCGGTTCAGGTACCGGATCTGTCCGAGGTACAGAATCAGGAAATGGATGTGCCCGCCGCCGGCGACCTGGACCACGAGACCTACGGAGAACAACTGGAGGTACCTCCGCTGAATCCGCGGCAGGACGACGTGGCCGCCGCTCACCTGTGGTATCTCATCGAAGACGTCAAGGTGTTAGAGGAACTTCTGAATCGTCGAATCGAACGGTGGGGGCCCTTTACCATGCTGCTGGAACAGGGAGTGATTGATCCGACCGATCCGTCTCGGCGACGAACCATTCGCCGGGCACGGGAACGAGCAAAGGCGGTGCAGGCGTTTATCGAACAGTGGCGCGTCGGCCGGCACCGGCCGATCAACCGATCCGTGCTGGAGACAACCGATGCGGTGAGTGACAATTTCATCGAGGAGGTGGCCGAGCTCTGCATTGACCTGGACGGCCATCCGGAGAAACTTGTCAAACGATTGCGGGAGGGCGCCGTTTCCGGGTTTCGCTCAAAAAAAATGGATGAACTGGAAACGTTTTTGATTCGCGAAAATTACATCGATGAATCCGATCAACTGGACCCGGACCTGATCCGTGCCGCCATGATTTCCGCCCTGGACGGGGAGGTGTTCGAGGACCCCGAAGAAGAAGTCGATCGGTTGTGGAGGCGTATCCAGCGCGGTCTTTCATGAGTTGAACCATCGGGGATGCCCGGTGTTTCACCATCTTCAAAATCGTATTGCACACATGGGGGATGGACGAGACGATGCCACTCCTACGCAGTTCGGATGGTATGTGGACGTTGTTGTTTCTAAGACCATTCGGCTCCTCCGGAGCCTTTCCTCCAGCTGGCATCCAAGAAGAACCTTCGGCACCAGATCAAGAGTATTGGAAAGCATGAAGAACGTTCGTTGAAGATCGCATCCGACCTCAATTTGCGCTTTTGGACGGTGGAAAATCAATTGGACGCAGGAAAGATTGTCCACGAAAAAACAGCGTTCACCAATTCATGAAAGAACATGTTACAACCCCGTCAGTGATCGTCCATTGTTTGCAGGTGCTCCGGTTGGAGCACAATAGTCTTACAAACGAACGGTTCCTGAGGAAACCGAGCTCCAGAGGAGCGGCATCGCTGGATGGAACGCTGGCTGTGATACTATAAAGGTCCTTGACATCAACCATGGCTACAACCGTTTTCCGATTCTATAAAGCAGGAAACAACGATACCGTTCCTCCGGAGATCAGCTTTCTTTTAGCCCGCCCAGTCTCATACCTTCCGGCACCCACGGAGCCTGTCTCTCTGATAGGATCGAAAACAAACGTTCAGAACCGAGTGACGTAAAATGAATCATTTACGCTATCCACCTCGAAATCCCTTATTCTACACCAAACATCGGATGCTTAGCACGTGACTCCTTTTCGGATGGAGACAATAAAATTTAACTTCTATCGTGTGCCTGACGAATCTGTTTTTTAAGTTGCACAGCCGCCATCGTATACCCGCCATCTCCGCCGTCAATGAAATGGACGTGTTCTCCGTCGCTCAAACTCTCCACGAAACACGTCATCAGGGCATCGGACGATTCATGGTGACCGTAGAACAGGTCCTTCTGCTGATAGCGTTCGTCCAGATAGTGGGTGATTTCGTCGATCTGTTGCGGACTGCAGTCCAGTGTGAGGCGGAGCATGTCGTCAAATTTCCGATAGTCGGAGTGGTTGGGAAGGGCATTCCGATAATGGTCGGCTTTCCCGAACAGGGAAGCGACGTTCCAGCGGAACAACATCACGGCAAGCACGATTTCCATCCAGCGATACAGGGCCGACACACTCCACCACCGTCCGACGTACCGTTTTTCGTCTTCGTAGCAGCTACTCATTGACCGGTATGAAAGACCGGAGGAATGAACCGGGTTGCCCCTCTGGAGTTCCCCATCGTACAGGGCGTCCAGCGTATCCAGGACGTCTCGGTACACCTCCTGTTTCGGAGTGCTTCGGGCAAGCACGAGAAGGGACAGGATGCGGCCGTTTTGATTCGGGATGGGCTTCCAGCGACACGAAAGACCCTCCAGCGTAACCTCCGGCGGATCCGGCTCTGACAGCTCATACCGGTCCGGCTGCTGTTTGACCAGCTCGTTTGCCGCCGCTATGCCGCCGCCCCGGAAAATGGCGACGCACAATCCGGAGGCCACTTCGTATTTTGCCACGTCCAGAGATTCGGTTCGATGATTCAGTGCGTCTACCGGTACGTGCCCGGCCCGAAGTTCGAGCTGGAACTGCTCTCTGGCCCGGTTCTGAAGGCCCGACAACCTGGATCGCAATTCATCCTGGTGTTCGGGGGGAATGAGCATCGTGGCCCCGTCCCCGCCAAACGAAAACGGGAACTCGAGGGTTCCCATCACATTCCGGGCAATGGCCAGGGACGACGCCCCAATCAGATTCACATCACGATACTTGCCGTCCTGAATCGCCTCCGTCGAATTTTTGACATCCGTGATCAAGATCCCCCATTCCTCCGGGACGGTTCGATAATGGCGGTCCATGGTCACCTCCTCGAACCGATCGAACGACGGCAGGTCTCTGTAGAAGGATTCCATGTTCAAACCGGTATCTTCGAGGGGTCTCGGAAACCAAAACAACAATGCCTGAAATGACTTCCTCTCATGTCAAATGGATCGCTCATCGAACGTTGATAACGGATCACATGATCTATTCCAGGGAGACCACATCATTCAGTTTCGGGAGTGTACTTCCATTCCTTTTCGTTTCATGGATGGCATTCTGTAGCGCGGTACGAGAAGCCGTTTCTCCATGGACCAGAAATGTTTGTTCGGGTGCTGTTTTCATTTGATCACACCAGTTCAACAACGCCTGCTGGTCGGCGTGAGCGGAGAGACCGGGCATGGTGCTCACCGGAATTCGTACGGGGACGTTTGTTCCATGGAATCGCAGGACCTCCGCTCCCTCCTGCAGTTCGCGGCCGTGCGTCTGTTCCGCCTGGTACCCCACCAGAATCAGCATGGAATCGGGATCGGTGAGGTGTTTTTTTAAATACGAGAGAATTCGACCTCCGGACACCATCCCACTTCCGGCAATCACAATTTTTGGTTCGCGGGCATCGACGATCGAACGGCTTTTCTTACCGGATTCAACGGCAATAAACTGATCAAACGTTTCGCGCCATTGTTTCAAATGCAACCGATGCCATTCGGGAAACTCGTTCATCAACCCGCACACATCGATGCCCATGGGCGTATCGAGGTACATCGGCACCTCCGGTATTCGCCCCTCTTTTCGAAGTGTATGCAGCATCCACATCACATGCTGGGATCGTTCCACGGCAAAGCTGGGAATCAGAACGGTGCCCCCTCGCTGGATGGTCCGCGTCACGTATTCCTCCATCAGCGGTTTCACTTCGTAGGACACGTGGTTTCGATTGCCATACGTGCTTTCGAGGACCAGGTAGTCGGTTGGCCGCGGAGGTTCGGGAGCAGGGATCAGCGGATTGGTCGACCGACCGAGGTCCCCGGAAAATGTCAATTTCTTGTCTCCCGCATTCACCTCCAGAAACGTGGCTCCCAGTATATGCCCGGCACGACGGTGGCGATACGAAATCTCCGGAGCCACGTCATGCCACGTGTTTTCCGTTCGTCGTTCGAATCGTTCGATCACACGCAGGGCATCCTCGGTCGTGTACAGCGGTTCGACCGTTTCCTCTCCGGCCGCTTCCTGCGATAGCATGTGCGCTTCTTTTTCCTGGATTTTTGCACTGTCCCGCAGGATGATCCGGGCCGTGGCCAGGGTGGGCGCCGTGCCGTAGATGGGTCCCCGAAACCCCAGTCGATGAAATCGCGGAAGTGCGCCGACGTGATCCAGGTGTCCGTGCGTGAGTATCACGGCATCGATTGTCGCCGGATCAATCGGGGGGGCATCCCGGTTCAGTCGTTCTACGGACGGCGTGCCCTGAAAAAGACCGCAATCAATCAGTATACGCTGTTTGCCCAGCTCAAGCAGGAATTTCGATCCCGTGACCGTGTCGGTGCCACCAAGGAAATGTATCTTCGGACGGGTCATGTATTTATCCGATGAGTGTTGCGAACGTGAAAAAGGGGCATCGTCCAGCATACTCGTCACCACAGCCTCGGGGGGTGCGACGAGTAATGACTACGCAATGATCGTTCACCAGACCGGCTCCGGTGAGGCTTTCAGCGCATTTGAACCGATCAACTTCACTGTGAATCTCTTTGACGGGACTCGACGATGAAACTACCGTGTCTTTCTGATTTTCAATGCGGCCTGAACATCGTTCTGCCGGCCATCAGTAGCTGGTCAACGGTCCTGTGAAATGGCGTTCATCGATCATCTGAACGACCATTCCGTTCGAGCAGGTGGCAACACCGGATTAACGTGTGTGAATGCGAACGTCCACGATCGAACACCCATCCCCCTTCGTCCGGGCAAAGACCGGGTTGAAATCCATTTCCTGAACGCGGGGCATATGCTGGGTCAGTTCCGACACCCGTAGCAACAGGTTTTCCAGTGCCTCCCGATCGACAGCCGGCTGCCCCCGGTAGCCGTCAAGCAATCGGGCCCCCCGAATCTCATCCAACATCTCACGAGCATCCTGATCCGTGAGCGGAGCCATGCGGAAGGTGACGTCACTCATGACCTCGACAAAGATCCCTCCGAGACCGAAACTGATCAGGTGCCCGAACTTGGGATCCGTACTGACACCGATGATGATTTCCAGCCCTTCCGTAATCATTTCCTGAACAAGCATTCCGTTCATCGGTCCGTCGGCATCCGTAGCACCGAACTTCTCCTCCATCTGCCGGTAGGCGTTCGCCACCTCTTCTTCCGACTTCAGATCCAGCTTCACACCGCCCTCCTCCGTCTTATGAATCACCTCCGTGGAGGCGAGCTTGGCCGCTACGGGAAATCCCACCTCCGCAGCCACTTCACCGGCTTCATCGGCGGACGTCACGACACGGCCGCTGGCCAGGGGAAAATCGAAATCCTGCAGCAGTTCCCGGCCCACGTCCATGGGCAACCACTGATCCTCGTACGTGCTCGAGAGACGCGCATCCCATTTCTTGACTTTATCCTGCTGATACACGTCGAACGACGGAATCTCTCCAGCCGGCTTCTCCAGCCATTCCCGGTAATCCGCCATTTTTCGGATCAGGTGGGCAGGAGTTTCCGGAAACTCGTAGGTCGGTACGCGTTCCTGTTCCAGTTCCAGAAACAGTGACTTGTGCTCGTCGGCCACCTGACAGAGCATCACCGGTTTGTCGGGATGTTCCTCCCGAGCAGATGAAATCCCCTGACCGATAAAGTCAAGGGTCTTGTCCACTTCTCCCTCCGATACCGGTATATACAGCACGATCACAGCGTCGATGTTCGGGGACTCCATGACAGCGGACACGCACTCCCGGTACTCCTCGGGACCGGCCGACGCCACCATATCCACCGGATTCACCAGACTGGCCTCTCTCGGAAGCACCTCCCGAAGACGATCCTTCGTCTCCTCATCGAGCTCCGGAATCTCGAGGTGGTTGGACTCACACGTATCCGCGCACAGAATCCCCGGTCCACCGGCATTGGTGACAATTCCAATACGCCGTCCCTGGGGAAGTGGCTGGTTGGCGAGTGCTGCAGCCAGGTCGAACATGTTTTCCAGCGACGCAGCTCGGAGAACCCCCGTCTGCTTGAACAATGCTTCAAGTCCGGCCCGGTTCCCGGCCAGGTTCGCCGTGTGAGAACTCACCGCTCGCTCTCCGGCTTCCGTCTGTCCACCCTTCACCGCAATGATGGGTTTTTTGCGGGAAATCCGGCGTGCGATCCGTGAAAAACGCCGGGGATTTCCGAAGGACTCAAGGTAAAGCAAAATGACATCCGTGGACTGATCACTCTCCCAGTACTGAAGCAGATCGTTTCCGGACACGTCCGGTTTGTTGCCCACGCTGACAAAACTGGACAGCCCCATCGAATGTTCCTTCGCCATGGACAAAATGGCAAGGCCGAAGGCGCCGCTGTGTGACAGCATTGCCAGACTTCCGGATTCGGGAAAGACGGGGGAGAACGACGCATTTAACGAAACACTCGGCTTGGGATTCAGGAGGCCGAGGCAGTTCGGACCAATCATCCGCATCCCGCTGCCGCGAACGGCTTCGAGCAACTTTTCCTGGCGTCGTTGACCCAGTTCACCGGTTTCCGCAAAACCGGCCGTGACGACGATCACCCCACGTACGCCCGCATCCGCACAATCCTCGACCACCTGCAGGCATTTCTCAGCCGGTACCACAATCACCGCCAGATCCACCTGCTGTGGCACCTCTTTGATATTCGGATACACGTGCATACTGTGAATGACATCCGCCTTCGGATTGACCGGATATACCGGTCCCTGAAAATTGTTATCCACGAGACTCTTCAGCACGCGGTATCCAATGCTGGTTGGGTCCCGCGACGCACCAATCACGGCCACACCGTTCGGCTGAAAGAATGGCTGCAGGGACGCTACGGTGGCCACCCGGTCCCTGAGATCAAAGGATTCAAGCTGGTCCGGTCGCGGGTGTACCGACATTTCCACATGGACGTACCCGTCTTCCTGCTCGGTGTCGACCGAAAAACCGGAATTCTGAAACACCCCCAGCATACGTTCGTTGTCCGGACGTGTGAACGCTCGGAACGTGCGGATGCCCATGTGTGCCGCATGCAGAGCAAGCCGCTCCAGCAGCAGGGTTCCGATTCCCTCACCCCGCATCGATCGACGTACGGCGAACGCAATTTCTCCCGTGTGCGGATCCTCGTCCGTCAGGCAGGATCCAACACCGAGTATCCGCTCGGACGGGGGACGCCCACGAATCACGAGCAATGTAATTCCATACCCCTCCTCCGACGCGTGGCACATCCTCCGGGCCAGCAACTCGTCGTCCACATCCATCGTGTGGAACCACCGGCGCCGCTCCTCCATCGACTGCTCGTCAAAAAACGCGTGGAGATCATGCTCATCGGAAGGGCCGGCCGGCCGAATCCGAACCGTTTTTCCATACTTCAAAATCGACTTCCGCTCCCGCTCTACCGGATAGTGCTGTGGTCGGTCACTCATGTTTCCTATCCAACAATGAAGAATACTGTCGAAATTACACATTCATTGTAACGCGTGGCGCACGGAAAAAAAGCAGATCGTCCGTCCGTCGAACTCATCTTCAGAAGATGCCCACACGCCCGTGACCCGAGCCGTGTTTTCCCATCGACCGTCACTTCCGACCACCTGATCCCGGAGGAAATATCGACGGCCTTGACCCAACATCCGCCCTTCCGAATGGATATCGCCCCGATGTCAGCATGCTGAAACCCCTGCGGGCATCAGATACTCATTCACGCTTCGGTCACTCATGACTTGCTGACCACCCACGATCGTCATTCTCACCTAAAAATCGAGGGAACCGTCCCGGACATAATCGACCTCCGGGGTGGAGGTGATGAAAAAAAGGCCCGTTTACCCCTCGAGCGGTGGTAAAAACAAACGAAATCGAGGTGCTTCCGTTCCAATCAACAGCGCCGTCAGGGATGACGGCGCTCCTCGACCGTCGAATCGATGCCGGAGGAAACCGTGCAGCCGGGACGTGACACCGTCTTCCGGAGCGTGCATACAACATCAAACCGGTTGATACATGTTCTGAAGGTGCCGGTGAGGCGGCGGAAGATGCGCTGGGAGCCTCGGTTTCTA
>CAZQNZ010000054.1:0-13635 GCA_964594615.1 uncultured Planctomycetia bacterium
GATGTTTTCCGCACCACAGTACCCCATACCGGCTCGCAGGCCTCCGACCAGCTGATAAACCAGTTCATCCAGCGGGCCCTTGTACGGCACACGTCCCTCGACTCCCTCCGGAATGAGATCCTCCTCGTCAGATACCTGATCCTGCTTGTACCGGTCCTTGCTTCCCTTGACCATGGCACCGAGAGATCCCATGCCTCGATAGACTTTGTACGCCCGGCCCTTGTACAGGATGCGTTCACCCGGGCTCTGCTTGACACCGGCGAACAAGCTACCAGCCATGATGCAATCCGCCCCGACGGCAATTGCTTTTGTAATATCTCCGGACTGGGTGATTCCTCCATCTGCGATGAGCGGAACATCGGCGGACGAACAAACGCTACCGGCATTCTGAATCGCCGTGACCTGAGGAACGCCCACACCGGCTATCACCCGTGTCGTACAGATCGCGCCGGGACCAATTCCGACCTTAATTCCGTCCGCACCCGCCTCGATCAAATCTCTTGCCCCTTCTTCAGTAGCCACATTACCGGCCACCACCTGCACATCGAAACCGGACTTCAGTTCCTGAACCGTCTCGATCACACCATCTGAGTGGCCGTGAGCCGTGTCCACGACGATCAGATCCACGTCGGAATTGAGCAGCTTTTCGACACGCTCGTAATCGTGCACGCCGACCGCCGCGCCCACGCGAAGACGACCGCGATCATCTTTACAGGCATTCGGATGTTCCTCCTGCTTGCGAATGTCCTTGATGGTAATGAGACCGTTCAGTTGGCCCTGGTCATCCACCAGCAAAAGTTTCTCGACCTTTTCATTCAATAATTTCGCCTTGGCTTCGTCCAGGGTGGTGTCCGGCGGCGCGGTCACCAGGGATTCCGACGTCATCACTTCAGTGACCGATTCGTTCCCATCCTGATGAAACCGAAGATCCCGGTGAGTGAGAATGCCCTTCAAATCATTCTGGTCATCCACGATCGGGATTCCCGAAATATTGTGCTTCTCCATGATCGATCGGGCCGTGGAAATGGAGGCCTCCGGTTCGAGCGTAATCGGATCGCGGATAACCCCGCTTTCAGATCGTTTGACTTTAAACACTTCACGGGCCTGTTCCTCCGGAGACAGATTTTTATGAATGATGCCCATCCCCCCTTCCTGAGCCAGTGCGATGGCCAGCTCCGCCTCCGTAACGGTGTCCATCGCGGCGGAGACAAGTGGCACATTTAAATCAATACCGCGGCTGATTCTTGTTCGGGTCTCAACGTCCTCGGGAAGAACATCACTGCGGGCTGGTACGATAACGATGTCATCAAAGGTAATCCCTTCTCGCAATTCCATAAGATTTCTTGAAAAAGACAGGGAAACGGATGAAGATAAATAGAAATTATATGATCATTAGTATATTTCCATCACCTTCACAAATCAAGGATCACAAGCGGCTGATGAATGTGACGAAACAAGTACGAAAACCGGCGATCGGACTGATCCTGGTGGCAATCTGTAACGTGCTTATCTGGCTTACATTATTTAACCGATTGATTACGGATCAGGGAGAATGGACCACGAAATTCTTCATGGCGGATTGGTTGAATGTCCTCTTCCTGTACCTCCCCGGGGTTCTCGGAGTTGAGACCCTGTCTGCACCGCCGGTGCTTCTGGTTCTCAAAGTCGGAGTACTGATCAACCTGATCATTTTCTATGGGGCGGCCCATATGATGGCAAGTCAACGGTATTACCTTTCGTATTCATGCAGCGTGCTTGCGATGATCCCTCTCATTTCCCCGCTGTTTTTCATCGGTTTACCGATTGGCATCTGGGCTATACGCACGTTGAAAGATCCGCAGGTCCGTGCCGCCCTCCTCCGGAACGAAATCGAAACGTGACCGGACACGTTGTTTTTAACCGACGCATCGATTATATATACTTGGGAACACTCAATTCGATGGAGATCTGCGGGTCACAGTCGATCCCCATGGAGTCCCATTCGGGAACTCCATTTTTTTTTGATGTGAGCCCCCGGAGTCCTCTTCGTCTATTTCCTTGAACCTGGATTTTCAATTTTTAGTCGGGAGAATTCTCTAATGAAAGCAAGCGTAGGTGTTGACGTAGACATACTTGAACAACTGGATCTAACGCAGGAAGACATTGACCAACGCGTTAACGAAATCATGGGGGGCATCGAGGCGGAATCTCTGGAAGGTCTTTACCAGGACTCCACCCAGGAGTTCAAAGAAGACACCATCATTGACGGAGAGGTTATCGACATACAGGACGGGGATACAATTATTGACATCGGCTATAAGTCCGAGGGTGTGGTCCCGCTGGATGAGTTTGAGGACCCGGACGAAGTTCAAGTCGGCGACGTCTACGAAGTACTGCTGGAAAGTGTGGAAGAATCGGGAGGCATGCTGCAGATCTCTCATGAGAAAGGTCGCCAGATCAGGGCATGGGAAAAAATTATTGACGAGAAGGAAGAAGGAGACATCGTCGAAGGGAAAGTGGTCCGACAGGTCAAAGGCGGCCTCCTTGTGGACATTGGAGGAATCACGGTGTTCCTTCCTGCTTCTCAGGTGGACATTCGAAAAGTGCCTGACATCGGCGTCTTTATCGGTGAAGAGGTCAAATGTAAAATCCTCAAAATCGATGAAGAGCGCATGAATATCATCGTCTCCCGTCGTCGCCTCATCGAAGAGAAACGGGAACGTCAGAAGAAGAAACTACTCGAAGAAATCGAGGCCGGACAGGTGCGGGAAGGCGTGGTCAAAAACATCGTGGACTTCGGTGTATTCGTCGAACTTGGCGGTGTAGATGGTCTTCTCCATATTACGGACATGTCCTGGGGCCGTGTGGAAGATCCCCGGGAGAAGGTCGAGCTGGATGAGAAAATTACGGTCAAAGTCCTGGACGTTGACAAAGAGCGAGAGCGCATCGCGCTTGGCCTGAAGCAACTCCATGACAACCCGTGGGAGAACATTAATGAGAAATACCCGGTTGGTTCCCGCGTGGAAGCACGCGTAGTAAATATTCTTCCTTACGGTGCGTTTCTTGAAATCGAACAGGGTCTTGAAGGATTGCTGCACATCTCCGAGATGAGCTGGACCGAGCGGATTAACCATCCGTCGGAAGTGGTCTCCATCGGAGATGTGATGGAAGTTGTGATTCTCAGCGTCAATGAGGAGAAAGAAGAAATATCACTTGGCCTGAAACAGACGGAACGGAATCCCTGGAACGTGGCTCGAGAAAAATATCCGCCGGGAACTCGAATTGAAGGCAGTGTAAGAAACCTGACCAGTTACGGGGCCTTCATTGAAGTCGAAGAAAACATCGACGGCCTCCTGCACGTGTCCGACGTCTCCTGGACCGAAAACATCAGCGACCCCTCGGAAGCGTTTGAGAAAGGCGATCACGTGGAGGCGATGATCCTTTCCATTGATTCGGGCTCGCAACGTGTTTCTCTCGGAAAAAAACAGCTTGAAGAGAATCCCTGGGAAACCTGGATTCCCGAGGATTTCTCCGAAGGCACCACGATCACCGGTCCGATCACGAAATTGACCAACTTCGGTGCCTTCGTGGAACTCACGGAAGAACTCGATGGGTTACTTCACGTGTCCAAAATTGCTGTGGAAAACGTTGGAGTGCCCTCCGACGTCTTTGACGAAGGGGACGAAGTGGAAGTTGAAGTGCTTCGTCTGCAACCGGAAGAAGGGAAAATCAGCCTCAGCCTTGTCGACGTCGTCGAAAGTGAAGCGTTCCCGGACGACATGACGCCGTACGAATCAGCCGAAGCGAATGAGGTTCAGGAAACTCCGGAAGAACCGGAGGAACCCGAACCGGTTCCGGAATACGGGGACGAACTCGAATCCTCGGAGCGTCCCGAACCCATGTCTGAAATGGGTGAGGCGCTGGATGCCATGCAGGATCGCCTGCGCCAGCGTGAGCGGGAGGAAAAACGTGAAGAGGTCCAGCAAGAACAAGAAGACGCATCCCGGGAAGAGACAACCGCTGAGGCGTCCGACAGCGAGGAAGCATCTGAAGAGGAACAGGAAGAAAACACCTCCACCGTTGCCGAAGAGGATCAACAGGTGGAGGCGGACTCCGAAGACGACCTGTCAGACGGGGAGGACGAGGAGTCGGATGCTGAGGTTGAAGATGAGGATGAGGATGAAAGCGATGAGGAACAATCAGACAAGACGTCCGACGGTGACGAGGAAGAAGTCTCGCAATCATCCGATGCGGACGTGTCTGAAGAGGAGGACGAAGCCTCCGATGAAGATGACGACGAAGCCCCTTCCGAAACGGATGAGGATGGAGAAGAAGAGGAGGATGAGGAAGACGAGGACGAGACGAAAGAAGAGGAGGAACCGGCAAAATAACTGATGCCGTTCGCTTTCCTGTCCTCGTCCAATCCAATTCTGCTCATCCCCGTTAACGTCTGTTTCTGATCACGGTCTAATGACTGATCGGGATGTGGCCGTTGTCGGTGGAGGGATTGCAGGTATCTCCACCGCCCTCTTTTGTTCACGACAGGGATGGTCGGTATCGCTGTTTGAAAAGGAACGTCTTGGCAGCGGGGCAACAACCGCCGCAGCCGGTGTGTTAACGCCGCCTTCCTTCCTGGACCGTTCCGCCCCGGAGGAAAACCAAAATTCCTATGCCCTGCTCAGTGAAAAGGGCCACCGGTTCTATCCGGACTTCATCGACCTGCTCGATAATTACTCCATGTTCGAAACGGGGTTCAATGAATGCGGGACGTGGCATCTTGCCACATCGGAACAGGAACGTGAACAACGAAGAACCTGCTACCGGGAAATGAAAAAATACGGCCGGGACGTGGAGTGGGCCGAAGGCCAGGAATTACGACAGAACTATGATCAACTCTCCGAAGAGGTGGTCGGAGGATATTTTTATGCTGAAGAAGCACGGGTCGATCCCGGACGTCTTATCCAGGCCCTGCGCGACGCCCTCCTCAGCGAAGATGTGAAGCTGCATGAAAAGACGGAAATTCAATCCCTTTCTCCTGCGGATGGACACTCCAAACACCAGCTCAAATCCAGGGATCAAATTCACGAAGCTGAACGGGTCGTCATTGCGGCCGGTTGCTGGAGCGATACCTTCTCTCAGGACCTGCAGCAGGAAATTCGAGTCGAACCGCGCAATGGCCAGATGATCAAGCTCCGGGAGAACCTCGGCAATGATCCGATGTTTGAAGTGAATGAGACACACATTGTTCCTCGAACGGATGGAACGGTGGACGTGGGGGCGACAGTGGAGGACGTTGGTTTTGACACGGAGGTCACCAAGCAAGCCCGCAGTCAACTACTGGAGGCCGCCTGTCGGATCTTTCCCGAATTTTCGGTACGCAGCGTCATCGATCAATGGTCGGGCTTGCGACCGTATGCGAAGCGAAAAGGCGGTCCGTTTTTAGGAGAAGTCCCCGGCTGTACCGGTGTTTATGTAAACGCAGGGCACTACCAGAAAGGTATTTTGCAGGCACCCTATTCCGGGTATCTCCTGACCCAGCACATGGCAGGGAACGAACCGGACATGGACCTGGAACCGTACCGCGTGGATCGGTAACCCGGTGGAATTATCGACCGTTTGTTGGGTTCCAGCCGAGCTCGGTCCCCCGCGGTTTTCGACCGATCTGTTCAAGGGTTGATAAGAGGACTCACCCTGTATCCGCGATGTCCTGTGCCCGGGAAATGAACGGATTTTTGCAAATTGATTCTCTCCCGTTGAGCATTACAATAGAAGCTCATGAACTCAATTCGATCATTGTAAAAGACGAATCTAACGATGCCAGAACAAAATCAAATTCAGGCACAACTTGATTACAACGATCGAGCCGTTGCGTTAACCATTGCGGGTTCCGATTCAGGGGGTGGTGCTGGAATTCAGGCGGATCTCAAAACATTTAGCTTCCACGGTGTTCATGGAACGTCGGCCATCACGTCAGCCACCGCCCAGAACAGTGTAGGGGTGCAGGGGGCTCAAGACATGAATCCGACCTTTGTGGCCGAACAAATCCGATCCATCGCTACCGATTTCGACATCGATGCCGTAAAGACGGGAATGCTCGCGAACCGGGAGATCATCAATCAGATTGCGTCATCCATTGAGCAGCACTCCCTCACTAACATTGTCGTCGATCCCGTCATGTTCGCGGAATCCGGAGATCGGCTTCTCGAAGAAGACGCCCTGTCGGACTTACAGGACAACCTTCTGCCCATGGCGGATGTGATTACCCCGAACATTCCTGAAGGAGAAGTGTTGTTGGAGCAGTCGATCGAATCCTATGACGACATGGAAGAAGCCGCCCATGAACTCAGCAAACAGTACGACGCCGCAATTGTGCTAAAAGGCGGCCATTTTGATGGTGACGCCACGGACGTCCTCGCGATGCAGGACAAGGTATGGAATACGAGAGGACCGCGGCTTGACCGCAATTCATCTCATGGTTCCGGATGTGCATTTTCTTCAGCCATTGCAGCCAATCTTTCGATCGGGCGGACCATTTCGGAATCGGTCGAATACGCAAAAAACTTCATTACCGAAGCGATCCGCTGGGGAGCAAACGAAGGATCCGGTTCCGGCTGCGTGGAACCCAACTGGGGGAAGTTCCGAGCGCAGGAAATCAGGGAATTGCAGATGGCCCTTTCGAACGCTCTTGAAGAACTCCGGCACGCCAGCTTCGGTCGATTCATTCCGGAGGTGCAGTCCAACTTCGCCTTCGCACTGGACAACGCTAACTTTTTGAAAGACGTCGTCGGCTTTCCCGGTCGAATCATCAAACTCGAAGACGACTTCCGGGTACTTGAACAACCGGTCGCCGGTGCCACCGACCATATGGGCCGGCTTGTTCTGGCGGCGATGGAGGTGAATCCTCAGATTCGTTCGGCGCTGAACATCCGTTTCAGTGAGAATATTGTACAGGCTGCTCGGGTGGGCGGATTGAACGTCATCGAGCACGACCGTGACGCCGAGCCTCAGGAGGTCCGCAGTGAAGAGGGTCAATCAATCCGATACGCCGTTGAACGAAGTTGTAACCGAAACGAAGGACGTGTCCCGGACGTGATCTTTGATCGTGGCTCGGTTGGCAAGGAGGCGATGGTACGCATTCTGGGAACCGACCCGTCTAACGTGGCCCAGAAGTTCCATCGCATTTCACGAAACCACCGCGATGATCGTTCGCAGACGTAAGAAAACCGTTCCGAACTCGTCACGACGCGTTATGAACCCCGAATTGATTCAGAAACAGCATGTCCGATTCTGCCCCTTCCGTATCCCAACCACCTTCTCGTGAAGAAAAGCATGCGTTGATTGCCCTCAATATGGTTCCCGGTATCGGCGGTACCATCGTTCGGCACATCCTTTCGACCTTCGACTCCGCTTCGCAATTTCTTGAGGCAGGCCCCTCCGCCTGGCGGACGGTGGACGGAATTGGAGAAGCCCTGTCTACTCAACTGTCCCACATCCTGGAAAACGGAGAGGCCGAGGAGGAACGGGAAAAGGCAAAGAAACGGAACATTGATCTTGTCACGTTCAAAGAAGATCGGTTTCCCGACCTGCTTAAACAGGTGGATGATCACCCTATTCTCCTCTCCGTCAGGGGGAATTTACCGATCGATCAGTCGCAAACGATGGCGATCGTCGGAACACGGGGATGCACGTTTTACGGCCGAAAACAGGCAAAGCGGTTTGCCACAATGCTAGCACACCGTGGCTACACGGTGGTCAGTGGGCTTGCCCGGGGCATCGACTCCCACGCTCATGAGGGCGTCGTGCAGGCCGGTGGTTCCACCATCGCTGTACTTGGTAGCGGCCTCAATCATGTCTACCCTCCGGAGAATGAGGAACTGGCCGACGACATCTGTGAAGACGGTGCACTGATCAGTGAACTTCCCCTTGACACACCGCCGGAAGGTCGAAATTTCCCTCAGCGCAATCGAATTATATCGGGGCTTTCACGCGGGGTGCTGGTCGTTGAAGCCCCCGGCCGCAGCGGTGCCTTAATCACCGCTCAGCTTGCCCTCGAACAAAACCGGGAGGTCTTCTCCATTCCGGGAAACATTGATTCCCCCGAAAGTGAAGGGTGCAACCGATTGATTCAGGAAGGAGCAGTCCCTGTCATCGACGTGGACGACATCCTGGACCACCTTCCCGATTACGCCAGTTCAGATGCCTCAACAGAAATGGACGATGCGACGAGTCCCGCGGCGGAAAGCGATCCTTCGTTTCAAAATGAAGCCCAGGAAACGGTATTCTCCACCCTGTCCAGTCGACCCAAGTCCATTGACGAGATTACGAACGAAATCGATATTAATCCATCCCGTATTGCTGGTATACTGACAACCCTTGAGATGAACGGACTCGTCGAGCAACATCCAGGCAAACGCTTTACAAGAAAATAAACACCTCATGAGTGAGAAAATCGAGACGGACCCTTCACCCGCGTCGACCCCGGGTCCTCCATCGTCCACCCCGCAGGAATCGCAGGAGGCCGCGGAACCGGAGCAGGCATCCGAACTACCCGCAACCAATCAGAGCAAGGGAGAAAAGGAGAAACTGACCTCGGTGGTCTGGGGACAAAAGAACGAACTCACCCCGGATCAGCCGATCACCTACGACCTCATCACCTCCACATTCACCATTGAACAGATCGACAACGGGGTCATCAGGGTGAATGAGGTGGAGACCGACGACCCTCCGTTTCTGGCATCTGTCGCAAAAGGAGAAGGATACATACGAATGGGCCACATCCGGGATGAACTGCCCCTCATTGTCCGGTTTCCCCGCCCCGTTCTGACCCTTCCGGATTCAACGTTCACCTGCTATTCAACGTATCCGACCCGTCCGGCGCTATATTATGAAACGCCGGAGGGGGTGACGATGAAACTGCTGGAACTGCCGGGCCTGGATCGAAAAAAATCCACTTACGGCTCCCTCACAGATGCGATTGTGTGCCATCTACATTACGGGCAACATGCCACGTCACCCGAGGAGTTACCCAATGATCCTCGCACAGGTGTTGCACATTTTACGCTGAAGAACAAAAGCCCGGACCCGCAAGAAGTCAGTATACTCCTGCTCAATCCGGGGAGAATTGACTTCTACAGCAAGAATGAACAGCTTTGCCTCGGAAAAATCCAGCTGGACATCCTGTCCACGGAACAGGCTGAAGTCAATTATCGTTCTTCCCCGTCACTCGACGGAGCGGAACTCGTCGATCGTCACCAGGAAGAGGAAACACATTCCCGCGCGCTGGGCATGCTCCGCACACTGATCGGGGACACCACCATGTCAGGGGGATACTGATATGGAATCCCTTACCGTTATCGCGGAAGTGAACACAATCGCGGATCTTACTGCGCTAGACTGGGTCATTGCCCTCACCATGTTTGGCATGGGTATTCTGATTGCCGGGGTCCTGTCCAAAATCGCCGGGAAACTCATGCTTCGCAGCACCGGTCCTCATTTTGAGAACATCGTCCGCAAACTGACATTCTGGGGATTTTCACTGCTCGTCCTCTTTCTCTGTTTGCAGAACATGGGGGTGGAGCTCACGGCCGTCCTGGCCACAGCAGGGATTTTTGGAATTGCCATCGGGTTTGCAGCACAGACCTCCGTCTCCAACATCATCTCCGGCATTTTTCTGCTTTTTGAACAACCGTTCCAGGTCGGGGACGCTATCAAGGTGGGTGAGACAATGGGGGTGGTTCAGTCCATCGACCTGCTCTCGGTAAAATTACGGGAGTTTGACAACCTCTATACCCGGGTCCCCAATGAGGCGTTCATCAAAAACAACATCACAAACCTGACCAAATACAGTATTCGTCGCTTCGATATCACCATTGGCATTGCCTACCGCGAAGACCACCGGGAAGCGCAGCAACTGATTGAAGAGGTAGTGGAACGGCAACCAACTGTTCTGCGAGTACCGGAACCGATGGTTCTCGTGGATCAACTGGCGGATTCATCGGTCAACTTCAAAGTGCGGGTCTGGTTTGACCGCACCGAATTCATTAAAGCCCGCTCCGAACTGATTGCCGAAATCAAAACAGCACTTGACGAGGCGGGCATCGAAATCCCCTATCCCCACCGCATGCATTACGCCTCCGACGATCTGCTTCAGGCGTTGCAGCAACCACCCGAGGAACGAGAGGAACAGAATCAGAATGTTTGAGGTGCTGAACAAGAGTGACCAGGAGCTCCTGAAGGAGTGCGAGCTGAACACGGACCGGGGTACCGGTCCGGGCGGTTCAAAATCTGATACATCTGAAACAGCCGTCGAAATTACCCATCAACCCTCGGACGTCACCGCTCGTTCCTCGAAAACACGATCACAACACAAGAACAAAGAAATTGCACTGGACAAATTGCGACGAACGTATGCATTGCAGGTCCGTCATGACGTCAATCCGGATGCCATTTCGATCCCGCCGTCCCTGCAGCAGTACGTCAAGGACAACCTCTCGATCAATCCGAAGAACAAGTGGTACCCGTTTTTGATCAAACTCATCCTCGACGTGTTCGAACAGTTCGACGGTCAGGTTTCGTCCACGGCCGATTTCCTTGATGTATCCACGGGGACACTCGTAAAATTTTTCCACCGGGATAAATCGTTGTGGAAACGAGTCAACGAGATGCGAGAAGAGTTCGGACATCGAAAATTGCGCTCCTCTTGATGCATCCCCTCCACTCCATGCCACTCGACAACACGCCTCCTGAGCCTGAAAATGGGTGAATAAGCTTGTAATATACATGCCGTTCACGTAAGGTAATTCCTCTTTTTTGCTTCATCCAACCACTTACTGTTCATACTTGTCACATGCCTCAGGAAGAAACGCTGACCATTATCGGATCCGGCTGTGCCGGCTGGACATCGGCAATTTACGCATCCCGCGCCAACCTCGAACCGTTTGTGCTGGAAGGACCAATTGACAGCAAGGACAACCCGCCCGGTGGTCAGCTGATGCTGACCACGGACGTGGAAAACTACCCCGGTTTCCCGGAAGGCGTCGAAGGGCCGGAACTGATGGAACGGTTCAAAAAACAGGCCCATCGTTTTGGAACACGGTCCGAAAAAGAAGAAGCAACACGAGTCGATTTTTCCGAGCGCCCGTTCCGCATCTGGTACGGTGACGACGGCGAACATGAAATTCATAGCGATGCCGTCATTATCGCTACAGGCGCATCAGCAAGACGACTGCACCTGGAAAGCGAGGATCGGCTGTTCGGATCCGGAGGACTCAGCAGTTGTGCCGTCTGTGACGGGGCCCTGTTTGAAGGAAAACGAATGGTCGTGATCGGTGGAGGAGATTCCGCCATGGAAGATGCCCTGTACCTCACACACTACGCAACGGAAGTGCTTGTTGTGCATCGCCGCGAAAATCTTCGAGCGTCCGATATCATGGGGAAACGGGCAAGAGAACACGACAACATCAACTTCCTCTGGAATACGGAAGTCACGAAATTCCTGGATGATGATGGTATGATCTCAGGCGTCCGCCTGATCCGTCACCCGGAGGGAAATCCCAAGGAAAAATTCGACGGCGATCAACGGGAACTGGAGGAGCTTCAGGAGGCCCCCGGCGATGAATTTGACATGTGGGAAGAGTCCTGCGGCGCGGCGTTCCTTGCCATCGGCCACATTCCGAACACCGAGGTGTTCGATGGACAAATCAATCTGGATGAAGAGGGATACATCCTGCATTCCGAAAACACGCAAACCAATATCGAAGGCGTCTTTGCCTCCGGAGACGTCGTCGACAAACGATATCGGCAGGCCATCACGGCCGCCGGCATGGGCTGTCAGGCTGCCATGGATTGTGAACAGTGGCTGGAAGGACAGGACGAATAAACAGTTTCCAGTGCCTAACCGATCTTTGCCCCTCTTTGTTATTTAAAACACCGTATAGTAAATTGGAAATTTATCGGTGAGCCGCAGGAGAGGTTCTCAAACGTCAATTGCTCCCGTTTCGTCCTTCTAGGCCAAGGATTTACGGATTTACATTCAACATTATGTCGTTGTTCAACCGTTTAAACGCACCGATCACCTGTGTTTCCCTGTTAGCCTGTTCATTATTCCTTTTTATGATTTCCGGTGCACTGGCGCAGGTGGATACGTCCAACTGGTCCAATCCCCTTTCACACCATCCGGACCGGGGACGAGTAATTCGTCAGTTTCTTCCGGATACCGGCCCGGATAGCTTAGCCGTGTCGCTTCCAACCTCCGGCGGAGACATCAAACATGCGTACGTTTTTGACGCAACGAAATGTCGTGTCCGCTATGCCTGGACGGGAGATTTCATCAATCTAAATTTTCATAAGAAAGATGGACCGGCAAAAATCCAGGGCGATATTTTCTATCGCACCAGTACGTTTCCCCTTCGCTTCGGCAGTCGAAAACTCAAGACGGATCAGACGAATCGCGAGTTTCTTGGCTTTCAGCTAATTGATGGCATTCAGGTCCTCTTCTACAAGGTCAACGACAAGACCATCCGGCACCGAATCACACAGCAAAAATCCGGTATTGGATTGATCCACCAGATTCAGATCGAAAACGTATCCGAACCGGTGTGGTTCGCCCTCGAGGATGAGAACGATATCACGTACTCCGCATCAAAAGGAACCAGGAAAGACGGAATGCTGGAACTCTCTCCCGATCAAGCCCGGAAATTCTCCGTTTCCATCACACGCAAGAAGCAGAAAAACAAATGATACCACGCATCCACCCAACAATCCCCACGAACAAGAGCAGATTGATCCCTCTCTGCCTTCTTTCGCTGATGCTTTTCTCCGTTTCCGCATTCCGATCGTTCGCAGACGATTACTACAACGTCAAAGAGCTATCAAAACCGGGGGGAATGCGGGGAGAAACCGGGGGCGTCACATTTACGCCGGAAGGCGTCCCGGTAGCCGTTTTTCACAAAGGCGGCCGCGTATTTAAGCTGGACCCCTCCACAGAAAAGTGGCATCTGTTCGCGGAAGGTTTACATGAACCGCAGGGGGTATACGCCCCATCGGAGGACGAAATGTACGTCATGCATCGACCCGAACTGACGAAACTCGTCGACACCACGGGCGACGGATACGCGGACAAACACGTGACGGTCAGCAATGACTTCGGCATGTCGGGGAACTACCACGAATTTGGGTTTGGACCGGCCGTCGGACCGAACGGAAACTTCTACGTTGGTTTGAACACGGCGTCGAACGGAGCGGGTATCTGGGACAAGGATGAGATCCGGGGCGAGTTCAAAAAAGAAGGACGACCCGGGCGAATGTATTCCGCTGTGCCCTATCGGGGATGGGTGTTGAAAATCACCCCCTCAGGAAGAACGATTCCGTGGGCACTCGGGTTTCGCTCGCCAGCGGGGATCGCATTTGATTCCAAAGGACGTCTGTTTGTCAACGATAACCAGGGAGACTGGTTGGGGACTAATCGATTATACCATGTCGAGCGAGGGAACTTTTACGGACACGTATCCAGCCTTGTCTGGAAACCGGGCTTTGAGGGGAATCCTCTAAAGCTTCCGGTGAAAAAACTGAACTCCATGCGAACAAAACCCACAATCAAATACCCGTACGGCAGCATGTCCAATTCCCCGTCCCAACCCCTGGAGGTTCAAACCGGCG
>CAZQNZ010000055.1:0-13562 GCA_964594615.1 uncultured Planctomycetia bacterium
CGACGATGCACGTTCGGCATCGCCTCCTTCTCGTTCCTTGATCTGCTTGGAATTTGAACCGCTGACGATACAGGGGTTTTTCAGCAGTCTCCTAGGTCCGACTCATTGACATCTCTCTTACAACATACGTTCATGCTCCGTTCGAACAAAACTGTTGCACCGCTTCTGATATTATGTTTGCTCCTCACCTGTTTCTTTTCCACTCCTGCGCCGGCGAAGAGCCTCAAACAGAAAATTCAGGATCTGCACGATCGCTACAGAATCGACCGCTCCAAAACCGGTATTCATTTCAGAAGCCTCAGGAGCGGTCGGTCCATTTACGCTCAGAACATCGAGTCGCCGTTCGTCCCGGCCTCCAACATGAAACTGGTCACGGCGTTCGCGGCATTGACAGCGCTGGGGGCGGATGCAACGTTTCACACGGATTTGTATGTGGATCGTCGAAACCAACACCAAAAACACCTCTATATCAGAGGAACCGGGGATCCAACCATCTCACGCCGTACACAAAATCGGTCCACGGATGTCTTCAAAGCCTGGGCAAATACCCTGAAAAAGGACGGATTAAAACAGTTCGAGGGGAACCTCTATCTGGATACTTCAGCGTATGAACGTCGTTCCAGACACCCGTCCTGGTCGGAGTACCGGCATTCATTCTGGTATACCGCTCCTGTCCACGCTCTGAATTTTAATGACAACTGTGTACTTGTACGCATCAAACCACGATCGCCCGGAGAGCAGGCGGAGGTGGAGATCGAACCCGAAAGTGCACCGATCACCCTTCAAAACAGAACCACAACCGTCACCGATCAATCGAAAGCTCACATCGAATTTCAGCGTCTGGAAGACACCTGGACACTGACGGTTTCAGGAGGCATTCGTCCGGGCACCGCGCGCACCGAGTGGATCACAATCCCCTATCCTCCCACGTATTTCGGAACCGTGCTCAAGGACGTGTTTGAACAGCAGGGACTTCCCATTCGTGGATCAATCACTGCGCGCAGTGTGCCGGATCGGATCAGCTCAAAGCCACCGGATATTTCACGCTCCACCCCCCTCGAAAAACTGCTGAAACCGATGCTCAAAGCAAGTCAAAACCTATACGCGGAAACCATTTTCAAACAGATCTCTTTTCAGCACAACGGAACGGGAAGCTGGTCGGGGGGAGCAAAACGAATCCGAAACATTCTCGATAATCAGAACATCCCCACCGATCATTGCCGATTCGTGGATGGAAGCGGTCTGTCCAGGAAAAACCGGCTCACCCCACGCAGCATCACCTCCCTGCTCAACAGATGGGCACACAGCTCTGCACTCCGACCTCATCTTGACCGTCTTGCGATATCAGGGCGGGACGGAACCATGGAACATCGTCTGAACAAACCACCCTACAGACATCATGTCGCTGCCAAAACCGGTACCCTATCCGGCGTGCGGGCCCTATCGGGAGTGGTCGGTTTCAACCAGCTGAACGATCATTCACGAACAGTGATCCTGTTTTCAATCATGGTCAATGAAAAGGATCTTCCACCCGGTAATGCACGGGTGTTTGTTGACCATGTCGCACGTCTCGCGGCCGACATCGCCGACCTCGGAAAATAAGAGCCCCGTTCCTTTTGCCCCAATATTTGCCCCAATCGAGCGGCGTCCGTCCCCGATTCTCTGTTTTTGAGAATCGGCATTAAGGGATTTTTCGATTTTCCCGATAAGTATGTGTGCGGGAAGGACGTGGTGTCCTGCCCGGACTTGTACGAACACTCGCATATACATTTATCCCATCTCATGCCTGGAGGGGGATTGATGAATACCATGAACACACATGACACCAATGCAGTTCAGAGTGACAATGAGACGTATTCGTCGGACCAGACCCCGTCACTGAAGGCAGCTCAAAAGGCTGTACGCACACAGCTCACGACGGCAGACATCGAATCGTTTCTCGAACTTTTGCAGGACGTGAAAAGCAAGGACGGTATGAGGGTAAAGAAAATTCAGCGGTATTCCCGTCTCATCAACAACGGCAACTACGAAACGGACGATCGAATCGATGAGCTTGCGGACCGGCTCCTGGATGAACTTCTGTGACAGGAAGAACAGTTGGTTCTGTTGCAGGGCAGAACCAGCGAGGAAAGCATCTCGTACTGATTCCAGAACGGAAGCCATCTAAGATCGCTGCCCGGACGGTCCGTTCTGACCGGAATAGGTGCTCACCGTAGACACTGACGCACCATTTCCGAGCAAGACCCCGTATGAGCTGGGCAATTGCGAGACCATCCGAGATCTTGCGGAAATCAGATCGAGCAACGCCATCCTGTCGAGATGGATCCCGCGTGGCACACGATCAACCTACACGTCAAAGCTGTATCCCTGATCAAATTCCGATTCTTTCTTTTCATCCTCCGCCTTTTCGTTCGGAGACTCCGTCGATTCGGTGTCAGTGGACTCCTCCGATTCTTCTTCATCCTCTTCCGTGGACACGTCTCCGAAGTCGGTCGAGTCAACGACATTTGATCCTTTCTGGATCCCCTTCAACATCAGGCGAAGGTCCCCCGGATCCTGAGCCGTCGCCAGTGCAGCTTCTTTGCTGACCTTGCCGGATTTTACCAGCCTGGCGAGGGACTGGTTAAACGTCTGCATGCCGTAATAATCCTGCGACTGCTGAATGGCATCATCGATGTCCCCCACTTTCCCATCGTAAATCAAATCCCGGATATGGGGGGATGCATCCATGATTTCCATGGCCGGCACCCGCCCCTCCTGATCTTTCATGCGCAACAGGCGCTGACTGATTACGCCTTCCAGACTCAGTGAGAGCATGTTCCGGATCTGCATCTGCGCCTCTGCAGAGAAGGTATCAAGAATACGGTCCAGTGTCTGTTTGGCATCATTCGTGTGCAGCGTGCTGAACACGAGGTGGCCGGTTTCGGCGGCATGCAACGCGATCTCAATTGTTTCCTTGTCCCGCATCTCTCCCACCAGGATGACATCCGGATCCTGTCGCAGTCCGCGGCGGAGAGCCTCGGTAAATGAGGGCGTGTCCTGACCCACTTCTCGCTGGTTGATTGTACAGCGATGGTCGGTGTACACATACTCAATCGGATCCTCGATCGTAATCACGTGCCGGTTTCGATTTAAATTTAGATGTTGCACCATGCATGCAAGCGTTGTGGATTTCCCGGATCCCGTCGGGCCGGTAGCCAGCACCATCCCCTGCGGTCGCATCACGAAATCCTTCAATTTCTCCGGAAGACCCATCTCATCGATGGTCGGCACATCCACCGGAATCGCCCGCATAACAACACCGATTTTGCCGAGCTGGTGAAAAATATTGATCCGAAAACGGGCGACGCCTTCGATGTGGTACGAGGTATCCAGCTCATAAGATGATTCGATTTCTGCAAATTCGTCTTCTCCCACAAGATCTCGAAGTTCCTCGCGCATCTCCTGCTCGGAAATTTCATCGTATCCCTGGAACGGGGTCAGCTCTCCCCCTTTCCGAATCAGCGGAGGCCGTCCGACTTTCAGGTGCAGGTCGGACCCCTCCTGCTCCACAAGCTCCTTCATGACTTCCCTAATGTCCATGACTCTGGTCGCTCCCGTTATCGATGAGGTTCCCGTTCTCGGCGCGAAGAACATACTCTTCCGGAATCTGAGAAGCGTATCGGGGCCCCAATCGTGCGTGAATACGCATGTGTTCATCCTCCGGCTCGGACTCCAGGACCCGGCCATTCCCATGAATCATATTCAGCAATTTTCCTTCGACGGCAGGTATCTCCAGCTCCATATCCACCCGTTTCTCGTCGATAATTCGAGCCACCCGCTCCTCAAGCCGATCCAGTCCCTCCCCGGTGCGGGCCGAAATCTCCAGGGCATCCGGATATCGCGCCCGTAGGCCACTCCCGTCGAAGCCGTTTTCAAGCTTGTCTTGTTTGTTCAGGAGAAGAATCACAGGAATTTCATCCGCTCCAATCTCATCAAGTGTCTCCTGTACCGATTCGATATGATCCATTGCGCTGGGATGACTGGCATCGACCACGTGTAACAGAAGATCGGCGTGTGTGGTTTCCTCCAGCGTGGAACGGAAGGAAGCAACCAGATGATGCGGAAGGTTTTGTATGAAACCGACCGTGTCACTCAGTAAGACGTCGTCCGTTCCCTGGACTGACCATTTCTTGGTCTTGGTGGAGAGGGTCGAAAACAGTTTGTCCTCCACGTCAATCTCCGCCTCCGTCAACCGATTCATCAGCGTGGACTTCCCGGCATTGGTATAGCCGACGAAACTGATGGTAAACTCATCGGCCCGCTGTTTGACCTCCCGTTTCTTCTGCTTCTGCACCTCTTCCAGCTTTTCGCTGAGTTCCGTAATCCGCTCATTTGCCAGTCGACGATCCATCTCGATCTGGCGCTCACCCGGTCCACGAGCCCCAATTCCACCGGCCTGACGGGAAAGGTGCGTCCACATACGTTTCAAACGGGGCAACGTATATTTAAGGCGGGCCAGTTCCACCTGCAGTTTGGCAGCCTTTGAACTGGCGTGGAGGGAAAAAATATCGAGAATCAGCTCACTTCGATCAATCACTCGAACGTCAAGCTTTTCCTTCAGATTAGCCACCTGAGCAGGAGAGAGGTCATTATCGAAGATCACCACGTTCGCGTCATGTTTCTCTACCAGACGGAGGATTTCGTCCGCCTTCCCGGATCCAACGAAATAGGTGCTGTCCGGTCGGGTCCGATTCTGTGTGATCTGATCCTGAATTCTCGCCCCTGCGGTTTCTCCCAATCGCCTCAACTCTTCCAGACGTTCCCGGTGATCTCGCTTGCTCTCATCCGGGAAACATACCCCGGCAAGGATGGCGCGCTCCTTGTATACCGTCTGGTTCTCAGTTCTCAAAAGAGGTGGTTGATGTACCGAAACGAAGGAAAAATAAAGCGTTTAATGACCTTTAACCGGGGGGTGATTGTGGTTCTGCAAGAACGGTCGTCCCTTCAAAATGCGGATGGAGGGATTCGAACCCCCACACCCATTAACGGGCACATGGCCCTCAACCATGCGCGTCTGCCAGTTCCGCCACATCCGCGTTGGAGGCATTGATGCCCTGTAAAAAACATAAAAATAACGATCTTCTGTCAATATTATAACCAACCGTTATTTGGCATTCAATTGTTCTGAATTGTATTCTTGATATCCTCAAGGACATTTCGTGCATAGAATTCAACGTTCGATGGCCGTGCGGCCCATCGATCCGTCACTTCCTGTACAAGTTCGAATTTCATCACATACGTCAGGCTTTGTATCCATAATCGCAGACTTGAATGCAGTCGCCCTTGAATATACTCTTCAATCGCTTTGGTCTGCAGATCACGGATTCGAGGGGGAATGTTTTCCATTGAAACATCATAGATATTGCGAAAAGGCAAGGTGGACCGGCCATAACGTCGGTCCGCTGGATTGACCTGAGTGACCTTGCCGTACCGCTCCCCTTCCGCAGGTTCATACAGGGGGCTCAACGTCTGCGAGGATAATACGCTTAGATCAAAACGGCGAGGCCAGATGGTCCGTATTCGCAGGTAATTCTGCCTCCACTGTTTCAGCAGCCATTGAATATCCGCCTGGTAATGATCGTCCAGAACGGTTGGTTCGGTAATGGTTTGATATGAATGAAGGTAGTATTGAGCTGCGAGTATAAGCGTGCAGGCGGTGAGAATGGGTCGGCGAATCTCCTCGTTGACCGCCCGGGCGTTAAAATCCGGTAGAGGCTGGTCCGATTGAAGACGCAACTTTAACCATTTGCCCACGGCAAAGTTCTGAAACGGCTGATAGTTGATGTCCGATCGAAAAGACTCCCGGGTCCCGGGGGAATTCAAGGTTTCCAGAGATAGATAAGCGGCATAGGACCAGGGTTGTCCATTATACGATTCGACCTCCCGCACAAACCGGCGAATGCCCGGGTATTGGTCTTTCTCGGGTTCCGATAAATCACGAAAATGTTTCAAACCATCCACTGCGAGAAACCGAACGGTAAGGTACACAAGCATATGCGTTTTCCATGCAGACTCCCGACCAAATGTCGCCTCAAAATCGGTGGAGTATTCTTTCAACAGCTGATCGGCCGGTGTGCTTCGTTCAAGGGACAGTTTACGCGTCCGCGGGGTTGGTGCAGTCGGGATCACATCCGTAGCACATCCGCATATGACAGAAAACGCGATAAAAACAGGAAGAACCCACCGAACACATCGTCGTCCGGACTGCATGATCTCAGGTATGCTCACCATCCCTCATCCCCGACCAGCTTCACAAATACGCAGCTCCCATGTTCTTCCCGTGTAATCTCACCGTCTTCTTTAATCAGGCGGGTAAGGCGCTGGCTGTGAGGCTCACCAACCGGTATGACCATCTTCCCTTGCTGTTCGGATAACTGCTCCACCAGGGAATCCGGAACCTGCGGGGAGCCGGCGGTCACAATGATGCGATCGAACGGTTGCTTTTCCGGCCAGCCCCTGGTGCCGTCACCCACCCGTATCATGACCTTTTCGTAACCGAGTTCATACAAAATCTCCTTGGCCTGCTCAGCGAGTTGCTCATGGCGCTCAATGGTGTATACCTGATCGGCAATATGAGCCAGAATTGACGCCTGGTACCCGGATCCGGTTCCAATTTCCAGAACGGAATGATCCTCACTCAAGTCCAGGTACGACGTCATTAACGCAACGATGTACGGCTGTGAAATGGTCTGGTTACACCCGATCGGATGAGGACGGTCATCGTACGCGCGATTGAGATCCGCTTCCGGAACAAATCGATGGCGAGGGATTTCCCGCATCGCTTCAAGGATCCGCTCATCCGAAATGCCACGACTCTTGATCTGCTCTTCCACCATCTCTTCCCTCAATGCACGAGCCTCTGCACCGTCCGACTCGGTCTCATTTTTGCCGCTGGATGAAAATAACCGATCAAACATCAGGGTATACCACAGCAGGAGCTGTAAACGTTTGCGAAATACATGAGGACGTTTGTTATCGAATACGTTCATTGTAACGGATTTGATCCCATGTCCACAACTTGAATCACACGAAAAAATGAATTTTAATAATCTGATTCCTGTTTCCAGGCTGGTTACCTTCTGGATCTTGATTCGCAATTTCCTTTTTGAAGGAATTCACGCCTGGAATCGGGTCAATCATTACGCTTGCACGCTCTTATCTTCTTTTTTGACAGAATCCCATGTGCGCTGAAGAAACACACGACATTGCATCCCAATTAGTTCAAAAAGGCAAAGGGATCCTTGCCGCGGACGAAAGCACCGGAACGGCAGGCAAACGCCTGGCTTCCGTCGGGCTTGACAACATTGAGGAAAACAGACGTCGGTATCGCAAATTGTTCTTTACCACCGACAACATCGGCGACGTTCTATCCGGTGCCATTCTGTACAAGGAAACACTGGATCACTGCGACGACGACGGCACCCCATTCCTCAAACTCCTCGATGATGAAGGAGTCATTCCCGGTGTGAAAGTGGACGAAGGGAAAAAACCACTTCCCCGGTTCCCCGGCGAACTTGTTACTCAGGGACTGGAAGATCTTCCCGAACGCCTGACGGATTACAAAGCACGCGGAGCCGGCTTTACTAAATGGCGTTCCGTCACACCGATCGACGAGGAGAAGGGACTGCCCACCGACGCGGCAAACCGTGCCAACGCTCGAGGTCAGGCCCTCTACGCAGCCTTTTCTCAGGATGCCGACCTGGTGCCGATTGTGGAACCGGAGGTCCTGATCAACGGCGACCATGACATCGAAACGGCCGAGAAAGTGACGACCCGAACACTCGACATGGTGTTTGATGAACTCGACCGGTACAACATCGACTACGAAGGAATGCTACTGAAATCCAGTATGGTCCTTCCGGGTGAAGATTGCCCCGACCAGGCGAGTCCGGAGGCGATCGCGGAGGCAACGGTTCGTACGTTCCAGAAAACCGTACCGGAAGACGTTCCGGGCATTGTCTTCCTTTCCGGCGGTCAGTCCCCGAAACAGGCCACGGAAAACCTCAATGCCATCAACCGTCAGGGAGACCAACCCTGGGAACTGAGCTTCTCCTTCGGCCGTGCACTCCAGGGGCCATCCCTTGACATCTGGCAGGGCAACCCCGACAACGTGCCCGCCGCTCAGGAGGCCTTCACGAAACGACTCCGACTGACCCAGGCCGCCCGAAAAGGAGAATACAATTCCGAAATGGAAGCGGCATAATTACGACTCGCAATTAGGAATACACTGAAATGCCCGGGCTCCTGCCCGGGCATTTTTTTATCCCGCCTGAGTCAACGGCGGCAAAATCACAATCCAGAGGTGTCGACCTCGACAGGACCGATCCGGTCTGGCGATCAATGGCCGTTGCTGGAAATCGTAACACCCTTTGGAAACACGGAGATCTGTTTCTTCGAAAGGATACCGGTCAGGTCCTCGAGAAAGTATTCAGTTGGATGTACCCGCCAGTCATCGGAGGCTTCCAGACGCACCTCCCGACCGTTCTCCCCATCGACCCGAAAAAAGAGGGGGGCCGAACCCCGGTGATTCGTGATCACATCCTGAATATCACGCACCTGTTGATCCTCAACCGGACCCAGTTCGAGCTCAAATCCGTCCACAAAACTGCGGACCGCGCGGTCCGCCAGTTCCACGCGTTCCGCGGTAAAGGACACACTTTCGTCTCGCTGCCGCACCGTCCCTTCCACGAGAACCACGCTGTCCTCAAACACTCGATGTCCGTACTCCTCCAGACCGTCGGAGAACAGTACACATTCCATCTCGTCGCCGTCGATGCCTTCTACTCGGAACACCAGCATCATCTCCCCGGCATGTTGACCGTTCTTAATTCGCAACTCGCGCGTATAGGTGACCATTCCCCCAATTCGCACCGGGGTGTCGGGGAGCTGGTCAATAACCTCCGGAATGGTCCGCGTACGCAGACTGCGTATAATGGATTCATGCTGTTTCAGTGGACTGCGATTCAGATAATAGCCGAAGACGTCTTTCTCCCGTGCGATCCGTTCTTCATCCGACCAGGAGAAACCGTCGCGCAAATCCGGCTGCATTGCCTGCTGCTCGGATTGACCGAACAAGGACTGCTGTCCACGTTCACGGTCTCGCTGGGTCCGAGACCCGTATTCCGAAGCAAGGTCCAGTGACTCAAATAAGTTCGCTCGTTCGTCATGGATCGAATCAAACGAGCCGGAACTCACCAGCGCTTCAAGACAACCGGTGTCCACGAGGGACAGATCCACCCGCGCACAGAGATCGAACACCGACTGATAAAGATCGCCCTCCTTTCGTGTTTCAACGATATCCCGGGCGGCCTTCTCACCGACCTGTTTGACAGCAGCCAATCCATATCGAATCGATTGATCCCCCGCCACACTGAAGTGGACCTCACTTTCGTTTATGTCCGGTGGTAACACTTCGATGCCCATGTCTCGAGTCTCATCAATATACTCCGCCAGCTTGTCCGTGTTGTTCTGGGCACTCGTGAGCAATGCGGACATGTACGGCACCGGATAGTTCGCCTTGAGGTACGCCGTTTGCATCGTAATCATCGCATACGCCGCGCTGTGGGAGCGGTTGAATCCATAACGACCGAATTTTTCAATCTTGTCAAACAGATCGGCCGCCGTTTTTCGTTCGACGTCACGCTCAACGGCCCCCTCTACGAACTTCTTCCGGTACTTTTCCAGCAGCTCGGGAATTTTCTTCCCCATCGCTTTCCGCAATTTATCTGCCTCCCCGAGGCTAAAACCGGCCAGCTTACTGGCCGCCTGCATGATCTGCTCCTGATAGATCATAACCCCGTAGGTCGGCTCAAGGATCTCTTTCAGTTTCGGATGCGGATAGGAAATCTCCTCCGGGTTGTGCTTTCGGTTTACGTAATCATCCGCCATTCCACTATCCAGGGGCCCGGGTCGGTACAGGGCGAGCAACGCAATGACATCGTCGAAACAATCCGGCTGAAGCCGCTGGCACAGGTTCATCATTCCTTCCGACTCAAGCTGAAAGACACCCGTTGCCCGTCCGTCCTGCAGCATTTCGTACGTGGCTTCATCGTCGAACGGCTCATTTTCGACATCCGGCCGCTCACCGTATTCTTCCTCGATCATCTGCAGGGCATGTTCGATCTGTGTCAGGTTTTTCAACCCGAGGAAGTCCATTTTCAGCAGACCGGCCTCCTCAACGGCATCCCCGTCAAACTGAGTGGTTTCCCCTTTATCACTGACATAGAGCGGACAGTATTCAGTCAGGGGTTGATCCCCAATCACAACACCGGCCGCGTGTTTCCCCGCATTGCGATTCAACCCTTCGAGACGCTGGCTCAAATCCCAGAGTCGCTGATACTGTTTGCCACCGTTTTCGATCAGTCGACGCAGCTTGGGCTCCTGATCCCACGCTTCGTCCAGGGTAATGCCCACCTCGGACGGAATACGCTTTGCAATTTCATCCACTTCCTCCAGGGGAATACCGAGAATCCGTCCCACGTCCCGAACCACCGCCCGGGCTTTCATCGAGCCAAACGTGATGATCTGAGAGACCCGTTCTTCCCCGTACTTCTCCCGGGTGAACTCAATCAGCTCATCCCGACGATCCTTGCAGAAATCGATGTCGATGTCCGGCATCTCATGGCGTCCCGGATTGAGAAACCGCTCAAAAATCAGGTTATGCTCGATCGGGTCGATGCCGGTGATACCCAGCAGGTAACTGACGAGACATCCCGCCGCCGAGCCGCGACCGGGCCCCACCGGAATATTTCGATCCTTCGCCTCCTGGACGAGCTCCTGCACGATCAGAAAATATCCGGGAAACCCCATGTCTTCAATCACGCTCAGCTCATGTTCCAGGCGCTCCTCGATATCCTCGGTGACCTCGTCGTACTTCTCCGGTAGCCGTTCCCTGCACCGTTGCTCCAGGATTTCCGCCTCGTCCTTTTCCTCGTCGTAAACGGGCAGGTGATACGTGTCAAGTGGAAGCTCCACGTTGCATTTTTCGGCAATTTCCACGGTGTTCTCGATCGCTTCGGGAAGGTCGTCGAACAACTCCACCATCTGTTCCGTCCGCTTCATGTAAAACTCATCCGTGGGCAGTGACCGTTTCGTGACCTGTTCCAGCTTGGTATTCGTTCGAATACAGGTCATCACCTGTTGTGCAAGTGCATCCTCCGGCTCCATGTAGTAGACGTCATTGGTGGCGACGAGGGGTATGTCAAAGTCCCGGGCGATGTTCACCGCCGAATCGATCGCTGTGTCCTCCCCTTCACGACCCAGTCGATTCAATTCGATGTAGTAGTCGTCGCCGAACAGATCTTTGTAATCTCGAGCCGTTTGCCGCGCCTCCTCCATGTCTCCCACCAGCAGAGAGGTATTCAGCTCCGATTCCCAGTTTCCACTCAGACAGACCAGCCCCTCGGCATGATTGGAAAGACACTCAAAATCCACACGGGGATCATAATAGAACCCCTCCTGATACCCTTTGGTGACCAGTTTGATCAGGTTTCGATATCCGGTTTGATTCTTACAGAGAACGGTCAGGTTCCGGTTTTCTCGATCGGTACCGGACGGGTTCTTCTCATGCATGTCGGGTGCCACGAACAGCTCGCACCCGATAATCGGCTTGATGCCGGCGTCCCGCGCTGCTTTATAGAACTCGATGGTGCCGAACATGTTGCCCATGTCCGTCAGGGCAAGCGCCGGCATTCCATCGTCCACCGCCCGCTCCACCAGATCGTCTATACGGCACGGCGCACGGAGTAAACTGAAGTGACTGTGGGTGTGAAGGTGAACAAACTCCCGGTCGGACATCGTGCATCCCCCTACGAATACAGGCCGATCAACATGCTCATCTAAAACTACCCGTGTAAGAACGTATACTATTCCCGTATTTCATTATTTTCAAATGATCTTCTTGAACGAGGTCCGTTCCCCTCATCAAGAACACTCAAATAAAAAAAGATTTCCCGTAAATGCGACCCTGTCAGATCACTTCTCAGCCCTGTTTTCGTTTCCCGGGTTGAATTGAAACACCGGAATATAGGAATATAGCCCCTCGTGTGAGAGTGAGGGAAACAAGCCTGAACAGTTCATCATCTTACGGAGAACGGACGTTTGCCAGAAACAGTTCAGTGCCCGAACTGATTGTACTCCTGCTGCAGGTGAGGATTGCTCGTTTTCTCCTGTCGAACCGACGTATCCGGTCCGTGTCCCGGAAGAAGTGTCGTGTCGTCCGGCAAGCTCAGGATCTCATTTTTAATGGATCCGATCAGTGTTCGATGATCTGCCCGTGGAAAGTCTGCACGACCGATCGAACCGGAAAAAACGCAATCGCCAACAAACGCATGTTCCTCCTCGGACGAGTAAAACGTCACACCGCCCGGAGAATGACCGGGGGTATGGCGTACCTCAAACGACAGTCCGGCACCCGGCTCAAGAGTTCCAGGCTGAAGATACCCATCAACGTCCGGCTGAGGAGGAGCCGTTAATCCGAACGCCTGTGCCTGCTCCTCCAGGTTCTCGACCAGGTACAGGTCGTCCTCGTGCACGAGAAACGGCACATCATACCTCTCCTTCAGCGCCTTTACGGCTCCCACGTGATCTATGTGCCCGTGGGTCGCAAGTATGCGCACAGGAGTCCGGTCCGTCTCCTCGATTTCGGAGATAATCCGGTCCGGTTCATCACCGGGATCAATGACCACCATCGTTTCTTCCCCCGGCGCACCGGCCAGATAGCAGTTGGACTGAAATGAACCGACGGTTAATTTCTTTAGCATGAGATTCGAAACCAGGAATGATCGGAACGGGTCGTTTGGTCGGGCGAACGTTTATTCATCCTCGGAGGGCTCCTCCTCCGACTCACCCGACTTCTTCTCCTGACAGCTCTCGCAAATGCCATGCACCTTGATGTCGTGACAGAACACTTCGAACTGCTCGCCCTCACAGAGCACATTCAACTGGGCAATCAGTGCATCCCCGGGGAACTCCATGATCTTGTCACATTCAATGCAGATCATGTGCTGGTGATGCGTGTTGGCGATGGTCTTCTCGTAGTACGCCTTCCCGTTGCGCATGACCATCTTTCGAATCAGACCACATTCCTCCAGCACATCCAGGGACCGGTATACAGTGGCGCGGGAAACGGAGTTGTCTTCTGAAAATTCTCGTCGGTGAAACTCGTCCGCCGTAAAATGATCCTCGGACCGAATCACCGCCTCCAGCACCTCCGTTCGGGACTCGGTCACTTTCAAGTCATTTTCACGGAGGTACTCCACGAACTTGTCTTTGATACTCTCGATCCGGCGCTCTTCAAGATCCTCAATACGAACGTTGTCGCTCACGGCGAGGTTGCGGGGTCGATGGTGAAATTTATAGGCGGCGTAGTGGCTGAAACCGTTCATTCGGTTTCATCTCCAGACGACACAGTGCGTCATTCTCCAGCATTTTCAGCCAAAATGAGAATGGACTCTCTGTTGATTGCATTGTTAGCGCTGAAGGCGGACGATTTCAATTTCACATCCGGAGTCCGTCGCTCA
>CAZQNZ010000056.1:0-13373 GCA_964594615.1 uncultured Planctomycetia bacterium
GGGACGTGGAGATTACACTTCTATTTCAAAAGAGCCGCCGGGGACGGCGGCGCTCCCTCAAGGGGGCCGGGCCGGCATTTGATCAAGGAAGGGCCGAGGGTTGACCTTCTCACCACCAGTTCGGAGCCCGCGAAGCGGGCGGATCATGTGGAGCCCCGGGTGAAGCGAAGCGGAACCCGGGGTTCAAGCGCGGCATAAAAAGGTGGATTCTCAAGCGGTAGCGAGAGAATGGATCGGAATGGAACGCTTCATTTCACAGACATCATTGGCTTCGCCCCGTTCATTGTTCGGACGATGTGCTCTTGTAGATCCCGTCCGCGAGGACGGCGCTTCCTGTTCGTTTCCGCGCACACGGAGTTCACACGGAAGCGGATCTCCTACGTTTTATCCGGTACGCCCGGTAAGTGGACTCCTGAGCCGGGTGGTATATTCCGCGCCGTCCGGCTGTAACTCACTTTCGATAAGGGCAATTTCCGTCACCTTCTGCTCGCCGAGTACGGTGTGCTGTTCCTGATCGAACACCTCGCGAACATTTCCCAGCTCATTCGTTTGCTTGACCCGGGCGATGGTCACGTGAGGGACGAACTCGCGGTCTTCACGTTCCACCCCCACCTCGGTCATCCGTCGGTCCAGGCACTCGAAGCAGGAGTGCAGTTGATCGTCGTTCGAACGATCCTGGACCCCCACCCAGATAATGCTCGGCGTCCCGCGTTCGGGAAACTGACCAACGGACTGAAAGCGAAGTGAAAACGGCGAGTGTTCGGCCGTGCATCGTTCCGTGATGGACTCGATCTCCTCCAGCCGTTCATCCGGAACGTCTCCCAGGAATTTCAACGTCAGGTGTATCTTCTCCGGAGCCGTCCACTTCACCCCGCCCACGTTCTCGGACATGCGGTCCTGAAGAGCGACGGCGTTGTCAACAATGTCCGGATGCAATTCAATTGCGGTGAACAGTCGCATATGCCATTCCTTCCGTTGTTCGATTGATCACTTGTGAACGAGAAAAACATTATAACCGACGAGCCTCTGTAGCTCAGCAGTACATGTCCCGGGGGCCAGACACTCAACTCGGCAGATTATCACACTCGCATCCGGCGGAACCACCAGATCATGAGGCCCAGCAGCAGCGCACAGCCGGGCAACAGCACCACCACCAGGGTAAACACGGCGGCCCCCTCCTTCTCCGTCACCACGAACGGAGCCCGCCCCCCCCGGTCCGGAATGAATCGAAGTTCACGGTCCAGTCCGGCGCTCCATCGAACCGCATTCCGGAACAGCGATAGATTGGCATCGGCTCCGAGTCGCTTGAGGGAGGAAAGCAATCCATCCTGCACCCAATCGGCATCCCCGAACACCACAAGCCGGCCGCCAGCGGTCTGCTTCCCGCTGCGTTTCGGAACCGATTCGGAAGCAACGGCGACCGGAACGTCCGATCCCCTGACGTCCGCTGGCAGGTCCTTCTTCTCGCCGGTTCCCGACGCCGATGACAACCGCTCAGCGGAACCACTCGCACCGAGCAGCACGTCCGTGTTCCGCTCCGAAACCGCCGGTTCGGTTGCGGTCACCACGCGGATCCCCCGCATGAAGACCGGCACATCCACTCGTTTCAGCGGAGCCGTGATCGGATGGGACCTGTACCCCTTCAGGCGAGACACATCCGGCGGAACCCCCGGCACCGGTGAAGTGGGGGACGTAACCTGCAGATCCGTCAGATCGATCCCATACGCCCGGCACAATGAGGCCAGACCTCCGTGAGTATCGGGTTCGACCAGCATAACCACCGATCCGCCGCGTTCCAGGTAATCACGCAGGGCCGCCCGTTCTGACTCTCGGGCGGCGTCCCGTCCGGGACCCAGAACGAGCACATCGATCTCCGATGCAATTTTTCCTTCCAGCGTGACGTTTGAATGAACCGCGAACCCGTCCTGCTCGGATAAAACAGACCGCAGCGTACGGTAGGACGCATCTCCATCACCGGAAGAGGTCCGAAATGCGATCTTAACCCGGCTGGAACGGGTCAGGGCGACAATCGAGGAGGTGATCGCGCGCTCCGCGCGAGCGAACGACACGGACACATCGGATCGCGAGGCCGTCTGATCCCCGGATCCGGAACGGATGACGCGGAGCCTGTCAAACGGAATGATGCGGTCATTACCGGAGCCGGGGACCGTGATGAGCACCGGCTCTCGCTGCATCAGCTTCTGCTCGTTGACGCCGTGTCGGGCAGCGAGCGTGCGGACCCGGTCCGGAAACCGGGCGGGCGGTAACAGGCGCAGGGAGAGTTGATCCGTTCGCGCCGTGTATTCCCGCAGAAGATCCGTGACAAGCCGACGATTTCGACGGTCATACGGTCCATGGGTGACGTGGTCGGGCAGCGGAAAAAAATGCAGGGTGGCCTTCCGGTCCAGGTCCGTCAAAATACGCTCCGTATCGAGGGACAGCGAGTAGGCCCCGCCGGCCGTCAGGTCCCGTCGCTCATAGTAAATGGAGGACAGGTAATTCGCCGCGATCAGCGCACCTCCCAGCAGGATCATGCCGACCGTCGCCCAGAGCACACGGTATCTTCGGAGCCCCTTCCCGTTCATGATGCCCTCGCTCGCAACGTCATCACGTAGATGGCACCACTGAGAAACAGGAGGATCGCGGAGAGAAAATACACCAGATGCCGTGTGTCAAGGACTCCCTGTCGAAACGGAACCAGGTGAGGTCGATAATGCAGGTACAGCAACAGGTCTCGTACGGGCCCGGGATCCATGGCCATGGTAAACGTCGGCGTCAATCGGAGGACGAAGATCACGAGAAACGTCATCAGTGCGGCCATCAGCGGTCGGTCACACGTCGCCGAACACAACATGCCCAGTGCAAGAAAACCGGCCCCCGCCAGCGACGTGCCCGCGTAGCCGGAGACCACCGGACCGAAATCCACCGTTCCATAGGTTTGTAAAATGAGGACCAGGGGGATGCTTGTCAGAATCAAGAATAGATAGAACAGAAACACGCCGACAAACTTTCCCACAACCACCTCCCCGATTCGAACGGGCGCGGTCAGCAAGGTCTCCAGCGTACCGTCCTGCCGTTCTCCGGCCAGCGTCCCCATCGCGAGCAGGGGGATGATCAGGATCGACAGATGCTCCATCAGAAAAAACACCGAGCGGATCAGTTGCGCGTCGCCGGCGACTTCCATTTTTTCCGCGAAGTACCAGCCCGTAATCGCCATAAATCCGGCGGTCAGAAACCAGCCGATCGGTCGGAAGAAGTAGGTTCGGAAGGAACGCAGCGCGATCCATGCCGTTACACGCATACCGGTTGCCTCCGTTCGTGCCCGACGAGCCGAATCATGACGATGAGTCCTCCGTGTGACGGGCATACAGTTCCTGCAGGGATTCCCGCCGGGGGGTCAGTTCACGTATGGGGGCATCGTGCCGACAGCAAACGCGGAACAACTCGTCCCGCATCTCCCCGCAGCCCCTGATCTCGTAGGAGCGGGTGGACGCCGTCGACGCCAGACACTCCACTTCCTCCACCCGGGACATTGATCGAATGGCAGCGTCCAGTTCGTCGGTGGCACCGGTTACCTGCAGCTTGATCCGATCCACGTCGTCCGACCGTTCCGACGGATCCACGGGTCCGTCAAACGTCAGGGTCCCTCCGCCCATCATCAGAATCCGGTCACATACGGCCCGGACGTCGGCAAGGATGTGCGTGGATAGCAGAAGCGTGGTGTTCCGACCCAGAGAACGAATCAGTTCCCGTGTCTCATGCACCTGAGCAGGATCCAGACTCTGCGTGGGTTCGTCCAGCAACAGTACGTCCGGTTCCGCCAGCAGCGCGTCCGCAAGGCCTAGCCGCTGCCGGTATCCTTTCGACAGGGCGGAGATCGGACGGGAGGAGAACTCGTCGATCCCGCAGTCGGACAGGACCGTATGCATCCGGTCCTGTAAATCCCCTCCGCTCATCCGCTTGAGCCGGCCCCGGTAACGGAGGTATTCATTCGGTGTCATATCGTCGTACAGGGGCACGGATTCGGGCAGGTATCCGACGTGATGTCGAACCTCGATATCCTCGCTATGGACATCGTATCCCGCAACCCGGACGGTGCCCGACGTGGGTGATTGATAGGTGGAGAGAAGACGCAGAAGCGTCGTCTTTCCCGCCCCGTTCGGCCCCAGCAACCCGACCACCTCCCCCTCGTCGATGCGGAAGGAAACGTTCTTCAATGCGTGCACCGAACCAAACTGTTTGCTGACGGCCTCCACCTGAATCATGACCTTTCCTCCGGGCGGATTATTGCAGCCGTGTACCACATCCGAATCATCAGATAATCAGGGCGGCAAGGGTGAAGTAAATGGTGATCGTGCAGATATCGACGATGCTGGTGATAAACGGACCGGACATCAGGGCCGGATCCATCCCCAGCCTGTCAAAAATGATCGGCAGAATGGCGCCCAGCGCGGTCGCGAATGAAATGGCAAACATCATTGCCAGGAACGCCGTGGCGCCGATCCGAACCAGGTTGCCGCCAAGGTCCGGAAACATGAACAGGCGCAGGAGCATGATCGCGGCCAGAGATCCGCCGAGCAACAGTCCCGTTTTTATCTCCTTGAACACGATGGACGCCAGGTGCGCCGCACTCAGTTCCCCGGTCGCAAGGCCGCGCACGACCGTCGTGGACGACTGCACGCCGGCGTTCCCGCCGGAGGCATTCATCATCGGCGTCAGCATCACGAGAATCGCAAACAGGTTGCCGTACAGTTCCTGGTAATTCTCGATAATCTGAAGCACATAACTGGACACAAGCCCCGCGAACACCAGAAAAAACAGCCACGGCAGCCGCTGCCAGTAGAGGGTGGTCGAGGGCACCATGGAGTAATTGACCGGCTCTCCGGCAGCTCCGTACCGGTACATGTCCTCCGTGTCCTCCGCCACCAGTACGTCCATCACATCGTCCGCCGTCACGATGCCAACCAGTGCGCCGGTATCATCCGTCACCGGCACCGCGAACAGGTCGTATTTGCGAATCATCCGCGCCACTTCTTCCTGATCCATCTCCGGATCCACCTCCACCAGCTCCGTCTGCGCGATATCCGTCAACTTCGTGTCCGCCGGACAGGTTAACAGGTCCCGGAGTGTCACGATGCCGGTGAGCCGGTTTTGCTCGTTGACCAGGTACAGGTAATAGATCTGCTCCGGCTTCCGGGCAAATTCACGGACCCGCTCGATGGCTTCCTGCGCCTGCAGGCTCTGTGGCAGGTACGCAAATTCCGAGGTCATGATGGCACCGGCCGTTTCCTCATCGTAGGAGGCCAGCTGCCGGATGTCGTTCCGCTCCGCCACCGAGATACGGGGCAGCAGGTTGTCCCGTACCTCCTCCGACACGGCTTTGATGATGTCCACCCGTTCATCCGCCGCCATGGTTTCCAGCACACCGGCCGCCAGCTGGGCGTCCAGACCGCGAATGATCTGTTTCTGATACATCAGCTCCAGTTGCTCCAGTGTACGGGCAATGGTTTCCCGATCCATCACACCCATCATCTCAATCATCCGTTCCTGGGGCATTTCACGCAGAATGTCCGCCAGATCAGAGGGGTGCAGGCGGTGCACCACGTCCCGCAGTGTGGACAGGTTCCCTTCTTCCAGGTCGCTCAGGATATTCGGAAGTATGAGCTGTGTGAGATCATCCATGAAACCACGAGATCGTATCAAATCGGACGAACGGGCGCACGAACTCCGTTTTAGTTTTTGTCATTCTCCTCTGAAAACGGGCATAATTCAAACGGTCGCCGTCGGATGTCAACGGATCGGATCGATCCGGCACAACCTCCGAGGAAACGCGGTGAACGTCCTCATGTCGTGGATATCAAATGTACGAGCCGCAGGTTTTGAGGCTTGTTCTACAGGATTTTCTTTCCCCTTACGATCCGTTATAGTCACCCAGCGTAACGCCTACACGCAGTTCACGACAAACAGTTCGAACACGAGCAGCATTCATGAGCTCACAGCCCCGACTAATTGTCATCGACGGACCGGACGGAAGCGGGAAGACCACCATGGTGCGTCAGCTATCCGAGGAACTTCAGCACCGCGGCACCCCGGTGTGCACGTTCCGCGATCCCGGGGACACGAGGATCGGAGAAGCGATACGCGAACAGCTACTGTCGATTGAAAACCGCGAGATGACGTCCACCACGGAGACGTTTCTTTACATGGCGAGCCGGGCTCAACTCGTGGATGAACGGGTGCGTCCCGCGCTCGAAGAGGGAAAAACGGTGCTGCTGGACCGTTTTTACTACAGTACCGCCGCGTACCAGGGCATTGCGGGCGAGGTCGGTCTGGAAAACGTACTCGAACTGGCCCGGGTGGCGACCGGCGGACTGGAGCCGGACCGGACGGTCATTCTGGACGTACCGGCGGAGGTCGGGCTGGAGCGAACCGGTTCCGAGTCGGATCGAATGGAGGAAAAGGGGCTTGCTTTCCATCGGGAGGTCCAGGACGCCTTTCTGCAGTTAGCGGACCGGTTTGATGACCGAACCACGGTGATTGACGCGACACGGTCCGAGGACGAGGTGTTTCGATCCCTTCTCGACGCGCTGGACCTGGGAGACCGTTGAGGATCTATCCGAACCCTCACCGGAAACAGAACACGTCCATCCCGACGATTGGATACCGTTTTATCCGCAGCTGTCGAACCGTCGAAAATTACTTGAACATGATGGCTGTGGTCACTCAGCAAAGGGGGCAAAATCAACCCCCCGAAGCACGTGCAGAAAAAATCAAAACACTATATGAGAGCCTGCTTTACGAAATCAGGAGGTTCAAAATAAAGAAACGTCCCGGGCGACATCATGAGGAAAATCAACCCTCTGAAGAGTTGATGGAACCGGCAGATGAACACCTTTATTTTTTCGAGGATTACATGGATTTAATGGGGTTACTCAACACTATACATATCCTGAACAAATGGTCGGTTGAGGCTTAATTCAATGCCAGTGGGAGGAGGCCCCAGGCTACAGAATATCACCCATGTCGCGATGTTGAACGTCATGAGAGCCCCGAATGCGGCGGCAGAAAATAACCCCGGGCAAACGACGTGCAGCCCGGGGTTTCAGCGTTTTCGTGAGAACGGATTCTCGAGTGAAGGCGAGAGAACGGATCGGCATGGAACGATCCATTCTGTTTTGAGGTGAGTAATTACAAAAGAACGAGTGGGAAACGTGCCGCGCGGTCAGTTCGATCAACTTTTATTCACCCCGGCTTCCGGCTTACTTTTTATGCCTGACCGTATACCAGCCGGTGTTGTTGGTGAGTTTTGTGCCGTCCGCTGCAGGCAGATCCATCCGAATCTGATACACCCGCTTCGTCTTGAGTTCCGGCAAACGGAGGTGCACACGTCGACCATTTTGCGACACCTTCACGGACTGCAGCTTGACCTGTTGCTTGTCCGTCGGTTTGGAACCGTAGTCGGAGTGATATTTGTAGTGCCAGTTTGACAGATCGTAATTGCCCGGCTTCTTTGCCGCTTTTCGATCCACCGGTTTCGTAAAGCGGGCGACGAAGCCCTTGTTCGCCAGTTTGATGGTCCGAATGGAATAAGGAATCGTCTCTCCGTCGTAGTCGATTCGCTGCAGGCCGTAAGGCACCGAACCCGCACTGGACCAGCCCCGGTTCGACTGTCCGACCCACAGGCTTTGATGATTCGCGCCGAACCGTGCACGAACGATGCCGCACTGGAGGTGATCGATGAAGTTGAAGACCACCCCCCTGATACCGGCCCTTCACCTTCTCAACGTCCACGCGCATGACGTTCGCTTGGGTCTGGTCACCGATGAACATCTGTCCGTCGAACGGACCGAAATCCTGTTTTTTCGTATCGTACACCGGATTGCCGGGGGATTTCGCGAGGTCGTAGGGAAACCAGAGAACCGGGTACGTTCGTCGTTTCCTGAATTCTTTCACCGGTACCTTGTCCAGATTCCGGTCGTTGAACTCCGGATGATCGGCGAGGGACGCCGGGTGTCCGTAAAATTTGCCTTTCTCCACGTGAAGCAGCGGGGACGTGGGAACCCAGTCCCCCTGGTTGTCGGCGACAAACAGTTCGTCGTTCGGGCTCATCGCGATGCCGGCCGGCGATCGCAGCCCGAGTGCGTAGGTGCGCATGGTCCCGTCCGGAGCAATCTGCACCAGACTGCCCCGATCGTGGATGATCCGGGACATGACGCTGCCCCGGACGTCGCCCTTGCTTCCGTGGCTCAGGTTCAGGGTGACGTAGAAATTGCCGGCGCTGTCTCGAACCGGTCCAAACGCAAATTCATGGTAATTTCCCGAAAAGCCCCACGCGTCGGTGACCGTTCGATACACCTCCGCTTCCCGGTCCTCGTCCGTGTCAATCAGTTCCGTCAGCTCCGGTTTCTGCGCGACGTATGCGCGCTTACCTCCGTCCTCGAGTTCAATACCCAGTGCGTGTTGCATGCCGTCGGCAAACTTCTTCCAGTCGCCGTTTTTATACATCCATACTTCACCGTATCGGGTGGTGATATAGAGCGTGCCATCCGATGCGAATTCCAGTCCCCCCACCTCCAGGATGATGTCATCGGGAACGTTGATCGTCTCCACGGAGTAACCGTCCGGAATGGTGTCCGGTTGCGTGACGGCTGTCGACGTGAGAAGAAGGAGAAACAAAGTGAATGATTGGATCAGGCACAGCGTTTGGTTCTTTATGGCAGTCATGGTGGGTTTGAACGAAGTGTAAGAGATTTCTATTCGGTTGTGCGCCCGGTATTGTGCACTGTTTACGTGTTGAACACCGTCAGTCGTTATTTCGGATTCACAAGGACCAAGTTAATCGATTTCTTTCCGGGTAATGCGAGGGTGGAGTCGTTGACCCATTCGCCTTCCGGCACCGAAACGTTCACCGTATTTCGGTTCACACGGTAAAACAGGTTTCCAGGAGGCGTTTTGCTGAACGTGTACTGTATTTTGATTCCTTGTTTTCCATCAATGGCCCGGACTTGCTGCCGGACCTCTACACCATCCAGGGTATACATCATCGTCGGCGGTGCGTTGTCATGACGGATGTATCCGCGGAACGAGAAATCCGGCTTCTTGTCCGGGTTTCCAAATCGGATCGGTTGTCCGTGTTCGGATGTTCCGAGGTCAAATCGTTCCCCGAGAATTTTACAGACCTTTCCCCCGCGCCCTTCTACTTTTCCTCGTTCAGGGGCGACGTTCAGAAAGTCTCCGGTCCAGGCGTATCGGACGTATCCAACAGTGGGATCAAAACAGTAATGCGTACCGGCCGGCAGACCCACGGCGATCGAGCGGGGCGAGGCATCGGGCAGGCGAACGCGAAATACGCGATCCGATGAAGACGGTGTAATTACGAAGTCCTCGATATTCGTGATGATCACCCTGTCCTCGGAGAGGTGAACCTGTTTTTCGTCCGGTGAAACCACGGCCAATTTCACTCCGGCATCGCCCTTACCCTGGAAATATTCCAGACGGAGGTTATGTACACCGGCCGTTAACGTTGTTTCCGCTGATTTTGTCTCTAGCCCATGAAGTCCATCATTGTTCACCACCTGTTCTCCGTCAATGAGCAGACGCGATCCGTCGTCCGACGCCAGGTAAAATCGATATTTTCCCTTTTTTGGAAGTCGGAGTTTTCCTTCATAAACCAGTCCGTAGTGCTGGCTCCGCTTGCCTGGGTTCACTGACACACGCCCGTTCTGAACGGAGCCGCTTTCCACCGGATCAAGGTCGTCGAACGAGGGAAGGGATTTCCATTTCCCTTCGTAGTAACGGTACGAAAGGGTCTTCAGTTCAACCTGATCCGGGGTGGGTTCCGGTGAATCCGGACGTTCCTTGTTCCCGGACGGGTCCGCTTTCTTCACGTGCATCATGCCATTCATGGACATGGCGTGTCCGGGCATCGTACAGACGTACGGATGGTCTCCCGGTTCGTCCGGAGCGGTGAAGGTAATGGTTTCCTTTTCTCCGGGACTGAGGAGGGAGGTGGCAAACAGGACCTCCTCCGAGTCGGGAACGTAATCGTTGTTCATCGGATTGGACATGCTCCAGGCTTTCTGGGCAAGGGAGATCGCGTGATCCCTGTCGCCGGGCGTGAGGATCAGCACGTTGTGTTGAAGGGTGCCGTCGGAGTTGTCGAAAACCAGCTTGATGTCGCCGCCGGCCGGGACGGAAAACTCCTCGAGGTCGTATTTCATCTGGCCGGGTTTGACCCCGATCGTGATCACTTTGTCGAATTCGTCATTTTTCTTTTCCTGTTTCTCTTTGTTCTTCTTCTCTTCAGCCACTGCTGTCGGGGATGCCAACATGGGGAGAAGCGCGAAGGACATCAGCAGTATGGCCGCGAACGTGAACAGTTGTTTGCGATTCGTTGCGTAACCAGCGTGTTGTAGGGTCATGACTGATGCAATCCGTTAACCGTTTTCATAAAAGCAAGAATGACGTAAACCTCTTCAAGAGAGGTATCCCTGAATATACCCCGTATGCGGTTGTAAATTAATTTTCGAAAGGTGCATGAATGAGTATTTCGACACGGGGCTCGACGGAAATGGCTTCTTGTAGGCGGAAGGTCTGCTCCGGGGGTCGAAATGTTGATGTGTCGACAGGGAAACCGGCCTTCGTGGCTTATTTTTTGTGGTTGACCGTGTAATACCCGGTGTCGTTCGTCAAATTCGTTCCATCCTTCGCGGGCACGTTCATCTGTATCTTGTACACCCGACCGGTGACCAGCTTCGGTAAATTGAGGCGGATACTTTTTCCGTCGGAGGACACGTCGACGGATTGTACGTCCACGTTCGTTTTGTCCGTCGGACTGGATCCGTAGTTCGAGTGGTACTTATAACGCCAGTGTGAGACGCTATAGTTGTCCGGATTGGCGGCCGCTTTCGGATCCACCGGATGAGTGAAACGGGCTGTAAACCCCTGTTTCGCCAGTTTGATGGTGTAAATGGAATACGGAATGGTTTCTCCATCATAGTCGATTCGCTGCACTCCATACGGCTTGTTTCCCGCACTGGACCAGCCTCGATTGGTCTGTCCGACCCACAGGCTCTGATTGTTCGGACCGAACGTCGCACGGACGATGCCGCACTGGAGGTGATCGATAAAATTAAACACGACCCCCTGGTACTTTCCTTTGACCTTTTCGACATCCACCCGCATGACGTTGGCGTTGGTCTGGTCCCCGATGAACATCTGGCCGTCGAACGGTCCGAACTGTATTTCTTTCGTATCGAACACGGGGGTTCCGGGAGAATTGGCAAGGTTGTACGGAAACCAGAGGACCGGGCGCTCTCGCAGTTTTTTGAATTCCGATACGGGGACCTTGTCCAGATTTCGATCCTTGAACTTCGGATGGTCGGCGAGGGACGCCGGGTGGCCGTAAAACTTCCCTTTCTCCACGTGAAGAAGTGGAGAGGTCGGCATCCAGTCCCCCTGGTTGCCCGCAACAAACAGTTCGTCGTTCGGGCTCATCGCGATGCCGGCCGGCGATCGCAGCCCGAGTGCGTAGGTGCGCATGGTCCCGTCCGGAGCAATCTGCACCAGACTGCCCCGATCGTGGATGATCCGGGACATGACGCTGCCCCGGACGTCGCCCTTGCTTCCGTGGCTCAGGTTCAGGGTGACGTAGAAATTGCCGGCGCTGTCTCGAACCGGTCCAAACGCAAATTCATGGTAATTTCCCGAAAAGCCCCACGCGTCGGTGACCGTTCGATACACCTCCGCTTCCCGGTCCTCGTCCGTGTCAATCAGTTCCGTCAGCTCCGGTTTCTGCGCGACGTATGCGCGCTTACCTCCGTCCTCGAGTTCAATACCCAGTGCGTGTTGCATGCCGTCGGCAAACTTCTTCCAGTCGCCGTTTTTATACATCCATACTTCACCGTATCGGGTGGTGATATAGAGCGTGCCATCCGATGCGAATTCCAGTCCCCCCACCTCCAGGATGATGTCATCGGGAACGTTGATCGTCTCCACGGAGTAACCGTCCGGAATGGTGTCCGGTTGCGTGACGGCTGTCGACGTGAGAAGAAGGAGAAACAAAGTGAATGATTGGATCAGGCACAGCGTTTGGTTCTTTATGGCAGTCATGGTGGGTTTGAACGAAGTGTAAGAGATTTCTATTCGGTTGTGCGCCCGGTATTGTGCACTGTTTACGTGTTGAACACCGTCAGTCGTTATTTCGGATTCACAAGGACCAAGTTAATCGATTTCTTTCCGGGTAATGCGAGGGTGGAGTCGTTGACCCATTCGCCTTCCGGCACCGAAACGTTCACCGTATTTCGGTTCACACGGTAAAACAGGTTTCCAGGAGGCGTTTTGCTGAACGTGTACTGTATTTTGATTCCTTGTTTTCCATCAATGGCCCGGACTTGCTGCCGGACCTCTACACCATCCAGGGTATACATCATCGTCGGCGGTGCGTTGTCATGACGGATGTATCCGCGGAACGAGAAATCCGGCTTCTTGTCCGGGTTTCCAAATCGGATCGGTTGTCCGTGTTCGGATGTTCCGAGGTCAAATCGTTCCCCGAGAACTTTGCAGACCTTCCCGCCGCGTCCTTTTCCCTCTCCCCGTTCGGGTCCCACGTTCAAGAAGTACCCCCTCCAGGCGTAGCGGACGTATCCAGCCGTGGGATCAAAACAGTAATGCGTCTCGGACGGCAGGCCCACGGCGATGCTTCGGGAGGGCGCGTCGGGCAGTCGAACGCGAAAAACGCGTGCCGAAGACGATGGCGTAACTCGAAAAGCGGTCGGATTATCAATTGCACCGGTGTCCCTGGAGAGGTAAACCAGCTTCTCGTCCGGCGACAGGACGGCCATCTGAAGACCGGTCCCTCCCTGGGCCTGGAAATATTCCAGACGCAGATCGTGTGTCCCCGCTTTTAATTTTGCCGGGCCTGATTTGGTTTCAACCGGGTGTTTTCCGTCGTTTTCCACCACCTGTTCTCCGTTGATCGAAAGACGGGTTCCGTCGTCCGACGCCACGAAAAACTGATACATTCCATCCTGTGGAAGCTGAATTTTTCCCTCGTATACCAGCCCGTAATTCTTTCCACGCTTGCTCGGAGCGAGGGATACGTTTCCTTCCTGAATGGTTCCGCCGTCCACTGGATCCAGGTCGTCGAACGATGGAAGAGCATCCCATTTTCCTTCGTAATATCGATACGAAAGGGAGCCAAGAGCGATTTGGTCCGGGGTCTTTTCGGACGGCTCCTGACCCTCGTTGTTTCCGGACCCATCCGATGATTTCACGTGCATCATGCCGTTCATGGACATGGCGTGGCCGGGCATGGTGCAGACGTACGGGTGATCACCCGGCTCGTCCGGAGCGGTAAAGGTGATGGTTTCTTT
>CAZQNZ010000057.1:0-8268 GCA_964594615.1 uncultured Planctomycetia bacterium
AACCGGCCCTCGCCAAACTTGACGTCAACCCCCATGTCTCGAAAGCGGTCCGGATCATCGTGTTCTTCAATATGATGAATGACCTCCCACATGCGATCCATGACACTGGAAAAATCAATGTCCGGATCCACGTCGGGGAGTCCGTACTTCGACGCATTCCGCATTTCGTTTGCAAGGCGTGCGGACCGAATCAGCGTTTTCGAGGGGACACAGCCGAAATACAGGCAATCCCCGCCCAGCTTGCCCTCCTCTTTTTCAATCAAACAGACGTTTGCATCAAGTTTCGCGAGACCGCTGGCCGTCACCAGTCCTCCGACCCCACCTCCAATGATCACCATATCGTACGGTTCATTCATGATGTCCTCTTTCTCAGGAAGCAAATGTGTGAAAATTTACAGGTCATATGAAACATTACTGCAACAGCACTTCTGCAAAAAGCTAACCTTTGTCGAGCTTCTCCTCCTTCTCCTCCGTTGGATTTCGATTGATCCATGCCGGAACCATAGACAGGAGAATGAGTACACCGACAGCCGATATGATCACCCACATCATCCGAGCAGTGCCCTGTCCTTCTGAACCGGAAAGTGTAATCCCAAAAGCATACCCGAGGTACACATAGGCAATCGTCCCCGGAATCATAAACAGCCATGAAAGCCCCAGAAAGGTCCAGAATGAGATCCGTGTCAGACCGAACATGTAATTCAGCACATTGAATGGAAACAGCGGCACAAGCCGGGTAACGGCAATAAAGCGCGCTCCCTGTTCTTTCAGTCCCGCCTGCAGTTTCTGAATTCGTTCCCCACTGTGCTGTTCAACCCAGTCACCCGCGACGTATCGAGCAAAGAGGAAGGACAAACCGGCACCGATCGTCGTCGCAACAGACGTGTACACCACTCCCCAGAACACACCGAATACGGCTCCCCCAACGAGTGTCATCGGAGTTGCGGGCATAAATACAACAATCGCAACCACATACGTCATGATATACGTCAGGGGAGCGAGTACGGGGTAGGAATGTAGGAAGGCTTTCACATCCTGACGAAAAAACGCCGCGAACTGTCGCCGCAGGTCATACTGGTAGGCGAGGAGTACAAACCCTGCAAGGAGAACTGCAATCCAGACGATTTTCCGTTTTCGGAGGGTGTCTACCATTCGGATGTACAGCTTGAGCGGAGAATTGATCTCTCTGCCTGTATATCGAAGTGATCGTTATGACGTATCCATGTACGACAGGTGTATCGGTTCAATCTGTTAATAGGCCTGGCTGATCATGAGTGTTCCCCAGACGGGTCGATTTTCCTCACCTTCATCGATTTCCGGAGTTCGGCCTCGCACTCCCACACTGACGCGCGTGCCGGTCTGAAACCCGCAAGCAACCCCGACACTGGCCTCTCCGAGAATGGAGTTCAATTCACTGCGGTCAAACGTGACTTCGCTATCGCGGAATTGACCCTCAAGAAGTGCATTATATCCACGCAACCGCCCATGAATTCCGGCCCACAGATATAGTTCATGCGGAAACGGATCCGCCTGCGTCTCCCGCCGCACCGGACTTCCCATGTTGACGTACTCGGCAAAGTCGGGGCTGTAGGACCATGAAGGTGTGGTAAGACGTCCCCAGCGAATGTTGAACCCTCCCTGAAGCTGGGTGACGTATCCGACGCTGCCACCAAACGAACTTTTCAGGTCCACATCACCGAATTCGTTCTGCCGTATGGAATACAGTCGGTCCTGTCGCAATACCGTATAACGTGCGGTTGGCTCACCGCCATCCGAAATCTGATTTTCCCATCCTTCGGGATCGTCGGAACCCGTGATGTCATGGGTAATTTTCTGGATCTCCTCCGGGATGGATGTCCCCAGTACACCGAGTGAAAACACCGTTTTGTACGTGGTGCCTTCCGAGGGGATGGTTCGCTGACGTACATTGTTCATGAACACCAGACCGGCGTAGGGATGCTCATCGGGAAGTGGCTGGTCCGTCGAAATGTTATCCGGTGTGAAGGCCGTCACCCCCACTTCAAGACTGTGCCTGGTAAACGAACCGCTTTCGGTACCGAGGTCGGCCACTCCTGTTACATTGTTGATCAATCCAAGGATTGGATCGAGCGAGAAAAACCATTCCTTCGCCCGTCGTCCGGACAGGTTGATGGCGAATCCCCCCGTGTACTCCTGATCCTGCCCGATCACCAGATCATTGTCCAGGTAGATCGACCATCCCGTATTCCACTTTTCAGGCTCTACGTTGGCACCGGCGATAGAATCGGACTGCTGTTGCTTGAAGTCGCCCGATTCCGATTGTTTTTTTGGGTTCTGATTCTGGTTTTCTATCGGTTGTCCGTTCTGTTTCTTCTGCTTCGTTTCGGAATCTGCCCGGACCAGTGCCCCATCGAAAGCAGCAGGCAAAAGCATCCCGGCTATTAGAACTAAGATAACTGATCTCAAAGAAGGCGCGATCTGGACAAATGTACTCATATCGACGTGGTCTGACATTCTGATGACATTTCCGGTACCGAAATGGTGATGTCTGACTCCACCACACCGCTCTGCTTACACTTTACAGCAGCGCAGAAAAGAGTCTGACGGAACGGGGATGGAACAGTAAGACGTTTACATAACGAGCAAAGCGGAGAAATTATTTCACATTATATCAGTGATGTTCTTACCTCTTTTTTAACTGGTTACCTAAGGGGCCAAATCATCTGTACGCCACCAACAACCCCCCATGGATGAAAACAGTTTATGGATCTGACAGCGCTACCTGTACAACCCGCCGAAACTTCCGTAAAATGCGGTGATGACATGAATTCTAATTGAGTTCATAGCAATTGCTTGATTATGAGTACAAACGGTCTGGAAGACAATAAGTAGAACACCAGTGGAATATTTGACCCACGGAATTCGTTAAAAAAATCCACTATTGCTTCATCTTCTTCGCACAGCTAAATGTTCATGATGTTTTCAGCAACGGTTTGAACACCCATGAAGAATGGAACGGATAATGATGAACCAACATCAGGAAACGATGATCATTCCAGATTCGGAGACTCGTTGGATGACGATGTGAATGAAGACGAGTCGTCAAACGAACAAGATGATGAATCGATGGACAAGACGTCGGATGAAACGTCGAGCGGCAGCAACTGGATGAAGCTTACCCTCTTCCTGCTAATAGCAGGACTCGGCGCATATCTTTTTATCGAATACGACCTGCGGTCGACGTTTAAGGATTACTTTGACAATGTCATCGAACCCTGGATCAAAGCCCATCCCGTTACGGGACCGCTTGCTTACATCGGCATCTATATTGGTGCAGTGGTGGCGTTTCTCCCCGGTTCGGTGATTACCCTGGCCGGAGGAGCTCTGTTCGGACCGATCTGGGGAACCATCATTGTATCGATTTCGTCCACCATCGGCGCAGGGATTGCCTGCCTCGCCGGTCGATTTTTCGTCCGTGGCTGGGTCGAACGTCGGGCGGGAACACATCTTGACACCATCCAGGAAGGCATCAAGGAAGATGGCTGGCGATACGTCGCCTTCACTCGTCTGGTGCCCATTTTTCCGTTTAATCTGCAGAACTACGTTTACGGCGTTACCAGAATCAACTTCTGGACGTATCTGTTTGTTTCCTGGGTGGCGATGCTCCCGGGGACATTCGCGTATGTGTACGCCGGTTATGCCACCCGGGTTGCCGCGGCCGGAGGCACCGGTGTGAAGAAAACCTTCATCATTATTTCCGTTGCGGCAGGCGTACTGATTCTCGTGTCCCTGATACCAAAATGGCTGAAGTCCTCGGACGTCGTGGAGGTCAACCCGGAGAGAACGGATTCGATCGATCAGGAGGAATAAGTCAACGGACGTACCGAAAACGTTTTTGATCATTTCATTTGAACATCTCACTCAACTTCAAGGAGGAAAATCATGTCAAAGATTCAACAACTGAACGAACAGGGCCAATCGATCTGGCTTGATTACATTCGGCGGAACCTGATTCAAACCGGAGAGCTCGAGGAGCTTGTACGTGAAGAGGGAATTACGGGGGTCACCAGTAACCCAAGCATCTTTCAGAAAGCGATTACCGGAAGTGAAGAGTACGATGATGACATCCGGGCTGAACTGAAAGAAAACCCGCACGCTTCCCCGCAGGACCTTTATGAATCGATCGCCATCAAGGACATTCAGATGGCCGCGGACGTGCTTCGTCACGTCTATGATGAAACCGACGGAAAAGACGGATTCGTCAGCTTCGAGGTATCCCCTCATCTTGCACGGGACACAGCCGGGACCATCGAGGAAGCCAAACGTCTCTGGAACCGCGTGGACCGTTCAAACCTGATGATCAAAGTGCCCGCGACACCGGAGGGGATCCCGGCGATCGAGGCCCTGATTGCGGAAGGCATCAACGTCAACGTGACGCTGATGTTTTCGCTTGAGCATTACGAAAACGTGGCAAACGCCTACATTCGCGGACTGGAAAAGTGCGAGGATCCGTCCTCCGTTGCCTCGGTCGCGTCCTTCTTTGTCAGTCGCGTGACTCGGGCCGTGGACGGAGAGCTGGAAAAACAGGATTCCGACCAGGCCCGGGAACTGCTTGGGGAGATCGCCATTGCCAATGCGAAAATGGCCTATAAGCGATTCGAAGAAATCTTCTACGGTGAGCGTTTCGCGGAACTGCGCGAGCAGGGGGCGTCCGTTCAGCGGGTGCTGTGGGCAAGTACCAGCACAAAAAATCCGAATTACTCGGACGTCCGATACGTGGAAGAGTTAATTGGCCCTGATACGGTGAACACGGTTCCGCCGGAAACCCTCAATGCGTTCCGGGACCATGGTTCGGTTCGGGGCAACACCATTACGGAAGATGTCGATCAGGCCGAACAACAGCTGCAGGCCCTGGATTCACTCGGAATTGATCTGGATCAAATTACGGAAGACCTGCAGGAAAACGGTGTCAAGAAATTCGCGGATCCCTTCGACGAACTCATGGTAACTCTTCAGAAACAGAAAGAGGACCTTCAAAAACAGGTCAATCCTCAGATTCTGAACCTCGGAGACACCCGCAGCGCGGTTGAAGATCGACTGGAAAACTGGAAGCGTGATGATGTGGCGCGCCGGATCTGGTCCAAGGATCACACCGTCTGGTTTGACGAGGACCCCGGTGAAATCACCGACCGTCTGGGCTGGCTTGAACTTCCGAAACTGATGCAGAAGGAGCTGAACGATCTGGATGCCCTTTCGGACGAGATCAGGGACAGTGGCTGGACGGACGTCGTTCTGCTTGGCATGGGGGGATCAAGCCTGGCCCCGGAAGTGTTCCAGCGGACGTTTGGAAATGCGGAAGGCCATCCGGAACTGACGGTCGTGGACACGACCCATCCGGATGCGGTACGGGACGTTGAAGACCAGATTGACCTGGAACACACCCTGTTTATCGTGGCCAGCAAGTCCGGAACCACAACGGAAACCATGTCCCTGTTTCATTATTTCTGGGACCGTGTCTCATCCATAATAGAAGATCCCGGTCAGCGGTTTATCGCAAACACGGATCCGGGGACACCGCTCGAGCAGCTCGGTCTGGAACGGAATTTTCGACACGTGTTTCGAAATCCGACGGACCTCGGCGGGCGGTACTCGGCACTGGCCTTTTTCGGGCTCGTTCCGGCGGCCATCATCGGGATGGACGTTCGAACGTTTCTGGACCGTGCCTGGACCCTCTCTGAATCGTGCTCCTTCTGTGTGCCGGCGCCGGAAAACGATGCCCTGCGGCTCGGCGCGGCACTCGGGGAACTGGCCCGATCCGGACGGGACAAGCTGACGTTCGTCACCACCCCTTCCCTGTCCGCGTTCCCGGATTGGCTCGAGCAGCTGATCGCGGAAAGTACCGGCAAAGAGGACCGAGGAATTGTCCCGGTCGCTCACGAACCGCAGGTACATCCGTCGTCGTATGACGATGATCGCGTATTTGTCTTCATCACCCATTCGGAGGAAGTGACCGACGCCCTGGACGAACGGCGACTGCAGTTGAAGGATGAAGGGCATCCGGTGATTTCCATCAAGCTTGAAGATACGTACGACCTGAGCCAGGAAATCTTTCGCTGGGAACTGGCGATCTCGGCGGCGGGGGCCGTGATGGACATCCATCCGTTCAATCAGCCGAACGTTGAACGTGCCAAGGAACTCGCACGTGAAGCGATGGAAAAATCGTCATCGGGCGATGAACAGATGGATATCGAAACGCTTCACGCACAGGAGAACGCCGACGCCGTTACCGAACGGCTGGAATCGGATCTGGCCGCCCTTTCACCCCGGCAATACATTGCACTTCAGGCATATGTGAACCCCGGTGAGGCGGAGGTGGAAGATCGACTGAATGAGTTGCGGTCGGTTCTTCTACAGCGTGCGAACCGCGCCACGACGTTCGGATACGGTCCTCGCTTTTTACACTCCACCGGTCAATTGCACAAAGGTGGACCGAACACGGGACACTTCATCCAGCTTGTGGATGACGCCGCGGAAACGGTGTCGGTGCCGGAAGCGGATTACAGTTTCAACGAACTGATACAGGCCCAATCACGCGGCGATTATCGCGCCCTCTCCGGGCGCGACCGGAGCGTGACCCGAATACACCTTGGCTCCGATCCGGCGGATGCACTCACACAGCTAATCGAACGGCTTGAGGGACCTGATTTTTAACACCGTACCATGCAACAGGAGCCACTGGATCAACATCTGTTCGTGATCATGGGCGGGACAGGGGACCTCGCCCAGCGCAAACTGATACCCGCATTGTTCCGGGTGGCACGGGAGAGAAATAACCTCGAAACGTTCCGGGTGCTCGGGGTGGCACCGCACGATGAACTGGACGATGAATCGTACCGGTCGTTCCTCGTCGAACAGCTCGAAGAGCACTCCACCCTGTTTGAGGAAGCCGACCGGAACGACGTGAGGGACTGGCTGCACGCACGCTTTCATTACCAGTCCATCGGGGATGGCTCTCCATCCGAATACAGCCGATTGAATGAACGTATCAATTCGCTTGAACAGGAGACCGGCCTCCCCGGGAACCGTGTGTATTACCTGGCCCTGCCCCACCACGTGTTTCAAACCGCTATCACCGGGTTGGGAGAAGCCAAGCTAGATGAAGGGCCGGGCTGGACCAGGCTGGTCATTGAAAAACCGTTTGGTGAAGACACCTCCTCAGCCAAAGTACTCAACGAGCACGTTCATAAGTACTTCGAGGAAAAGCAGATATACCGCATCGATCATTACCTCGGGAAAGAAACGGTCCAGAACCTGATGATCTTCCGGTTTGCCAACCCGATCTTCGAAACGCAATGGAACCGTGAACGGATCGACAGCGTCCAGGTTACCGTGGCGGAGGGGCTGGGAGTGGGTGAACGCGCCGGATATTACGATAACGCCGGTGCGGTCCGGGACATGATGCAGAACCACCTGACCCAGATTTTTTCACTCGTGGCTATGGAAGAACCCGCCCGGTTTGAACCGGAGGAAGCCGCAATGAAAAAGTGAAGGTGCTCAAAACGGTCTCAGACTACGATCTGAACGAGGACGTGGTTCTCGGACAGTATCGATCCGGTCGTGTACAGGGCGAGGACGTACCCGGGTATCTCGACGAATCGGATGTACCGGACGATTCAACAACGGAAACGTACGCCGCGGTCAGACTGCATCTGGAGAACTGGCGCTGGAAGGGAGTTCCGTTTTACCTGTGCACCGGAAAGCGTCTTCCCGAGAAAAGTACACGTGTCGAAATTCGCTTTCGAGAACCTCCGGTGTGTTTCTTCGAATCATTTGGCTCCTGTCAGATCACCGCAAACAAACTGATCCTGACGCTGCAACCGGACGAGGGCTTCGAACTGTATTTTGAAGTCAAAAAACCCGGTGAGCCACTGACTCTACAATCCTATCCACTGAATTTTGAATACGCGGACGTCTTTGATCCGATCCCGGACGCGTACTCCACCCTCCTTCACGATATTATGCAGGGAGATCAGACCCTGTTTGTGCGTTCGGACGAAGTTGAAGCAGCCTGGTCGCTGTATGAGCCCATTCTGAACGCTGATCTCCCCGTCCATGGCTACGATGCCGGAAGCCGCGGCCCGGATCAGGCCCTGAAGATGCTTCCGTTCTGATCCGGTTTCAAAACACTGAACGAGGGAACATCGCATCATCCGGCCTTCTCGTCTCCACACGTCAGGGGACATGCGTTGCACAGCAGAGGCTTCTTTCTCCTCCTTTCTCCGCTTCCTG
>CAZQNZ010000057.1:8368-13305 GCA_964594615.1 uncultured Planctomycetia bacterium
TGGTGAGGGGAATAGGATCGGAGGCTCGTCTTGTGATCGTTACTTGAGATAATCAGGACGGTCGTCCAGGTGTTCCTCTCCACTTACAATTTCTTCCTGTTCAAACATGATATGTATGGACGGCTGTTTTTCCCCTTTCAGTTTCCCTTCTTTCACAGTAAACGCGGTTTTTACCGGAGCATACTCCGGCCCCATCACGGTGGGTTTCACCGGGACCACCACCAGATGTGTATGATGGTTCTTGCTGGAAACAATGCGATGTTCGGGTTGAAGCGGCATGTCCTCCTCCGTGATGAGTTTATATGATTTATCACGCACCACTTCGGTTGTCATCGCGTGCGTCACTCGCACCTGAGGTCCTTCCCCGTTGACCCATAACCGACCGACGGCCCAGAAAGCACCGTAGGAATACACCTCAGGCATCAACGGTGAACCGGTTCCGGTACGACCATGATGTCGGCCATCGACAAAAACCCCTCCTCCGGTCTCATATCCCGGCAGAGGAGGCATGAACGTTTCGAAAATCTCCAGTCGATACCGGTTCCCGTCCGGATCGTGAAAGGTGATGTCAAGCTCCACGTCATCTTTGGTGTCGATCGGCGGACCGGATTGATCCGTCTTCTGTCGGTCAATATACGTAAGTTCGAAATGGTTTTTCTTGTCCGGACGCGGGGGAACCGGGTAGGCAATATTGCTGAAAAACGTGGGTCGGGTGTACCAGTACTCTCCGGAATCCGACGACTTCTTGAGCTCTCGATCCTCATGATCCCACTTTGCCTGAACGATTTGCCCATTGTCCCAGGCCTCACGTGGCAACCCCACGAGCTGAGGCACATTCGGCAGCAAGTCTGAAACACTGGACGGCATCTTTCCGGCCTGCTGCAGCTTGCTGGCCTGCTGAAGTTTATATTCCAGCGTCGCTTCCTCACGCAGGTCCCCCGGTCGGCCAAACACCTTTGGACTGAGCTTTCGAGGTCCGGGTGCGACCCAGTAAAACACGTTTCCCGGATCCTGCTTGACAGTCAGCTTGCGAGGTTCGTCATACAGATTGTCCTCCTGCCCGACGACAGCTATTGATGATAGAGCAGTACCAAACAGAAGAACAGCCAACAATGTAAGTGCTGAAGCCATGTGTTTAAATTTCATGAGTCCACCTCGATTAATCAGGTGTGCGTTTGTGACGACGACAGGCCAGCTCGTTCATAGAATCCACACCAGGAACCGGTTCGGACATGGAATCGACCATGCCCGAACGGATCCTGAATGGATGTGAATATGTTATCGGACGAACTGTTGGCCGGTCGTGATTTTCGGATTCGGGTAGAAAATGCTGATAAACGGCTGCTTGTCCTTCGGTGCTTTTTCAGGAAGATCAAATGCCGTTGGCACCGGCTTGGGCACGGGTCCTTTCCCCATTACGGGTTTGATCGGCGGCACCAGCAGATGTGCCTGCACATCGTGCGGATCAAGCGGCATGTCTTCATCGAGGGCCAGTTTCCCGTCTTTGTCACGTACCTGTTCGGTGACGTAAAATACCACCACACGAGCAACGGTTTTGTCCTCGTTGATGGTAATCTTTCCGATGCCCCAGAACGCTGCAAGGGTATAGGACTTCGGGAAAAGCGGAATGAAGGTACCCGTGGATCCTCCGATGTAGGAATTCATCAGCACACCCCCCTCGGTTTGCCAGCCCGGGATCGGTGGCTGAAAGGCTTTTGCCACTTTCACCTGATACGAATTGCCCTGAGGATCGGAAAACTCGGCTTGAAGAGTCGCTCTGTCCTCCGTATCCACGGGAGAACTTCCACCATCCTCAAGCTGATTGTCCTCCAGTTTGGCCTTGAGACGGAGCGTTGAATCGTCGGGAACAGGCTTCATCTTGTCACCGAACGGGCTGCCGTGCTTCAGGACCTGCCCCCCGTTCACCGAGGTGCGCCCCCAGGGACCGGAGAGGGGAAGTCCGACAAGAAGCGGCAGCTTTTTCAACAACTTCGGAACCGTTCCTTTCGCCTGTTTGATCTTCGGTTCCACCAGACGCTTCGGATCCTCTTTTGTTCCGAACACGGACGGACTCAGTTTACGGGGCCCGGGAAGAACCCAGTAGGCTTTTCCGGCTTCCTGTTGAACGCCGAATTCCCGTGGTACGTTATCTTCGGGCAATTCAAGCGACTGGCTGGAGGAAGACGCCTTCTTCTCATGGCTTTTCTTCTTTGCATGATCCTGTGAAGAATCATGGTCATGTGAGGAGTGAGACGTCGCTCCACTCCTGCACCCCACCAGAACAGCGAGGGACAGCAACGCGACGAATGCCATCGACGATCGAGGAACGACTGATTTCAACATGGATATATCCTCCTGAAATGAATTTCTAATGATGAAAGATGAAATCTGAAAATAAACGGAAAGATATATATCGAACAACCTCTGAAACTAAATAACGAACAGGACTGGTAGATTTATTTCATCCCTCTCAGTTTGACAGGCGCAGTTTGATGTTTTTCGTCACTGTTTCCCCTTTGGAGATGGTCACATCGACCGTTTTTGCTTCCTTCTGGGTGTAATGACGGATCCGCAGCGTATGGGTTCCCGGAGGCAACTGAAGGTGAAACTGTCCCTGCTTTCCCGATACATCGTAGGCGTGATGATCCACGGCAAGGAACAGTCCGTTCATCCACGGGTGTACGTTACAGACGGAGGAGTACACACCTGGTGTCTTCACCTTAATTTTATCGACAACCGTTTTTCCGGATGCCCCCCGCTGGGTCAGGTTCCCCGTCACGAAGTTTGACGACCCGAGGCCATCGTATTTGAAGTTGTGTACGGAGGGATCATTATTGATAAGCTTGATGGAACCACCGGTTCGGACGACCTGTATGGAAGGATGGAACCGGCAGTTCTCCTGCACAATGGTTGATGTAGAGGAAGGGAGAAGATCATCGTGCGCAGCTTCAACCTCTTTCACGTAAACAAGGGTATCTCGAACCCCCCCCGTTTCATTGTGTACCTGAACATGCTGAATGCTGAAGGCTCCCTTCAGATTGCATTGTTTTTCAAAAACATCAGCGCCCCGGTTCTTGTACGGATCCGGCTGTTCTCCTTGCAGGATCACCTGTCCCTTCACAGCCCCCCAGCCTTCCTTCAGCGGCTGTTCACGGCGTTTCTGCATCCGTTCTGCAATCGATTGATCAGCCTGTTGACCGGGCGTTTTTTTGCTCTTCTCCTGGCTGCCCTGCTTTGATTTACCAGCTTGCTCACCCGACGGATCTTTCTCATTGTTGTTCGCGGATCCCTCACCGTTCCCGGAAGTTTGATCTCCTTCTTGCACTGTAATTTTACCACTCATTCCGGCAGGCTCGTGCCCGGCCACCTTACAGGCAAACGTTAGAGTCGATGGTTTTTTCGGCGTGGTAAACGTATACGTGGTGCTGTTACCGGGCTGGATGGGGTCGGTCTTAAAATCAAGCTCCTTGATGTGAAAGTCATGAGCAATTGTTCCTTCGTTCTTGAATACGATCTTCACACGTTGCTCCGTACGCACCTCGATATCCGATGGTTTGAATTTGTATTCCGTACCGACCAGTTCAATTGTACGGTCTACTTCCTGCGAGGTGTCCTGTCCCCTCACAACCTGCGGCCCGACGATCATCGAAAACACAGCAACGACGGCAAACAAGATCGGAAAGGATCGCACCTTCATGACATACCTCCGTGAACAAATTTTTCCTCGTGGCGAACTCATACGTATAACGAACTACATGCTGGTCGTATTCCATACAAATGACCTGCAGAGAACGTTACTCCACTTGAACCACATTGTGCCTCCGGTGATCCAGATCGGTCCCCCTCCAGCAATCGAGACATATGGAAAGGCATGCTGCGCATACGGCCACGGACAAACACACGTTCGGTTTCGGGGACCGGGAGGACATTCGTCCATCAAATCACTGCGCGTAACCAACGGTGATGAGTTCCGCCCAACAACCCCTGCTTTCCAATGGTGACGCAGATGAACACCAGGAGGTTGTAGAAAAAAACCCCCGAAATGTCCGCGAAGCGAGTTGCGTCGTAGAGAGCACAGTCGGTCCCAGGCGGTGCCACCAGTGCATCGACAAGGTGGATGTGATCAAGCTATTCTGTGTAACTCGTTTCGCAGAAGAGGGATAAAATGGAGTGAAAATCTCCGAAGATTGTGGGGTCTCGACGACGCGCTGACGGCCTCTGCTCCGAATCCAGGCAATATGGAGACCCCCGTTACGTTCTACTGACAGAGCGGTGAGGCCTCAGAGACCTCCTGGAGCGGATCGGGCAATGCAAAGGGAGAGTCGAATAACCGGGACTGGTATTTCATCGGGAACTGAGGGGCTAAACGAGAGGAAGGCTACTTCTTGAAGCACCATCATTCATCCCAAAAGTGTTCATCAAATACGTCTCACTGGATAGGTCCTCTCTTGCCGGAATCAGGTACGAAAGGGCACCAAGAATTATGCGTGTCTCCCTTGAGAAGAGCTCCTCGGAAAGGTTCACTCCTTTTCCTGGATGTCCGTGTCTCGGGACGAGGGAATTTCGATATCAACCGGAATCCCGGCGTCCGTCACCGCTTCATATACCTGTTTTGCTTTCTGATCCGTTCGGCTCCAGACCATCTTTTTCACCTTCTCCGGAATGGTCCCTTCCGCTTTCAGATGAGCGTCTTTACACTCTTCACAGCTGAATTTCTCACGGGCTTTGAGAAGAACCTGATCGTCTTTATACGCTTTGTAGATGATGAGATAAGACGGCTCGTCTCCCTCGTACTTGCTTTCCACCTGAATCTCGACCCGGTCCGCCCGAGTGTCCTCTTCATCCGTTACCTGCTCGACAAAGCTTTCCACGGACACCGGGACGAGTTTGTTCCAGAGTTCGGAGGTACTCTGGTAAATCTGCCCGAATATAGTGGA
>CAZQNZ010000058.1:0-13252 GCA_964594615.1 uncultured Planctomycetia bacterium
GACCTCAGTACCCGGGGCCGCGTCGGCCTTCGGCCTCCTTGCCCCGGGCTTAGCTTTCCCGACCCTTCGGGCCGGTTGCTGCATGATCATCATCTCTCACAGGTAAGTACGACGACATGAGATCGGGCCAACCATTCACAACGGGCACACATTGGCAGAATTGTCGCTCGACATCCTGACCCCACGAAACTCATAGGGTGAAGCCCATGGAGCATCAGCCAGCGTCATTCGGTTTTTACGGACCCGAAGGGTCCAAACACCTCAGCCCAGGGTAAGCCGTCGCAGACGGCGCAACCCTGGGTTTCGTATGTACCAATAATAATGCGCGCCCTGAAGGGGCGCGACAATGTTGCGTTCTCAATGATTTGCACCTTGACCCGGGAGATGTTCGTTCGACATGTGTCGTGCCCCTTCAGGGCACGTATGTCGGGAGATCCCAGTACCCGGGGCCGCGTCGGCCTTCGGCCTCCTTGCCCCGGGCTTAGCTGTCCCGACCCCTCGGGCCGGGTGCTCCATGATCATCATCTCTCGTGGGAAAGAAAGACGACATTTGAGCAAGGGGGGGAAACCATTCACCCAGGGACACATCGGTAAAATGACGGCTCGTCAATCTGACCGACGATATCCATACGACGAAGCCCCGGAACGCATCCGCCGGCGTCGGACGAGGGGGGGAACCGCTTCCCCGTACCGAAATTGCATCGGATACACCGGGCACTATCGTTTTTTCACGGTCCCCACCACGGTCGTGGAATAGCGGATGTCCTGATCCAGGTTCCGGAGTTCCGGGTTTGCGACCGATACGGTCAATCGGAACGAGGCGTGGCCCGGGCCGTTCGAACGTGCCCGGACCATCGCCTTGCCCGATGACGACGTATCAGTCTTCCGCGGCACAGTCCAGTTTGCACCACGTCCCTTTTCGAGCCGGAGATGGACGGGTACGTTCCCGGAGGAACCGCTGTCACCGGTCAAGGACCGGGCCGAAAGTGTCATGCGTGCACCGGATGTGGCATTTGACACCACGCTCCAGTTCTGCGTTTCGCTAAATGAAACAGGGTCCGATGCATTCACCGTGACAGTACGGCTGGACGGCCGCTGTAATCGAACCACCGTGGGCACCTCCACGGACACCATCTGTGACGCCGAGGATGTCGATCTTTCCACGGCGCTTCCCTGAGCAAAAACACTCGTGGTGCTTGCAAGCACAATCATGAATACGACAAGAGCGAATTTTTTCGTGGCGTTGATCATCCTTCCTCCAGCTGGCTCGATCACTTCGTTTATCAGAGTTGATATAATGCACCTCCCGTGCCATGATCATAAAAAGAAAATAACCCGGTTAAATTTCATATATACAAATATATGTCCGTATGTACCCGTGTACTGAGCGATCCATTGGCGCAGACGCCAAAAGGAAATCACGGGATTTGCAGGCGTGCAAAAGAGAGGGCGGTTTCCTCTCAGGCTCTTGCTCCACCTGTACGTTCCTGTGTTTGAACGCGCGCTTGCGAGACGGGTCAAACCCGTTCGGTAAGGACCCGCGGGTCCCCATATTGAACGCAAAGGGAAACGCATTCCGTAATTGCTCACCTATTCGTCAAGAGACCGTGAGCGCCGGCACTCCTGTCGGTTCAACCGTTGAAACCGCTCAATCGGAACGAAACGGGTGAGCAATGATCATCCGCATGCATCTAGATTGTATGGCACGTGCCATATCCATCCATTGCCTCGCGGACGTTGATATTTGCGGAAGCCACTCGGCCCGAAGGGTCGGGACAAGAAAGCCCTGGGCAAGGAGGCCAAAGGCCGACGCGGCCCCGGGGATCAGAATCACCTCTTCACCGTGCCCTGAAAGAATTCGCTACCAGCCGGCTAAGGATGTCCCCCTGATCAGGGGCACATCCTTAACTCTTTTTCCCGATTCTGTTTTCGTTTCAAATCTCCTCTCTCTTTCAACAATCATCTTACGAGGGCACAACAGATAATACTTCGCCGTAACGACCATTGTACGATGTTTGTATAATTACGATGTAGCGTCCTTTCAGGACGCGTTTTTATCGATCTAACCCACTCGATCCCCAGGGCTGCACCGTCTTTGACGGTTTGCCCTGGGCTAACCCGTCTGGACCCTTCGGGCCCGTCCTCAAATTTACCCTCGGCTGATGCCTTACGCATGAAACCGGCCCAATGGGCCGGGACAGGCTAGACCCGGACCTCAATCTCTTCCCGATCGGAATAATCGGTGAAAGAGAGGAAGAAAAAAACGAGTCAGAGAACCCCGGATCCGGATTCTCTGATCCTTCCTCCGGGAACTCTCCTTCCTGCATGTTTTATGGAGAAATGATCATACAAGCTCCGGGAAAACGAAGTGCAGACCGGGGGTTCAGCGGATTCGTGAAAACGGATTCTCGTACGAAATCGAGAGAATGGATCGGCATCATTCGCTCCATTCTGGAGTGGAAATCTGAAGGGGAACGGGTGTATTCCCCGGATGGAATGTATCTTCTCGCTGTGGGTCCGCGCCTGTTCTACCTGCGCTTTAGAGCGGGTCCCGCCGGTGGAACCCCTGCAGCCACGTCAATTGATGAAAAACCCGAGGCCCTATTCGTCATTCTCGGAGAACGAGTCGACGAGGGATAAGATTTCGCCTGCGAGGGTGAATATACGCTGCGGCTTCTCCTTCTCTTCGGACAACACCTCAATCCGTCGAGCTTTTTCACTGATCTCCCGAAAACCGAAGTTGGCAGCCGCCCCTTTTATGTCATGGGCAATGTCATTGACCGCCTCGTAATCCTGCTCGTCGACCCGCTGCTGAATGCCGTGCACCTTGTCCCGGAGGTCCTCCAGGAGTTCCGGAACCAGGTCCCGCAACATGTCATCTCCCACCGGCCCGGCGTCCTCGTTGGCTTCTCCGAACTTTCCTTCCCCATCCGTTGCGGTTTCCTTATCGGAAGGGGCCTCGGAAAACACAAATCGCTGTATCGTTGACACCAGTTTCTGTTCACGAATGGGTTTCGTCAAATGAGCGTCACAGCCCGCTTCCTCGCTTTCCCGCCGGTGCTCCGGGAGGGCTCGAGCGGTTAACGCCACGATGGGCACCCGCTGCCGACCCTGTTGCTCCTCCCATTTTCGATACGCTTCTGTCACCTCGAGTCCGTTCATATCCGGCATTCTCACATCCATAAAAATCAGGTCGTGGTTTCCGGATCGTGCCCTTTCCAGCGCTTCTTCCCCATCTTTCGCGAAATCAACGTCAATGGGATGGGGGTCCAGCATCGCCTCCACCAGTTTGCGGTTCTGTGCGTTATCTTCCGCAACCAGAATCGAACAGGGGTCCTCCAGCTCGGATTCATTTCGCTCCTCATCCTCCCCGCCCGTCGACCGCGGTCCGTTTTCCTCCGGTGTCAAAATGTCCCTCACCGTTTCCACGCAGTTCGACCAATCGACAGGCTTCGTGATATAGCCCCCCACATCAACCGACGGTTCCCCCTCAACAGCGTCGTGGACCTCGCCGGGTCTCAGCATCAGAATAATTCGGTCCGAATCGACGAACTCGTTCAATTGACGAACGGGTTCCGTTTCCTCGCTCTTCTTGAGCTCATGATCAAGAAGTACCAGATCATACGGATCTCCCTGCTCATTCGCTTCTCGAAGCGCGCTCACCAACTCTTCCCCATCACGGGCTTCAACAACCCGAGCATCCCATTGAGCAAACATCCGCCTCAGTATCAGTCGATTGGTTGAAGACGAATCCACCAGTAGCACATGCAGTTCGTAGAACGCCGGCGGGAGATCTTCCGACGCCCGTTCGGATACGGTCAAGTCCGATTGACCATTCTCCGGTAATTGAGCCGGAATACGGAAGGAAAAGGTGGAGCCCCGGCCTTTTTCACTTTCCACGGAGATCTCCCCTCCCATCCGTTCAACAAGGGACTTGCAGATCGACAACCCCAGACCCGTTCCCTCGGTGTCCCTTGTCCCTTCCGACGTCACCTGTGTAAATTTTTCAAATAGGTGTTCACACTTCTCAGGAGCGATCCCGATGCCCGTATCCACCACACGAAATTCCAACCATCGCACGGACGCTTCACGCTCTCCGGAAAGCACCCGAACCACGACTTCCCCCTCGTCCGTGAACTTGACCGCATTGCTCACGAGGTTGACCAGGATTTGTTTCAAACGCAGTCGATCCTCCACGATGACGGCCGGACAGCTACCTTCCACGAACACATGAAGATCAATGCCTTTCTCATACGCTTGACGGGCAAAATACGAAACGGTGTCCTGCACGAACCGCTCCAGTTCGATCGGCTGACGGTTTAATTCAATTTTTCCGGCCTCCGCTTTGGACAAATCGAGAATGTCATCAAGTAAGTTCAACAGCGTTTCCGCCGACTGCTGACTGATGTTCACATATTCTTTCTGATCCGGTGTCAGTGAACTCTTCAGCAACAGTTCATTCATGCCCATCAATGCATTCAGAGGCGTCCGAATCTCATGGCTCATCTTTGCCAGGAATTCACTCTTTGCCCGGTTGGCCTTTTCTTCCCGTTGTTTGGCCTTCTTCAATTCCCTGGTACGCTCTTGAACGGTCGCCCGAATCACCTCTTCCCGCGAATTGAGCACCAGCAGATAACCGACCAGCAATCCCGTCAGCAGCAGCACCATACCCCCGGCCACAGCCGGTCTCCAGATATCAAGAATCCGAAAAAAATCGGGACGGGGAGCGTATCGTACCGTCCAGGACTGGTTGGCAAACAGCAATTTCTTCGACGTCCGAAAGGTGCCGTATAACTGCTGCCGGATTCGTCCTTTCCACCCCCCCGGTTCTATTCCCCTGTTTTCCGGAGGGCTCTCACTTCGTGAAACGCGTTCAAACGGTTCCTGATCAATGATCAATTCATTTCCTGGACCGGAGAGGTACGGCTCGAACGTGCGGTCCAGATTCAGCCATGCCCCCACGAACCCCCGAAGCTGCCCCCGGTCCCTGGAACCCGGTTGTTCGAAAACGGGAGTAATGATCCAGAGGTGCCGGGTTTGAACGCCATCCACCGTCCGCTTGACCGGTTTCGTTCCCTGAACGGCACCCGACTCGACACCCCGTTTCAGCAGAGAACGCAATCGTGAATCATCAAGCACATTCCTCCCCCGAGGCAAACGATCCACCTGTACCTCTCTCCTGTACAGAACCGGATACATGGCGGGACGACCGGAACCGCTGGAGATGGTCCGGGTGGAGGAGATGTCCAGCCCATCTGAAATGGAACCGGTCCGACCGGGTCGAACCGACGGGATCCAGTAAATCCCTCTCCATGCAATGCCTTCGTTTTCATTGACAAATGAACCGGTGTACCGCTGAAACTCTCCGTTTGTAACGTGTTTGCTGCTGATAAAGAAGTATTTCAGATGTCTGAGATGCTCTTCCCCGTGTGTCAGTGCACGCTGCAATTGCTCATGTCGTTCATTGGTCGATTTTTCGAATTCCTTCTCGACCTGGGACTGCTGGACGTTGAGAATAATCGCAAACACCGCAATCGACAGCCCCACACCGCACAGTGCAACCACCGTCGGTCCAGTGTACGTTTGCAATTTCCACATGACGCTTAACCCCCTGTGCTTAACAAATCTCCTGTACGCAACCACGTGATCAAACGCAATCTCATTCTACCCCTCACGTTCCCCCCCCGGAATGGACCGAAGAAACCACGTTCATCAACCGGGACCCGGCCGGGCGTTCCAGCTCATCAAGAATCAATGAAGCCGCCTGCAAAATCCCCTCCATCCGAACCCCGGTATCCACACCCATGCCCTGCAACATGTACAGCAGATCCTCCGTTGCCACATTCCCCGCCGACGATTCTGCAAACGGACAACCACCGAGCCCCCCTGCAGCACTGTCAATCACACGTATGCCCTCCTGCAGTGCCGCATAAATGTTCGCCAGGGCCTGGCCGTAGGTGTCATGACAATGAAGGGCCAGCCGATCGATCGAAACGTACTGTTTGACGCGATGAACGATGGAGCGGATCTGTTCCGGCGTCCCCACCCCGATCGTGTCACCCAGGCTGACCTCCTCACACCCCATCTCAAGTAAAGCAACGGCCACGTCGACCACGTGCCGCTTCTCCACGTCGCCTTCGTACGGACAACCGGCCACACAGGACACGTACCCCCGAACACCCATTCCATCTGATCGGGCCTCCCTTATCACGTCTTCGTATCGTTCCAGACTTTCCGTAATGGAACAATTGATATTACGCCGGCAGAACGTTTCCGAAGCGGCCGTGAACACGGCAATTTCCTCCACACCTGCTCTTCGTGCACGATCAAGACCGGTCTGATTGGGAACAAGCACCGGATAAGTAACATTCTCTTTCCGAGAAATACCGTTCATCACCTGTTCGGCATCCGCCAGCTGCGGCACATGATCCGGAGACACGAAGCTGGTGGCTTCAACCCGCTTCAGTCCGGAATCGGACAGAAGATCAATGAATTCAATTTTCTTCGACGTCGCCACGGTCTCCTTCTCATTCTGCAACCCATCCCGCGGTGCAACTTCGTGAATAATGACCTCGTCGGTTATGGACATATCACCTCACGAAATTGAAATCAGCACATCTCCTTCACGAACCTGATCCCCCTCCTCGACGTGAACGACGTCTACGCTCCCGGATCGATTCGACTGCACCGTTATTTCCATTTTCATCGATTCCATCACGACCACCGGATCCTTCCGCTTCACGGATGCCCCTTCACGGACCTGAATCTGAACGATCGTGCCGGGCATCGTGGCTCGCACCTCCCCATCCCCCTGGTGTTCCTCAGCCACCCGCTCCGATGCCTGTGCATCAAACGACAACGAACGTCCTTCGTTCAATACGGTCACACGGTGGTGATTCGGGGCATCGACGAGCACTGCTTTTCGCCGTTCGTCGTCGACGTCCAGCTCCCACTGCTCCCCTTCCACCGACACCAGTTGTACATCCATGGCGGTCCCATCGACACACAGCTGATACCGGTCCTCTTTACAGGTGGCCTCCACGTCAAACGTCTCGCCCGCGCACTGCAACACCAGCGAGGTACGGCGATGACTGTTGACCCGAAAATGATTGCGACATGCCCACGGGTCGGTCCAGCCCGATTCCGGCTCGGGCGGGTGTCCCGCGGAAAGGATGTAAACGGCCGCGAAACAGACGTCCTCCGCCCGCGCACAGCCGTAATCGGACGGGATCAGATCGGCGCGGTGTTCATCGACAAAACGTGTGCTCAACTGTCCTCGCCGGAAGGCCGGGTGTCGTACCACGTTCACCAACAGCTCCATGTTCGTGGTCAGTCCGGCCACTGCGGAACGGAGAAGGGTGTTTTGCATCCGACGTAACGCGGCCTCTCGGTCCTCACCCCGAACGATCAGTTTGGCCAGCAGTGGATCGTACGCCGTGCCCACCTCCGTTCCGTCCCGAACCCCCGTGTCCCATCGAACGTCGGGCGACGAATTTTGACGCAAAAACCGGGCCACGGTGCCTGTGCGTGGATGGAACTCCTGCGCCGGATCCTCGGCATAGATCCGACATTCGACAGCGTGTCCACTGGTGGATATTTCCTCCTGATTACAGGGCAACGATTCCCCCGATGCCACTCGGAGTTGCCATTCCACGAGGTCCACGCCGGTAATCATTTCCGTCACCGGGTGTTCCACCTGAAGACGCGTATTCATTTCCATGAAATAAAACGACGTCCCCGGTTCCGCCTGTGTATCCAGAATGAACTCGATCGTACCGGCACCGGTGTACTGTAATGCGTCTGCAGCCCGGACGGCGGCCTCATGCATCCGCGATCGGGTGACATCGGACAGCTCGGGGGCCGGACCTTCTTCAACAATTTTCTGATACCGGCGCTGCACAGAACAGTCCCGTTCAAACAGATGCACCGTATTTCCGACCTGATCGCCGAACACCTGTACTTCCACGTGACGCGCATGGGGCAGGTACTTCTCAATCAGAACTCGATCGTCGTCAAACGATGCCTGTGCTTCTCGTCGGCACGCGTCAAGTGCTTCCTCAAACTCCGAACGGCGGTTCACCCGTCGCATCCCTTTCCCACCTCCACCCGCCAGTGCTTTTATCAGCACCGGGAACCCGATCTCCGCCGCCTGATCGGCCATCTGGTCCACATCCCGCAGGTCCTCGCGCACATCCGGAACGACCGGGACCCCCGCCTCCTCCATCCGGTTTTTCGCGCGCCGCTTCTCGCCCATGTCCTCCATCACCTCCGCAGCGGGTCCCACAAAGGTCAATCCGGCCTCTCGCACCGCCCGCGCGAAACCGGAATGTTCGGCAAGAAACCCGTATCCCGGGTGCACCGCATCCGCACCCGTTTCCTCGGCCGCCCGGACAATGCGCTCGATGTTCAGATACGTATCCGTCGATCGAACCCCCGGCAAGCGAACGGACCGGTCCGCCATCTCCCGATGCGGTGCCGCCGAATCCGCATCGGAGTACACGGCCACCACCTCCATGCCCAGATCATGGACGGTCCGTGCGATACGACAGGCAATTTCACCGCGATTGGCGATCAGCACCCGGTCAAACATGATGAATACCGGAACGGAACACGGAGTTCGCGTGCGTTTTATTCATGATTCTCGTCCTTCCTCCACTGCGGTGAACGTTCTTCGAGAAACGCCTCAATGCCTTCCTGCGCTTCCTCCTCCGTACGGATCTCCGCAATGCATCTCGCCGTTTCCCGCACGACCTCCGCATCAATCTCTCGCCCCATCAGATCATGACACAACTCCTTCACCTGTTTCACGGCCTCCGGCCCACTTTTCCGAATCGCTGATAGAACCACATCCCGTCTCTCGGCCATCTGCTCCCCGTCCTCAATGACCTCGTGCACGAGCCCCAGCTCCTGAGCACGCGTCCCATCGAACGTCTCACCGGTCATCATGTATCGCTTCGCCTGACGGACACCCATGGCCCGGAGCAGGTAAGGAGAGATGACCGCCGGGATCAGTCCAAGCCGCACTTCCGACAGAGCAAAGGTCGTGTCCCCGTACGACAGGGCAATATCCGAACAGGCCACGAGTCCGAGCCCACCACCGTACGCCGCACCGTGAACACAGGCCACCGTCGGCATTGATAGTGTGTAGAGGCGGTGTAGACAGTCCGCCAGATCGTTTGCCTTCGACCGGTTTTCCTCCTGCGTTGCGTTTGCCAGTTCGACCATTTCCTCCAGGTCCGCCCCCGCACAGAAGCAGGGACCGTTGCCTCGAAGAACCAGAGCGAGAACCTCTTCCCGCCCCGTCACGTCGCTCAATCCCTCCTTCAGTTGCTCAATAACCATGGCGTTGAACGCGTTGCGCTTGTCCGGTCGGTTGAGGGTGAGGTACGCGATTCGATCCTGAACATCCAGTTGTACAACCTGATCTGACATCATCCTCCTCACATACGAAACACACCAAACTCACCGCTTTCAATCGGGGCGTTCAGACTCGCGGACAGTGCCAGCCCCACCACCTGACGCGTATCAGCGGGATCGATCACCCCATCGTCCCACAGTCGAGCAGAGGCGTAATACGGATGCCCTTCCTCCTCGTACGTCTCGCGTATGGGCTCTTTGAACGCTTCCCGTTCCGATTCCGACCACTCCTGATCCTCCTCCATCTTCTCCTCCTTGATCGTTGCCATCACGGTGGCAGCCTCTTCACCGCCCATCACGGAAATTCGCGCGTTCGGCCACATCCAGAGGAACCGCGGGTCGTACGCTCGTCCGCACATGGCGTAATTGCCTGCTCCGAACGAGCCCCCGATGATGACCGTTATTTTGGGGACCCCGGTTCCGGCCACCGCCGTGACCATCTTGGCTCCATTCTTGGCAATCCCCCCGTGCTCGGCGGATTCCCCCACCATGAAACCGGTAATGTCCTGCAGAAATAGAAGCGGAATTTCTCGCCGGTCACACAGCTGGATGAAATGGGTGCCCTTCAGGGCACTGTCGGAAAACAGCACCCCGTTGTTGGCCACAATCCCAACGGGGATGCCCATGATTCGAGCGAAACCGGTGACCAGCGTCGTGCCGTACCGTTCCTTGAACTCATCAAACCGGCTCCCGTCCACGATCCGGGCAATCACCTCTTTGACGTCAAACGACTGACCGACCTCCTCCGGAATCACTCCGTAGATCTCCTCCGGATCGTAAGCCGGTTCCTCGGGGGCGTTCAGATCCAGATCCGCCGTGGCCGTCCGATTCAGTCGATTCACAATCGATCGGGCCTGATTCAGTGCGTCTGCGTCGTTATCCGCCAGGTGATCGGCCACTCCCGAAATACGTGTGTGCACGTCCCCGCCACCGAGCGCCTCCGCCGAGATCTCCTCGCCCGTGGCGGCTTTCACGAGGGGTGGACCACCGAGGAAAATGGTCCCTTGCTCCCGGACAATGATGCTTTCATCCGCCATGGCGGGCACGTACGCACCGCCGGCCGTACAGGAGCCCAGCACCACAGCGATCTGTGGAATGTCCTCCGACGACATCCGGGACTGGTTGTAAAAGATGCGACCGAAGTGATCCCGATCCGGAAAGACCTCGTCCTGATAGGGAAGATTTGCTCCGCCTGAATCCACCAGGTAGATGCAGGGCAACCGATTTTCCCGGGCAATCTGCTGGGCACGCAGGTGCTTCTTGACCGTTAGTGGATAGTAACTACCACCTTTGACCGTTGCGTCGTTGCAGACCACCACGCATTCGTGTCCGCTGACCCGTCCGATCCCCGTGATGATTCCGGCGGCAGGTACCTCCTCCTCATATACATCGAGGGCGGCCAACTGCGACAACTCAAGAAACGGCGTACCATCGTCAAGCAGACACTCAATGCGGTCACGAGGAAGCAACTTTCCTCGCTCTTCATGTCGCTGACGATATGTTTCGCCTCCCCCCTTCTTGATCCGCTCCACCTTCTGTTTGAGGTCGTCCACGAGGGACCGCATGTGGTCCCGTCTCTGCCGGAATGATTCTGACTCCGGATCAACCGCCGTTTCGAGTACGTGACCGTCAAACTCCATAAAACATCACCAGAATGGGTTCATTCCCCAGCTATTTCAGGGAACTGTTTCTCCCTCTCCTGCCAAATCGCCATCTTATCAGATGCTACAACAAGATCCAATAATCAACTATAGGTTATCGCAACCTCTACTCGGAACCTGATCCGCAACCGAAGCCGAGTGATTGAACCCCGATGGAGAAGGCGGTCAAATAAGGATCTGGTTACCGCATGAGCTCGTCCCGGTACGTTTAGTAATCCGGTGGCCCCGCCTGCAGAACATGTTCAGAACCGCGACCTACCTACGCATCAACACTTCGTATCCGATCAACGACCTGATCGATGGAGGTTTTACCGGCCGTGACCGGTATGGTGATCTCCTGCTCCTCACGGGTGAGTTCATCCCGATGTTCCAGCTGATGATCCAGCACCTGCTCATCGGCGTCGGTCAGGGTCGGCTCTTCGGTACGCCCCCGCTCCCGGATCCGTCTTCGCAACTCCTCCACCGGTACCTCCGGATGGACAATCCGAAGGGGCACGTCCCGCCGTTCCGCCAGTTCGTGGAACCACGAACGATGTGTCCGGTCCAGGAACGTCGCATCAACAAACACCGGATATCCGGAGTTCAGAAGCTCATCGGCCACGTGCTGCAGACGCTCGTACGTCCGACGGGTTGCCTCCTCCGAATACAACCCTTCCTCAAAATCGTATGAACGGACATCGGATTCCAGCGGGTCCAGGTCATGAATCCGGCGGCGTTCGATGTCGCTACGAACCCGAACCCCTCCAAGTTCCTGCAGAAGCTGCTGGCTGATGGTGGATTTCCCGCTGGCGGATACGCCGTACATCAACACCAGGACCGACGGCCCGCGGTTCAGCGGTACCTCCATCTGCCGTAGATAGGACGCCATGCGATCCGGCACGCCGGAACGTTCCTGCGCACCGGGTGCATCCATGCGCTTCATGCCGTAAACCATGGCACGTACCATCGCCCGGTATGCCTTGAAATAAGGGAGCATCTGAACCCCCGTGTAATCCCCCGTCATCTCCAGGTAACGGTTCGTCAATCGCCAGCCATGTACTCGTGACCCGACGCATTCCAGATCCATCGTGAGAAACGCCAGTTCGTTGATCGGGTCGATGTGCCGATACGCCGGGTCAAACTCAATGCAGTCAAAAAACACCGGTTGATCGTTGAACCAGACCATGTTCTGCAGGTGCAGATCCCCATGTAGATCACGGATACGCTCCTCCTGAACCCGATTGTTCAAATGCGCTCCATGCTCGTCCAGAAACTGCTTGCCCCAGTTGTACACTCGATCCACCCTCTCCATCCAGACCGATCCCTTTTCAAACCGTTCCGATAATTGATCGTGGGTTTGATCGAGCTGTTTGCGTTGATGTTTCACCTCGGACCGACCCCGATCCGGTTTCACCACCTCCGCCTCTGCGTGGAGCTCCGCAATCTCGTGCGCCGTCCGGTCGATCATGTCATCCGTCACCTCCCCCCGCTCCACCATGCGGTCCATCCGCGCCTCCTGCGGGAACTCCTTCATCTTTACGGCGTACTCAACGGGCTCCCCGTTGCCATCCATCCGCGGATCGTCCACCGAACCGGTAATCGGTATCACGTCTTCGTACAGGTCGGGGGCCGTGCGCCGATTCAATTGAAGCTCCGTCCGGCAGGCCTCCCTCCTTCGCTCGAGTGTGGAGAAGTCGAGGAAGTCGAGGTCAAGCGGTTTTTTGAACTTATAGGCAAACGGGCCTGTGAGCAGGACAATGGAGATGTGCGTTTCTACCTGCTCAAAACGGTCAACGGTATGGTCAAACAACCCGGACGACTGCAGGTTGCTGACGAGATCCGACAAGCGATCCGTCCCCGGCGTGTCGTGTTGATCGCCTACGGTATCATCTGAGATCATGGTTATATCGAGGTGACATCAACGCCCTACAGTTTCCGCTCCACGCTGTACCGGTTGTGCAATCTGTATGTAAGCAAAGGGAGCCTGAGAATTCCAGCGTCCCTGCAGTGCAAGTCCAGACAGCTCGAGCACACATCGCTGGACCCGAACCGGGACGGGTGGTCCGGGTCTGGCTCAAAACTTCAAACTCGCATAATCAATTCGCATGGCTCAGTATCTCGCTCGTGTATCCTTCAGCCCAGTGAAACAACCGGGAATATCTTGACCCGAGCAATGAGATACAGTAAAATTGACT
>CAZQNZ010000059.1:0-10096 GCA_964594615.1 uncultured Planctomycetia bacterium
TTTTTCCATCGAAAACGATGTGACTTCACGGTGCTCCCCGTTTCGATACGCCACCAGGCGTCCCGTTTTCGGTCCGTATCCCGGTCGAGGAAGCAAATCCAATCGGTTCGCTCGAACCGGTTGCTCGAACCGTAACTCAATCCACTCCGGGGCCTCCGCCGTTGGGCGACGATTTTCCGTACCACCGACCCAGAACGTATCCCGCCGGTGATCGATCGCCTGTTTGGCGGGATAATTCGACTTTGCAATGCTTGAGTGAATGGTATACTCCACGCCGTCTTCTGGATCCGGCAGCGGGTACGCCACCACCGCTTCCTCCCTGTAATACCCTCCCTTCGTCTGAGGTTCTGGCAACTGTATATTCGATTTTCCACCACCCTCGACCTGTTTAGCCGAAAACGTCAGCTTTTTTGACGCATGTTTCGGTTTCACACCCGGTCCCCCGAGATTCCAGCCGCTTTGAATATTTAAACTGAGTTCGAGGTTGAGCCGCTCCGCCTCGTTCAACGCATGTACAAACAGATCCCGCCATTCAGGAGAAGCGAAGGTCGGTCCATGAGGAACATCACCCTCTTTCGCAGCGGCATCCGTAATCATGGCTCCGCCAAATCCCTTTTCCTTCAGGGCTTCCAGATCCCGGGTGATGCTCTGTTTGGTTACATTGCTGTTGGGCCACCACCAGTACACTTTTGCACGGGACATGCGAGGCGGATGTTTCCATCCCTGTTCCAGTGGCACAACCGGTTCGAGGGAGGTCCTTAATTCTGATCGATGCGGATCCGGCGCCTGTGCTTCAACCGTACTTACCAGGACGACAAAGATCGGAAGCAAACAAAAGAACAGGTGTAGTAAGCGACGATACATTAATACTCCTCTATTACTCGAGAGAACAGTTTTAAATGGTATCAACTTCGATTAATGGTCGAATGCAAGATGAAACCCAAACACTTTCGGACATAATTCTTAAGCGTATTCAAACTCTTCATCCACGCCCGATCGATCGGGCGTGGGCGCGCACAAGAAACCGATTTCAGCAGGCCCCGAATCGATCATATTACGCCGTGGTCAAAAGGTCCTCGCATCGCTCCTTTGACACCTCATGAATCGGGAACTGTTGCTCTGTTAGGACTCTCAAAACGGGCAAAAAACCGTTCTGTCGTGTTAATGAACTCCTCCGTCGTTTCTCCCTCCACCCGTTCGTAATGTCGTAGTTTCGGCTCCTTCTTGAAGGAGTATCCTAGAAAGTGAACCGGCTCACTCTTTCCGGCTATATATTTATCCCCTACAAAATCCGCTTCCAGCACTCGTCCTCCAATCTTCTCATAAACAGTCCGTTCGGGGTATCGAAGGTATCGAAGAGCCCCTCTTTTCGTCTCGTGCTTCTGATCTTTGGTAAGCCCTCTATCTTTGAGCACTTGCCAATCGTTCTGAGAGGGGGAACTTCCTTTTCCGGATACTGTCTCCGGTACTCCACCTCCACTGCGGATGGCCCCCAGTAGTCGGTATCCTCATCCTCCTCAAGCTGCTTGCGTATTTTGATGATCCGATCGACCGTTTGCTGATCCCACTTCCTGCGTTTGCCCTTCTCCCAACCGCGATCATCTTTTTCGAAATCCTGATCCTTGGATTGCGTCCATTTCACAACAAAATTTGAGCTGACCCCCATTAACCGAATGATTTTTCTTTTGCTAAATCCTTCCTCAAAATACAGTCGATTTACAACTCTTCTTTTCCATATCGCTTCCTTTTTTTCATCACTTAGTGCACCCCTCGATCTGTCATAACTTCTTCCGAATTTAAGCCATGAAACTACCCTGAATATTATACCAGCCAACCGTTTGGGTTTTATTATGCAACCAGCCCTTAACAATGTTCATCACGTGCGTGTTACTCGCCCGGGTAAAACTGAATTCGAACCCGGGACGGCGAAAAGGGAACAATACGAATCCGGTTTTTGCCCGGTTTGAGCTCGGAGGTAATCCCCAACCGCAGCGGCTGTCCGATCACGCCTCCCGCATGCTTCCCGTTTACAAACACACGGGCGGCGGATTCCGGTTCGATCTGTTTCATGTCCAGGACGGCCCGCACGTCATCAAGGTTTACCTCCTCCGGAATGCGCCCGATGCCTTCAAACGGATCCGATTCGACCGGGGACAGCGTGAGATTTGCCGAAATTGTTCCCCAGGGATCGTCTCCATACGGAGCAACCTCCGCCGCCTGTGTCCAGTTCGTATCGCTCCCTCCACCCGTCTTCCAGCCCGCCCCGGGGTGTTTACTGCTCTCCCATTGCTCGTTGATACAGCGAGAGATGGCGTCTCCGTTCTCAAGTGTTACGCGAAAACGCCCGATCAGCCCGGCCGGGTTCGATTCTTCACCCGTATTCTTCACACGTACGGCCAGGACGTTTGAACCGGGTCTCAGGTGGCGGGCAATTTCGAGGCTTGACGGGGTCTTCCAACTCTGCATGTTCCTGCTGTCATCGGAGACCTGCTGGCCGTTCACGTACAATTTCGCGCGGTTGTCCGCTGTCAGTCGAATCGTCGCTCCCGTAATGGTCCGGTTGACCGGAATTCGTACGTTCGTCCGGAAGTACCGCGTCGCTCCTGCGGGCGCACCCGTCCGTTCATCCGGGTGCCACATCCAGGAACACCCCTCCAGCGAGAGGTCCGATCCGGGAACCAGTTCCGCGCGTTTTTCCTTCTTGTTTGGCGCACGATGATCATCCGATTTGAATGTCTTCTCCATCACCGGAACGGCGTCATGAACCGTGGGGGTCTCCTCCGTGATCCGGGACGGAAGATCGCGTTCGTTTCGCTGGAAAACCACAACCTTGCTTTCCATCGGAGCGAGATCCACTGAAAGCGTGGTGACCCCTTCGCGCACCGGTTCATGGGAGACGGAACGGATCGTACCACGCATAGGATCCCAGAGTTCGGGGGTTCCGTTTGCGTGAAATTTCAGCCGGAACGATCGTTCGCCGCCCCCGGTGTTCTGGTTGGTGATGAAAAACAGATCGTGTCCCCTCTTTCTTCGGTGCAACACGTGCAGCCAGTCGTTCGTTTCCCCGTCGATCACTTCCATGGTCGGATGAACTCCGGCATCTTCCACGAGTGTTTCGTGGACCTGGTCGGGAGACGGTGTTTCAGGCAGGTAATACGAACGTCCCCCCTCACTGCTGGTCCGTTTCACCGACGTGCCTTTTGAAGGGGTTTTCCCCCAGATTGCCCGACGCAGCCGCGTGATGTCCTTCGACGTCTTCCCGGACGTTGCGGAGGCCTCCGGAAGCTGTCCGTAACCGACGACCACGCCGCCGTTCCGAAAAAAACGCACTGCTTTCTTCAGGGTTCCGTACGGAATCACTTCTGCTGACGGAACGACAAGCACACGATATTTCTCCTCGTTCAGGTGAAGGGTTTCTCCATCCAGCGTCATCTTCTCTTCAAACGCGTCGTACGGCACCCAGTCGCTGTCCAACAGCGCATCCTGCAGAGCGGAAGTCATCCGCTCCGGTGTTTGTGCGTCACCGACGTGGTAGCTGTTGCCCACGAACAGAAACGCAACCGGCGCCACGTGCCGTCCCCCGGTCAGGAGGGTGGAGAGGCGGTTCGTGTAATTCGCCCAGACCCGGTAGAGGGGAAAACGCGGTTCGTGACCGGAATTATAAAAATACGGCGGGTGATCCGTGTCGTACGGTGATTTTGGATTGAACGCGTGCGTGATCATGAAATTCACCCCGCGCACCTGCATCTGGTCGGTCAACCATTTCATCTGCGGATACGTCAGGTCCTGGTGATAACCGCCAAAAATCTCTACCATCGCCAGATCGTTCGGCGCGTCGTATACGTGGGAGATGGAACTGGCAAGCTTGGGCGTCTGATAGATTCCGTCCGGGCGCTCTCCCGGATACATCTGGTCTATGACGAGATCGATCCCCCCCATGTCACTGTATTTCTGGAGCTGGAACATATTTCCCGCGCATTTACCCATGTCCAGGTACTCGTGGTTGTGTTCCAGAAAATGGCCGATGGAACGAACTTCGTGCTCATGTGCCCACTCCGTGAGTCCTCCATACAGGGTACGTCCCCACGCTTCCGCTTTCGCATCCTGGAACTGGTACTTCATGGCCACCTGCCGTTCCGGATCGGCCAGTTGATCCGTCCAGGCCACGATGGCGTCCTTCCAATCCACCCCGCGCCGGTTCAGTTCCTTCCGCACCGCCGGTCCCCAGTCGCCCGGCGTCGCCGGTTCGTCGTAAAAGTACCCCGGAATGGTGTTTCCATGTGCGTCCGGAAAATGGTCGAAATGCGGTTGATAGACCGTCTGAAGGTACCACTCCACCGCTTCCGGGCGCAACCCATCCACCTGGTAGGTCCCACGGTAGTTGGTCCCCGGCGTCCAGGTAAACGTCAGAAGGGTCCAGTTCTCCTCGGGAACGTTCCATGAAAGGGTTCCGGAATCCACACGATCCGTCAGATTCACAAGACTTTCTCCGATGATGCCTTTCCCGTTGCGCTTACCGGCGAGTACGGCAACAAATTGCTCCTCCGGAACCTGCACTTGAATTCGTCCCGTCCGAACGGACGTTTTCTCCAGCTCCAGCTTGCGGCTTGTGTATTTTCGTGGAACATTCCCGCCGACCTCCCCGCTTGGCCACCACTTCTCGTCAAAAATCCACATCTTCAGGTTGTGTGTTCGCGCCGCGTCCAGCGAGATGCCCAGGTCCCGGTACCATCCCGGTCCAAGCCAGTCCTTGTGCGGCCGGGATTCCGCCGTGAACGAACCGTTTCCGGATTCCGCTATTTTTTGAACGTAATGCCGCAATTTCTCCTCGCTTTCCGTCCCGTGCAGCCAGAACAGCGGACCGGTCAACCGCCGGGCGTCCATCGGAAGCGTTCGAAATTGCTGTTCCACCCGCTGAAATTTCTGACTATTGCGTTCTTCCTGGGAGAAGGCGCTTCCAACCTGGAAGAACATGAACATTGCGAGGGAAAGCATCGTGATGATCCCCGTCACACCGTGTAGGGGGACAGGGAAGTATTGCACTCTCTCGGTCTGGTGTTTCATTCGATTTTTTGGATCAAAAGACAAGTACTCCGGAACCTGCACGTATGAGGCAACACTCAAAAAACGTTATTTTACCATTCTCTTCAGGCGATTAGCAATTCATTGCGCCCTCTTTAACACACCTGCACAACCTCCATGTCAAGAAGGGCTCCAAGTTTGTGAATTTTCGATGCGATATGATTTACGCCAACCGCACAGTGGTGTGCGGGCCCTTCGCTGGACCAGTTCTCCACGTATTCCTTCACACCAATCGGAAAATCGTACCGTGAGTTGGTGTTCCCGATTTCCAGGATCGGTCCCTCGACGGAATGTCCCTCGGACACAAGCAGCTTGAGCTTTCCTCCAAATGTCTGCACCACGGCCAGTGCCGTAATCGGACCATTCTTGACGCTCATTTCAACGGAGAGCCCCGAACCCTGTTTTCCGTGGTACAAACGCAGCGGTTTCAGTTTCGGTTTTCCCTCCGCGATGGCGATGTGCCCCGGTCCGTCGTGTCCCATCAACAGAATGTCGTCGTCGAAATCCATCGAGTAAAATTCGGTGAACGATCCGCCCACACCAAAGGCGTCCATAATTTTCATGGCCTGCACGTTTTTCAGGTCACACTCACCCGCCACCGGCACGTTGTGGGCGGTGAGAATGGAGTTTCCCACGATAATCGACGCGATGACGTCCTCCAGTTCACCGCCGGGAGATCCTTCGTAGTAGTACGCCAGCGACCCGAGCTGTTTCTCTTCGACCATCTGATCCAGCGCACAGGCCGTACGCGCGGCTCGTTCGAGTTCCTCCTGGCGACACTCGTCCCAGACCTCGAACTCCCGATGAATCTGTTCGACCTTTTCACCCACCTCCTGTTCCGTCACGTCGTTGCGCAGATCCCGCAGGTACTCCACCTCCAGGTGCTCGATGTGGCTGCCGAAGAACGCCGCCTGCTGGGTGGGATCGGAGTAGATGTCGAGCATACCGCTGTAGTAATGTCCCATGATCCCGACCCGGTTCCGGCGCATCGTACGCGCCACGGATGCGGCCTCCACCCATTCTTCAATTTCCGTCCAGGCGTCCTCGTCCTCCAGTGTGCCCGTCACCTGGTGGAAGTCGATCTCCGCCCGGTTAAAGACGGACGCTATCTCAGGCACCGCACAGGCCTGGCAGTTCGCCAGCCACTCGCCGGTCTTCTCCACGCGGTCGTCCATGCGGTTGAACGATTCGTAGTCGATGGACGACGTGGGTTGAAGATTCAGAACAATCACCGGAACGTTCGCTTTCTGCACCACCGGAAGGACCGTTTCCGAAAGCGCATAGGTGGACACGTACAGAAAGATGAGTTCGACGTCGTTCGTCTTGAACTGATCCGCGGTCTCGCGGGCGTTCTCAACCGTGTCGACCATGCCGCCGTCCACCACGTCCGCCCCGGTTTCCTGCAAACGGTCATGAATCCGTTGCTGGTAACCAACCAGTCGTTCGCGCAGCCCCTCGAATTGCGGCCAGTACGTTTCCAGACCGATGCTGAACACCCCGACCGTTACCGTCTCGCTGGACCGTGATTCCTGTGTCATTTGATGTTTCGTGGAAATTGAAGGTTCAATTTTTGCGCTAGCGACACCGTTTCAGCAGTCTCCTTGCGTTTAATTACGAAAGGGTCTCAAGGTAATTTCCATATCCGATGACAAACGTTGAAAAAATCAGAATAGCCAGTCCGACGTAAATCAGAACCATCGTGCGCCGACCGGACCCTTTCCATTCGTCCGTGATCAACCCCCACATGTTGCTGAACAGAATGACCAGCGACATATGGATGGACCAGCTGGCAAATTCATACTCCCCCAGTTTACTGGTTCCCATCCCATAAAACATGAACTGAAGGTACCAGATCACACCGGCGGAGACGGCGAACAGGTAATTCAGCGTCAGCGGTGAACCCGACCGGTTCCAGTAATCGGAAAACGACGCATTCTGAACGTTCAAAATCATACACCAGATAAAATTTGTCATGAAACCGCCCGCAAAAATGACGATTAGAACCGGGTTGTTCTGCCAGAGGGAAGGGGCCCCTGAATCTACAGCGAGCTGTGCTATCGGTTTTCCCGCCTGGAATCCAAAGGACATGCAGGCGCTCATCAGTCCGGCAAATACCGCCACCCAGAAGCCTTTCACGAAATCAAACTCCTGCACGCTCTCCTGTTTTTCTTCTTCGGACAGCTGATGGTCCTTCAACCACCCGGCCCACCCCACGACCGCGATGCCGACAAGGCTTACCATGACTCCACCCATTGTCACCTGTCCGGACCGGTTGACCAGAAGAGCCGCAAATTCACCGAAATAAATCGGTGGGACAAGTGTACCAAATGCCGCGGTGAATCCGATCGCAACGGCGTATCCCAGCGACAGGCCGAGATACCGCATCGTCAGTCCGAACGTCAGACCGCCGATGCCCCACAGAACCCCGTACAGAAATGTCCAGAACAAACTGCTGGCCGGAGCTCCCGTAAGAATGGGGATCAGGTCCGGCACGGTAACGTACGCAATCACCCATGGCATAATGATCCATGAAATAAACCCGTTGACGATCCAGTAACTTTCCCAGGACCATTCTTCCACTTTTTTCAGCGGCAAGTAGAAACTACCGGCGGCCAGCCCGCCGAGCATGTGCAAGAAGACGCCGATGATTTGATTCAACGTATTGTCCTCCTGACGGTTCTATAAACGTCCATGACGGATGAAATCGAACGGGCATGTCCTGATCTACACATCTTCCTGCAGCGAACGGTAGGTGGATTCATGTGTGTCCCAGTATCCCGTGTTCTCCGGCAGGTACACGTCCGGGTCACACGACCGGTCAATACGATTTCGCATCTCAGAAAGGTCGCGAATATGTCCCGAGGTCATGGCCTGGTGGCCGATGTTGCCGATGACCGTCGCCTCGATCGGCCCGGCGATCACCTGTACACGAGTCGCGTCGGCCGTCCAGCGTGTCAATAACTCATTCCGTACTCCGCCCCCCACGATATGAAGCGTATCGATGGTCCGGTCCGTCACGTCTTCCAGTTCCTGCAGGGATGTAAGGTCCGACCCGATCAGGTTGGATCGATACCGGAGTTGCTCCGGCTGATCCATGTCCCTGACCACGTCCTCGTCCCATTTATCTTCGAGATACGTTAGTTCCATGTTGCAGCTGAAAGACATTCATACGTTGAACGAACGGCACATGAAACGGGAAGATAAAATAATCTTATGAGGCCACGTTTGCAACATCAGTGGTTAATCGTCAGGTTCTGGAGGGACGGTTATCATTCAATGTCGAGTTGATCGACGTGAACGATGAAGAAGGCACCATCCTGTGTTCATCGAGCTTTATACCGCATGTCTTCACCATTAAAGTCAACAAATTGACATATACATATCGACCGACCGAATGTACGGAAACACATATTTTGACGAAACCGTTACACAGGGATGCCCAGTTTTATGACCAAGCGTGTTCTCACTGCCGCTTTTTGTTTCGCTGCAATGAGCGTTTCATTCCTTCACGCTCAAGATCAGACCGCGTATAAGGAGTTAAAGCAGAATTTCCGTTCGCCGGATCATGCGCGCTGGGGGGAGGTTCCCCTGTGGTGGTGGGAAGGGGAAGAGATGACCCGAAAGCGGGTCACATGGCAGCTTGAACAACTGGCTGAGAAAGGAGTGAAAGCCGTATGCCCCATTCAACGGGCACCGCAACGTGCCCGACCGTCCGCTTTTTCATCGGAATGGTGGGACATGATGGAATATGTGCACGATGAATGTAAACGATTGGGCATGAAACTGTGGGCATTTGATCACGTGGGCTATGGACATTACCCCTGGTTTCAAAAAGCCGTCGAAAAGGCCAAACCGCTGAAAACGGCACAAATCAAGTTCTTCACCAGAAGAGGAGGTGCCGGGGAAACGATACGACTCAAGTTGCCCGAAGGAGAGGTGATTGGAGCATATGGTTATCCGCTGGTGAATGGAACGGCCCAGGATAAAAACAAAATTGATGTAACGAATCATATTCAGGAAAACCGGTTGAACTGGTCCCCTGATCAAGGAAACTGGCGGGTGGCAGTTTCTGTTGCCGTTCCTTACAACGTGTCCGCAGGACAGGCGGAGGCGCGCCTGCATGGAGCGGGCAGCACCTCACGTTTTTCGGCGGACGCTCCTTATAACGCCTTCCACCTCAGTTCAGAAGCAACGGACGCGTTTCTCTCAATGTTGTATGGTAAATTCGAACGGGTATTCGGTCAGGAGGCAATGGGCAAAAGTTTTCAGGGCGTGTTCCAGGATGAGCATCCAAAGATTCCTCGAAACAACTACACGGATGAGCTGGCTGAGGCATTTCAAGAAACGTTCGGTTACGAAATCGGCGAAGCGATCCCGGCCCTGCATTTTGACGTCGGTCCGAAAACGCCCAAATATCGAACGGATTATTATGACGCGTATGCACAGGTTTCGGAGTCGACGTACTGGAAACGCGTGTACAGCTGGACCCGGGAGAATGGCCTGTTAACCAGTTACGATAACTGGGGACGGAATAGCGTGAAGGGCCAGACCGATGCGTACATCAACTATTTCAGGACCCAGCGCTGGTTTTCCGCGCCCGGGTATGACGACGGGCGTAAAGGTAGGATGACCAACCGGAATTACTATGACACGAAGATTGCCTCTTCCATCGCTCGTCTTTACGATCAACCACGGGTCTGGCTGGAAGGGTTCCATTCGACCGGATGGGGTCGAACCCCCGAACAGACCCTTCGCTGGCTCACCGCCAATTACGCCTGGGGAGCGAACCTGTACAACGAACACGGCCTCTACTACTCCACCCGGGCCCGGACCTGGGAACACGCGGCTCCGGATCCCCACTGGCGTCAGCCGTACTGGCGGTACTATCAGGAGATCTCGGATTGGACCAGCCGGCTGAGTTACATGATGTCTCAAGGTTCGGCGGTCACCGACATTGCGGTCCATTACCCGGCCACGAGCATTCTCGCGGGCGAACCGCTGGGGGAACGGCTGG
>CAZQNZ010000059.1:10196-13193 GCA_964594615.1 uncultured Planctomycetia bacterium
GCTGGGGGAACGGCTGGAAGGAAAAACCCTGCGATACACGATACACCCGGACGGCCAATCCGGATCATTCGCCATTGATGGAACGAAAGTCGCCACGTTTTCGTATCAAAAGAATGTCCCTCTGAAAGGTGGAGTGGGCTTTCGCTCCATCGTCGGTCGTCAGGCAAAAGTGGACAATGTCCATTTGTATCAGGTGAACGAAAACGGATCCCCAGAAACACTGATTAAAGATGATTTTGAACGACAATCGCTGGGTTCGAACTGGATCAAGGAATCGATTTCGGAACACGGCACGTCGGATGCATTACGAGCATCCATTAAAAATGGCGTACTGGTACTGAATCACCAGGGCGGAAAGAAGGACACATGGGTACGCAGTAAACGGTCGTTCTCGTTCCAGGGCGAGACCACCGTGTTCGAATTTACCCTGGTATCACGTGCGCCACATGAGCATAATCCGGCAATTGTACTGGGAACAGAACCGTATCAACCCGGTGAAACCAGTCATGTGCTCTTGAGCGACGTTGGACAACAATCTCCCGGCTTTAATTTTGCGATGATTGACGGGCAATGGAGGTCAGATCAAGTGAGCGAACAGACCAGCCGAGCAAACCAGAAGGTCCCTGATCTCAATTCAAATACATACATGGACTTGTCCCGGGTGATATACGAGCAGGGAATGGACAATGACATCATCGACGATGCCTCCATTCAAACCGGAACCATTCAGGAGGGGAAACTGGTCGTTGACGACAACGAATACCGGGCGCTGATCTTTGGACCGGAAGCCACCATGCGTCGCACGAATTTACAAAAAGCCCTGGAACTGGTCCGGTCCGGAGGAACGGTGCTGTTTTACGGTCAGCTACCAGTAGCCTCCACGGAAAAGGGGCGTCATGATGCACAGCTAGACCGGTTGCTCGAACAACTTCTGGGCACGGAGATTTCAAGCTCGATGCCTCCCTCCATGCTGTCGAAGAATTTTGAACATGGCGGATTTTGTGCGTTTATTCCGGGAAATCAGCAAGAGTTGGCAGATTCACTTTCGTCGCATATACATGAAGACGTGAAGATCTTAAACGGCAATTTCAACTACTCCCATCGACAGGCCGGAAACAGCGACATCTACCTGTTTCAAAACCGGCAAGAGCATCCCACGACCCTTCATGCCCGCCTTCGTTCGGATGGGGTTCCGGAACACTGGAATCTGTTTACCGGCACCGTGGAACCCGTGGATGGATTTGAACGAAACAATGGCCACACGACGATTAAGCATCGGCTGGAAGGGAACACGGCTGAATTGATCATGGTCCGTCCCGGAAAACAGCAAAACCAGCCCTTCACGCTTAACAAGCCGCTCAAAGAAGAGAAATTGCCGAACGAATGGCAATTTTCCGTAATTCCGACCCGGGATAACCAGTGGGGTTCGTTCCGATGGCCCCCGTCCGACCGGATCATCGGTCCCGAAGTTCGTTCCTTCCATTATCGGAAAGAAGAAGATCAAACGGGTACGGACCTGGGCTGGCACCGGAAAACGTTTGATCACGCCGATTGGGACACGTACCGTTACGACAGCGGCCCGTACTGGCTCACCGTGGGCCCGATATCCTCCGGAGCGAACCGCGTGAGAGCGGATCTTCTGAAGAATATAAAGGGGATTGAGGCAGGGGACCACCTGACGGCCGGTCAGAAGAAACGAACCTGGAAAACGGTGGTATTTTCACAGAAGCTTGGACGACGTGAAACGATCGGAGGCCGGCCCGATGGCGCCATCGATCCCAATTTTGTCAACCTGCCCGACGGTCATCGATTTTTGTTCACACGCCTGCGATCTCCCCGGAAACAACTGCTTGGGTTACAGGTAAAACTGCGAAGCAACGAACCCAATTTATGGGTGAACGGAACCAGGCAGCCCTTCCGCGGTACGGTAGGGAAACTACCGTTGCAACAGGGGATAAACACCGTATTACTGGAAATTCCGAACGGCGGTCGTGGTAGCCTCTACGTCCAGTCGCATTTGCCCGAAGACAAGAACTATAAGCAGAAACAGGCACACCCCGATCTCGGATCATCCATCGATTTGCCCTCGCCCTATTTGCAGTCGTTTCGACAGCACCCAAACGTAAGATATGACGTCAAACCCCGTGACGAAAACCGAGTTGGGTGGTATCGTTTCAAGGTTCCTCCGGGAACCAGAAAGCTCAAATTGCCGAACCAGCGGGGCACCCGAGCCTGGCTGGATGGGAAGCGGGTCCCGGTCAGAGGGAACGAAGTGATTCTGAACCAGCCGGCAAAGCATACGTCGACCATGGCCCTGCGGGTGTCCATGAAGCCAGGAGCATACGCCGGGGCAGCGTTCCCGGAGCCGATCCGGCTCGTGATCTCCGAAGGAACGATGACACTGGGGGATTGGACGAAACGAGGCCTGCCAACCTACTCCGGCATCGGAACGTACAAGCGGTCCGTCCGCCTGACTGCCGAACAAGCCAAACGGGAAATCCGGCTACGTCTGGGCAAGGTTCGCGTCGCCGCAGAAGTATTTGTCAACGGAACATCCGCCGGTGTCCGTGTCGCGCGACCCTTCCGGTTCAACCTCACCGGCATGGTCAAACCCGGTAAAAACAAGATTTCAGTACACGTGGCCAATACCCTCGGACCTGAATATAAAGCAATAAGCCCCATCGTGGGTCCGACCGCATCGGGACTGTTCGGTCCCGTCAAGTTGAGGTTCTACCGGAACGAATAAACGGGTGAGGACAGTTCGCAAACGAGCTGGTCCAGTACAAAATGATCAGTTCGGTGGAATGAGATATTCAGCTGCGTCGGACCCATTGATCTTCTTGGTCCATTCGATAAGGCGGGCCCGGAGCCTCTTCAGGTCCTCCTTGTACCGGGGGTTAGACACGAGGTTGTTCATCTCACCCGGATCGTTTTTAAGGTCCGTCAGCCGGTCCCGGAGGACGTTTTCCTTTCCCTGGTAAACGACGTACTTCAACC
>CAZQNZ010000060.1:0-12993 GCA_964594615.1 uncultured Planctomycetia bacterium
GTTTCTTCCGGTCGAACTCCTTGCGGAGCACTCGCTGAGATCTCACTGAGTGCACCCCCCCGTTCACATTTCATTTCACCGGAGGCTTTAATTCTGTTGCCCGTTTACTCGAACTGATGAACCCCCCAGCGGTGTGCAATTACTTTTAGGAGGTACATTGTTAAGATTTCCTGTGCAATATGAGCTAATGTACAATATTTCATATTTTATATTCCATAAACGAAATAACAATGTTTGACATCCCGAAGTAACCATGATACCGTTGTAATGATTAGCGAATGAGGAATTCTCTATTTGAAGTGAGGCTCTTCCGGTTGCACGCAGTTCGTGATCGATGCCTCGTTTCTTGGCACGTCCGGCCTGACCCCCCGTCAGAGAACCGGGCGCTACTTTTGATGCTCGACCGAACGGTTCGTACCTGCGCACCTTTTCGAACTTTATTCCGACCATCTCCATGAAAAACATGCACCCACGAATAGCAATTCTTTTCTCTGCGTTCCTTGCAATCTCTCTTCTCACGGGTTGTGCCGGTCCTGAGAAACCGTCCTCTTCCGATGACGGACAGAAGCAGCAAATGAAGAAAAAGGATCAGCAGGCAACAGCAGAAAATCAGAATTCGGATGAGGAATCCGATGAAAAGTCGGACGTGCTCTATCGCATCAACGCCGGTGCTTCGGAGGCATACGAAACGGAAGACGGTGTCACATGGACCCCCGACAAATTGCGCTGGAAAGGGGAGGAAGAATGGGGAGCAGAAGGCGGAAAAGCCGTCAACCGCGGCGGCATTGAAATCCGCAACACCGACCGTGATCCGATCTACCGTCACGAGCGCTGGGGCATGCCCGGATATTCGTTCAAGGTACCCAACGGTAACTACAAATTGCGTCTGCACTTCGCGGAGACCTATCACGGTGTGGAAACACCGGGAGCTCGCATCTTTTCGGTTGCCGTCGAAGGGAAGAAGGTGTTAAAGGATTTCGATGTATTCAAGGAAGCGGGCAAAAGCAGACGGACGGCCGTTGTCCGAACCATCAAAAACGTCAACGTGACGGATGGAGAGCTGAATATTGTGTTTCATTATCAATCATTAACCCCCATCATCAACGGCATTCAAGTCATTTCGATGCCCTGATGCTCGTTCGATTTTGTATTAGCACGTCTCATTTATTTCATTTATCGACATAGACCATGATTCAGATGACTCGATCTCTAAGTATTTCACTTGCGACGCTTATGGCCGGTGTGCTCGTACTCGGGTGCTCCCTCTTACCCGGCGGTGAAAACAACGCCGAATTGTTACATCACGTGAACCTGGGATCCTCCGAAGACATGACGGTTAACGAACAGAACTGGAAATCCACGCAGTCCAGTGAGGATCGTCCATGGACCGTTGAAGGAGGGGACGTGGTCAGCTATGATGACTCCTTTAAGGTGAAGGGAACGGATCTCAACAAGATGTACCAGACCGGACTGGAAGGACTCTCGTCGATTTCCTTCGACGTTCCGGAAGGCACCTATGTACTTCGACTCCATTTCGCTGAGACCAATCCGGGTGTAAAAGAAGCGGGAAAACGTGTGTTCGACGTTGCTGTCGAAGACGTGACCGTCCTCAGTGATTTTGATCCGTTTGCCTCCGCGGGAGGTCACCGAACAGCCGCAATCCGAACCATCGACAACGTGCTGGTCAAAGATGGTTCCCTGGATATCTCCTTCAAAGAAAAGAAGGGATCATCCCTGCTCCACGGTATTTCCGTGTACAGCAAGTAACAACTCCTTGATACCGAAGTAACCGCGCGCAGAGTCCGCTGGCTGGTTCGCTCCACGAATATGTTCCATCCCGTACTTCAACTGTATGTACGGACACGTTGCGTTCTGGCTCTGCACAACGCGGTTACCTCGCCTTTCTCTCTCTACTTTAATCCGGACAAAGTCGATGCTTCTTTAACTCGTTTTGATGAGAGTTCACTCCCCTATCGGGCACGGTTGAATACAAGAACCCGCCAAACGGCTCCCAAATCACAGCGAAGAACAGAGGCTGATGAGCATGGACACGTCTTTAGGAATGTGATGAATTATGGGAGTGGAGAAGAGAAGCACAAAAACGTACAGAATCGATCCGACTGGACGTTTCACGCCGTGACCTGCGTGAACATCACGGGTACTCGTGGGCCTTGAAACCCTCTCTCGTCGGCCGATCCTGGTTCAGTTAAATCAGTCCATCAGCCTCTCTCATCCGCCATGGGCTGGACTTGAGGTTGATCCGTATGACCGACCCAGGCGATCATCCGACCCGACTGGCTATGTCAACCGGTGGGTCCAATTCATCTCTACCACCCCCCTTTCCCACACACCGATCAGTACATGTCCACGGAATCGTAAACAACGACATCTTCCCAGAACTTCTCACAGTCATTGACGAATTCCTGATGGATGGGGTGTTCCTGGTAGGCCTGTTCATCTTCGTGGTCTTCGAAGAACAGCACCAGTGCATAGTCATAACTGTCATCCACGACGTCTCGGTCCGTCCGGGCCGGCACACCGACAAATCCGTTCTGAACGAGATTGATGCCGGTGAGCGCTTTCAACCCATCCTTAAACCGCTTCCGTTCCTCATCATTCAGCTCTTTCAACCAGAAATATACACTGTGTACCTGCATGGGATTTCCGTTTTGAACCATTCAAAGAAATCTTCGTAGCCGAATACAACATCCTCCCTCATCTTCTCGAGACACCCGTTGATGGGCATACTCCACAACGGGAAAAGAGGATGATCGATTCCGGGGAGGCTGTGGATGAAACAGTCGGTGGAGCGGAACTCAGTTAAAGCGGATCAAGCGGATGGTATCGTACAATGGATGCTTACGACTCGGAGGAAGCACCCTTCTCAACAACCGGCTGCTCCTCTTCATCAGACGTGTCCTCATCGTCCGATGATCCATCGTCGTTATCATCTCCACCGTCATCATCCGTGAATTCGAACTCAAACTCGTCCGGCCGTTCGACGATCTCGAATTCGAGCTCATCCAGATCATCATCGCGATCCACGAGGATGTGATGTTTTTCTTCGAACTCCTTTTCGAGAAGGAGTTCCGAGACCGGATCCTCGACCAGTCGTTCGATGGCACGCCGGAGAGGACGTGCACCGTAGTCGGGATTATACCCTTCGTCAATGATTTTCTCGATGGCCTCGTCCGTGAACTCGACCGTCAGGTCGTTTTCGAACAGGCGTTCCCGGAGGTCCTTCATCTCGATATCCACGATCTTCTCCAGGTCCTCCCGGGTGAGGGACTCAAACACAATGGTGTCGTCCAGTCGATTCAGAAACTCCGGTCGGAAGTGGTCTTCCACTTCATCGAGGAGATTTTCCTTCATCGCCTCGTAATTCGCCGCCTCGGACCCCCGGCCGAAGCCCATCTGAGCCTGATTCTTGATCAGGTCCGCACCAATGTTCGAGGTCATGATGATGATCGCATTCGCGAAGGAGACACTTCGACCGAATGAATCGGTCAACTGACCGTCCTCCATGATCTGAAGCAGCATGTTGAAGGCATCCGGATGCGCTTTCTCAATTTCATCCAGAAGAACCACGGAGTACGGACGCCGTCGGATCTGCTCCGTCAGCTGCCCTCCTTCTTCAAACCCGACGTATCCCGGAGGTGCACCGACCAGACGTGACACATTGTGCTTCTCCATGTATTCGGACATGTCCAGCTGAATCAGGGCATCCTCCTCCCCGTACATAAATTCGGCGAGGGTCCGTGCAAGCAACGTCTTACCGACACCGGTCGGACCAATAAAGAGGAACGCTCCCATCGGCTGTTCCGGATCCTTCAAGCCGGTTCGCGAACGCCGAAGCACTTTCGACACCGCCTTGACGGCATTGTGCTGACTGACGACGCGCTCGTGAAGGACGTCTTCCATGCGAAGGAGTCGTTCCCGCTCCTCTTCCTCCAGTCGGGAGAGCGGAATACCCGTCATGTTTGCCACCGTTTCGGCCACGACGTCTTCATCCACCACGCCGTCCACCTCACGGCCGGACTCCTTCCATTCCTCCGTGGTCTCCTGCTTCTTTTCCTTCAATTTCTTCGCCTTGTCCCGAAGCAGGGCGGCACGCTCAAAATCCTGCTCTTTAATACACTCGCTCTTTTCCTTCTCGAGTTCATCAATACGTTCCTCGATCTCCTTGACGTCAGGCGGGGTGGAAGAACTTCGGAGGCGGACTCGTGCCCCGGCCTCGTCCATCACGTCAATGGCCTTGTCCGGCTGAAACCGGTCCGTGATGTATCGGCTGGAAAGCTTCACGCATTCGTCCAGTGCACCGTCCGTCATGCGCACCCGATGATGCGCTTCGTACTTGTCACGAAGGCCTCTGAGAATTTTCTGCGTCTGCTCATCCGTGGTCGGCTCCACCATGATGGGCTGAAAACGACGCTCCAGTGCCCCATCCTGCTCGATGTGTTTACGATACTCATCCAGCGTGGTGGCACCGATGTGCTGTACTTCACCGCGGGCGAGGGCCGGTTTGAGCACGTTGGATGCATCAATCGCCCCCTCTGCACCGCCGGCACCGACCAGCGTATGAAGTTCGTCGATGAACAGAATGATATCTTCAGCCTCACGAACCTCGTTCATCACCGCCTTGATCCGCTCCTCGAACTGGCCGCGGTACTTTGTTCCCGCCACCATCAGGGTCAAATCGAGGACCACAATCCGCTTATCACTGAGGACGTCCGGTACCTCCTGATTCACGATATCCTGGGCAAGGCCTTCCACAATGGCCGTCTTACCCACACCGGCTTCACCGAGCAGTACGGGATTGTTTTTGCGACGCCGGCTGAGCACCTGCATCACACGCTCGATCTCGTCCTTTCGTCCAATGACGGGATCGAGCTGATCTTTCCGAGCGAGTTCAGTTAAATCACGACCGAATGCGTCCAGTGCCCGTGTCTTGGAGTTCCCTCCAGACTGGCCTTCGATGTTCTGTCCGGATGGTTCTTTACCGATCATATCTTCTGCCCCCAGCACTTCAAGAATTTCCTGGCGAACTTCGTCGAGTTTCAGACCCATACTTTCTAACACTTGTGCCGCGACCCCCTCGCTTTCTCGGAGCAAACCGAGTAGGAGATGCTCCGTTCCGATGTAGTCGTGTCCGAGGTTGCCGGCCTCCTCTTTGGCAAGCTCAAGAACACGCTTCGCCCTCGGTGTAAACGGCAATTGCTGCGCTGTGATACTGGGCGGGCCCTGTGGGATCATTTTCTCCACTTCCGAACGAATTTCGTTCGGATCCACGTCCAGATTCTTCAGTACTTTCGCAGCAATTCCCGTCCCTTCCTGCACGAGCCCCAGCAGAATATGCTCCGTCCCAATGTATTCGTGATTGAAACGCTGCGCCTCCTGGCGCCCGAGACTCATGACCTTTCGGGCTCGGTCTGTAAATTTGTCAAACATGTCCCCTCTCTGGAGAAGAACAAAGAGACGTAAAAACCATCGTGGAATCGGAGTGATTACCTGTGAACTACGCAAATCATCTTACCCGAGTCCCGCCCGATTTTCAAGGTGTGCGTAAGTATCCTTCAGGTTTTCCGGTTTGATTGCTTCTTCGAATGAACATCTCAGGATGACCGACCGGACCGTATTCAACAAAATTGTAATCAGAGGTGGACATCGGATATCATCCATTCTTCCTTGAACCACGGTGTTCAACCACGCGGGGTTGCCCTTCTTTTCGACCTGCCACCCGACCTGCATTTGTTTTCGTTCTGCCAGACTCAATGTCATGTTCATGATGAACAACCTGCGGCTTTTACCTCGGCCCGCCACGCTGATTCTCCTCCTCACACTCGTTCCCATTCTTCTATCCTGCTCGAGTTCCATGCATCAATCGACTGATCCCCACACGACTGAATCGAACACCTCCTCCCTGAACACGATCGAAATGGACGTCGGACCCGACCTTCATACAACGACGCTGGAGAACGGCCTGGAGGTGGTCGTGGTACCGGATCATCGCTTGCCTCTCGTGAACGTCGGCATGGCTGTTCGAACCGGAGCGACGAGCGAATCCCCGGAGACAAACGGCCTTGCCCACCTCTACGAACACATGTTTTTTACGGCCAACCGGAAGTACTCCTCCTCTTCGGCCTTTGAGAACCGACAGCGAGAGCTCGGTATCGTCAGCAATGCCTTTACCTCCGAGGAAGCGGTCGTGTACTACTTCAGCCTGCCGGAGGACAATCTCGACGCCGGCGTACAATTCATGTCGGAAGCGATGATGCATCCACTGCTGAAGGAGGAGGAACTGAAGCAGGAACGAAAGGTCGTCCTGGATGAATTTAACACACGCACCAGCCGTCCATCACGTCGGTTGTCCCGGGCGGTGGATAAGCAACTATTCCACACCTATCCCTGGCGTCGGTCCACCCTCGGAGAAAAGGAGGTCATCGAAAACGCCTCGCGAAAAGACATGATGTCGTTCAAAACACGGTATTATCGTCCCGACAACAGTGTCGTGCTCGTCGTGGGGGACACAACGGTTGACCGAGCACTGAAATCGGTCAAAGAACAGTTCTCCGACTGGTCGAGCGATGAGAACAAAACGGACGACGAGAAGCCGCCCCACCCCCCGATTGACCAATCGAAAGCCGTCGTTGAACAAGCCGACATCCAGTACGCCACGTTGCTGACCAAGCAGTTTGGGCCGTCCGTCGGTAAAAATCCGGAAGCGACCTACGCAGCGGACATCTGGGGAAAAATGCTCTCGCTCTCCTCGTCGAAATTTCAGCAACACCTCGTGGACGACGGTCCGTTCCAGAACGCCACGATGAGCTATTACACCCAGAACCATGGACCGACGATCCGGTTTCAGGGCGTTTTCCGTCCCGAAGACCGGTCCGCCGCCCTGGAAGGAATGCTCCGAGAGGTGCGACGGTTCGACGACCCCGGGTATTTCACGAAGGATCAACTCGAAGCGGCGAAAAACAAACTGATTGTCGACCGGACCTTCAGCGTCGAAAACGGTCGAGATTTCCTGCAGAGCCTTGGTTTCTGGTGGTCCGTCGCCGGCATGGATTATTTCGGTTCATACCTCCAGAACCTGCGAGACGTTTCACTCGAAGACGTCCGGGCATTCTGCCAGAAACACGTCCAGAACGAACACCGTGTTTACGGCATGCTCGTTCCGCAGGACACCGACGGCGTCTCCCCCTCTTCCCTGCTCGAACAGGTGGAAAACACGCAGTCACGCCTTTCGGATCAGCCGGAGGTTCCCAGCGAGGAGGAGGAAACAACATCGGATGACCGGGTTAAACAACTGGCCAACAGGTCCTTCAAACGCCCTGAAACCTCCGGAACGGAACACTTCAAACTGTCGAACGGCATTCCGGTAATCCACCGTCGTGTGACGGAAAACGAGGTGCTCAGCATCCAGCTGTTCCTGGATGGGGGTACGATGAACTACCGGGAGGCCCCGGCGGGCATCGAAACGTTCCTGCTCCGGACCATGCTGCGGGGATCGGAGACGTATCCGCTCGATCAGTTCCAGACCGTCACGGATCGGGAAGGGATTTCGCTGTCCACGGATTCAAACTATGACTTCAGCCGTTTATCGGCGAGTGGGCTCGTGCAGGATCTACCCCTCGCGCTGGACCTGATGGAAGACGCCGTCAAACGACCGCTTCTGAAAAAGGACCAGGTGGAATGGGTGCGGAAACAACTGTTAACCTCGGTACAACAACGACGCAGCAACCCGCGTCAGCAGGTATGGCATGTGACCAACGATGTCTTTTTTCAGAATCATCCGTACCGGAAGAACCCGGACGGCACGCTGGAAAGTCTCCGCAACATTGATCGCAACGATCTAACCTCCTACTACGACCGTCTCATCAGCAGCGGTCGTATGCTTCTGACGGTTGTGGGTCGGATTCCCACCGCGCGGCTGAAGCAACAGCTCGAAAACCGCTTCGGCACCCTGCCGACCGCCGATTACGAACGCCCGGAGGTCCCGTCGTTTTCCCCCGCCGCCGGTTCCCCGGTGAACATCACTGAGCAAGAGGGGCTTTCCACCGCGTTCATCACGTCGAAGTACCCGCTCCCTTCCATGGCCTCTCCCGAATACCCGGCGCTGAAACTCGGACTGAAAGTGCTTTCGGATCGGATTTACGAGGAAACGCGCACGAAGCGCGGACTGACGTACGGCGCATACGCCGGCCTCCCCTACTTCCGACAGAACTGGGGGTACCTGTTCATCACCACCCCGAAACCCAATCTGGCCATGTCCCTGATTTTCGAGGAAATACACAAGATCAAACGGGAGGAGATTCGTCCGGACGAACTGACCCGCACGGGCAACGTACTGTACACCCGACAACTGATCGAGCGCCAGACCGCTTCATCCATTGGTTCGCTGCTCGGTCGTTACGAGTTGATTGGAAACGGATGGGAAACGTTCGGGGACGTTCTTGACGAAATCCGTACCCTTACACCGGATCGCGTCCGGTCGGTGCTAAACAAACACCTGGACAATTATGTCTTCGGAGCGATTCAGGGGCCGAACATGAACCAGAAGATCGATATCGAACGCCTCCTGAACCCGGAACAGGCCCGAAAGGCGCTGGACAATCCAGAAACCGAAACGTCCTCCCCATCGAGTAACTAGATCCTATTCGGATGGGGTCCAGTTAACTCTCCGGACCGGACTTGACCGAAAACAAACTCGTCCTGAACGTGCTATGGATGAGGTGTTCTTCCTCTGGTTTGTCTTTCGGTCCGTGCTCCCCCCTCACAAGACGTGGCTCGTAATTGTGTATTCAGGTGAATGGCGGCTCGGACCACCTGCCGGAACCGGCCTCAGCGCTCCCGGCGTTCGTCCGAGTACCGTGCTCGTTTCTTGAGCATCCTGAACTGTTTGATCGCCCCGTTCGCCCGGGACTCCGGGCCGGAGGCCCCCACCAGTGCGTCCGGAACCTCCATCTCCATGGCCCGATACAGTTGCCTGCATCGGTTCAGCAGTACGGCTTCAAGCACCTGTGTTCGTGTCGCATGAGAGACCGTTCCGTCCTTCATGTCCATCACCCGTACGGTCTCTCGAAAGGCGGACGTATGGAAGGTGAGAAGCCGACGCACATACCTCACAAACACCCGAAGAGAGGCACGCCGCAATTCACGGTCCATCGCACTGCTCTCCCCGAACCTGAACGTCGATCCATCCGCGGACAGTTGACGTACTGCTTCTGGAATATCGAGAAGCCACCTCAACCGATATCGCCGGTATGCTCGGACGCTTTGAAATCGTCTGTCCAGCCCGCTCCATTCGGACAATTGATCTCGAAGGCCGGAGATCGTGCGTTCATGATACTGATTCATATGATGATACACGTCGATATTCGATTGAAAACCGGACCTGCGAAATGATTTGGGCCAGTCCCGGGGCACTCTCCCGATCAACTGTTCAAGCATCGTGACCGTTAGGGCATTTACCTTCATCGGAAGGATCCGGGCAAGTTCCTGCAGATTGCTTTCAAAAGGAGGATTCGGCGTCCAGAGGTATGAAATGTCCCGTCCCGGACGGTCCCGGAACACCCTGCACCGCCGACGGATCCGTCTCAACTGCTGGAGCAACGTATCCGCGGCGGACGATGGGACAGCGTTTCCCTCCCGATACGTCTCGTACAGCGACTGAACCTTGCTTCGCCATGCGTACCATGCGTCAACCATCGCGCTCCCGTTCTCCTTCAGCCACCTGACATGCCTCCGCTCGAACTGTTTGATCGCTCGATCCGAACCGATCCGAATCCCCACCTCATATACCCACGCATCACCGGTGAGAACCCGGTTCCTGAACGACGGATTTTCGTTGGGAAGCACCTGCTCCCTGAACGATTCCGGAACGTCCATTCCGGTCTCCGTAATCTTCGCTCGTACACGATACAGACCGGGGGGAAGACGGCGGTCCGGATCCCCCACACGAGCGGTCCAGCGAATTCGTTGCTCTTTCCCCAGTCTGAAGTGCCAGCCGGAGGCAATCTTCTTTGCTCCCCGGTACAGGGAGATCGACACACGACTTGAGGAAGCGACGTCCACCGGAAGATCCACGTCCAACCGAAACCGGTACGTCCCGGGCGCCGACTCGGTCGCACGAAGGACGTCCCGGTGCGAGTCGGATTCATCCCGATTAACCTGTTCCTTCCGTCGGGTATCGGATGTACTCGCCGATTCCGTGTCGGTGGGCGTCCGATCCGTTTGTCGACCCGGCTCGCCGATGCCCGTGAAAAATGCGAGTACACCCAGGACTGCTATCAGTACCAGAATGCCGACCGGCCCCCATCGTGAAGCACGCCCCCGCTCGGTAGAACGTTCCTCTCTGAGCTCGTTGAACAAACCATCTCTCATCACTCTCTTCTGATCTACGTAAGCTACCAATCTTCGCGACGGCCCGAACTGAAACGGAACAGGAAAATTATCTCACCCCTTGAGCTCTGAGCGGATTATCCGCCCGCCTTCACTCAAACAAAGTGTACCGTGGGGAATCACCTCAGTCAACGGTCCTCCGAAAGCAGTGGAAATCCCCGGCCGGACGCTCTTACGACCCGGTGGCGGTTCCCTCGGGAGCCATCGTTCCTTCGAGTTCGACATTCTTGTCCAGCCGTCCCGTCAACCAGAGAGCAAGGTCGGTAAGCTGACCGAGGTAGGTATACACGACGGGAACGAAGAACAGGGTCAGGATGTTTCCCGCGACCATGCCTCCGATGACAGCAGCTGCGAGAGGCCGCTGCAGTTCCGATCCGGAGCCCAGACCAAGCAGGGTCGGAAACACACCCCCGATCGTGGAGAGTCCCGTCATCAAGATCGGACGAAGTCGTACACGCCCCGCTTCGACGACGGCCTCGAACCGTTCCATGCCCATGGTTCGCTGGGCGAGATTGGCGTAGTCCACCAGCAGAATCGCATTACGAAGAATGATCCCCGATAGCATGAGCATGCCGATGATGCTATACAGGTTGATCGTGAAGTCCATCAGCCACAGGAACCCGAGCGATCCGAACAGTGCAAACGGCAGGGAAACCATAATCGTAAACGGATGCACAAAGTGGTCAAACTGCCCGGCCAGGAGCATGTATATCACGATCACGGCCAGCACGAAGATAAAGATGAAATCTTCAAACATCTCCTTCATATCCTGACTCTGACCGGTCAGGGAGATGTCATATCCCCCTTTCAGCTGCTCGTCCCCGACGTCCCGGGCGATACGCTGGGCGGTGGTAATGGCTTCCTGCAGGGGGAGGTTCTGCGTGTTGGCTTCGATGGTCACGGAACGGGATCGATTAAAATGGTTGATCGTGTCTGCCCCGGTAAACTCCTTCACGCTGACAACGGAAGAGAGCGGAACGCGTTTGCCCCGGTTCGACCGCAGGTAGATCTGTGAAATCTGTTCCGGGATGCTCCGGTCCTCACGTTGTAGTTGCAGCATCACATCATACCGTTCCCCTTCCCGTTCGAATTCCGTCACATCGTCTCCGCCCATGAGCACACGCAGCGTGTCGGCAATACGCGTCAGCGGGATGCCGAGGTCGGCCGCCCGTTGCCGGTCCGGTATCACCTGCACCTTCGGCTTATTCAGGTCCAGGTCGGAGTCGACGTCCACGATGCCCTTTGTCTGACGCAGGCGGTTTTGTATTTCTTTCGACGCCCGGGACAGGTTCTCAAGGTTACTGGCCTGAATGACCATCTGCAATGGTTTCCCCTGGGCCGATATGCCCTGGGACCCGCTGGTAGGAAACGCCAGGAGACCTGGAACCTGTGCGAGTTTGCCCCGGAGGTCACTCATGAGTTCCTGCTGCGATCGCAGGCCTTCTTTTCGACGCTCTTCGATGGGTTTCATGCGAACGAACGCGATGCCCTGGTCCGGCTGTCCGAACCCCTGCGTCGTGAGACCAACCGCCGAGAACATGGTCCGTACCTCCGGCTGGTCCGCCAGAATCTGTTCCACTTCGGCCAGGTATTTGCTCGTGTACTCAAGCGTGGAACCCTGCGGTGCTTCCATGAAAATCAGAAACTGACTCTTGTCGGTCTTCGGTTGCAACTCCTTGCCGAGGTTCTGAAACAGAAGCCAGGTCAACCCGCCCACCGCAACGGCAAGAATCAGGAACACCCAGCGGGCTTTCAGGCAGTAGGACAGCATCCAGCTATAGCCGTTCGATACCCGTTCCATCGTGCCGTGCACGACCTGATAAAACCACCCCTCTTCCTGTCCCTCGCTCAAATAACGACTCGCAAGCATCGGAATCACACTTAACGACACGAGGTATGACACAAAGATGGCCCCCGCCACGGCAAGCGAAAACTCCATGAAGAACTGTCCAATGATGCCGGTCACAAACAGCAAGGGCATAAACACGACCACAACTGACGCACTCGCGGACAGTACAGCAAAAGCAATCTCGGCCGCTCCCTCCCTGGCTGCCTCCAGCGATCCACTTCCTTCCTGTTTATGACGAAAGATGTTCTCCATCACCACCACCGAATCATCCACGACAATCCCGACCGCAAGGACCATCGCAAGCATGGTCAGGTTGTTCAGACTGAAGCCCAGAAAGTACATCACCGAAAAGGAGGAGATGATCGAAGTGGGTATGGAAATAATGGTTATGAGTCCCGGCCGGCCGGACGCGAGAAACAGGAAGACCACAAACGCTGCGAGGAGTCCCCCGAATATGAGGTGTTCCATCAAGTTATCAATCGATTGCTGAATGAATCGGGAATCATCCGAGGCAATCTGCAGTGTGATCGCCGGTGGTGCGTTTTCTTTCATCTCCTTGAGCCGCTCCTTGACCCGATTCACCACCGCCACGGTATTGGAACCGGTCTGACGAATGACACCGAGGCCGATGTTATTTCGTCCGACGTACTCACCGGGTTTCGTAAAGTGAGCGATCGTTCGGGTGTCCCGCGCCCCCCGCTTCGCCACGCCGACGTCCTCCAGCTGAATCTGGGTGCCGT
>CAZQNZ010000061.1:0-12949 GCA_964594615.1 uncultured Planctomycetia bacterium
CACCGGATGCGTCCAGGAGGTACCAATCCCGTTCATGATCCGGATAATCTTCCTTACGAGCAAACGTTGTTTTATTCAGTTCATCTTGCATAAAACTACCCGTTCGAGACAATGATGCAGATAGATACGCAGCAAGAAATCGATAGTTCGTTCTAATTATAGCGATCTACTTCATGGAATCAAATGGTTAACTGATCGAGAAAATTGATGCAGGGGCTGTGAATAGACGTACAGCGTGCCTTACGTTCAGAAGCATGCTGGAAAATTGTATACATTTCGGACCATTTTCCGATCATTGAAACTGATCCCCGCGTATGAGAGACCAGAATGTATGTACGGATACTGCTTTTTGCAGGAGCGGCACGGGACGGCGTTCAGTAAAACGGCCCTGGCACCTTTCGTTTTAATATGAGCTGATTCCGTAAAGATACCTGTGAAGATATCACGAATCAAGCCCGCATGGATCATCACCGGAATTGCTGTGCTTGGTGCCGTTTTTTACATTGCGGAACGTCTTTACGTGACCCCCGAGGAGGCCGTCGATTACGCAGTTGAAGATGCCCTGACGGCGTTCACGGAACATGATATGGATCAGCTCGATCAACGGTTTCACGACTCGATGTTTGACGCTCCCCCACCCAAACTTCTCAAGAGGATGCTTCCGCACGCCTCCCGCTCCAGAAATCAGTGGACCCGTGAGGAGTTGAAATCCGGTTTGCAGGACGTTTTCAACCGGATTTCCATCAAGCGGTATGTTCGAATGAAACAGGATATCACCACACGTAATGGCCAGGCAACCGTACAGTTACAGGTACTGTTTTTTTATCGGGACGGTTCGGAGGATGAATCCGATGACACGGTTGGTTTGCCGAGCAAGTTTCTGTCATCGTGGACCATCAGATTCAGAAAGGAACGTGACGTCTGGAAAATCTACGAGTTGTCCTATGGGAACACAGGTTGAATCTTTCGTCTGCAAGCGCTTAGAGCGATGTTTTTATTGACCTGGAATCAAATCCTCTTCGGTGTGTTTCCCTGTGGCCTGCTAAGCTTCTGTATCCTTATCTACCTCTGGGAGGTCTTTTATCATGGTTCTGGGTAATCTGGACACCACGCAGGTCATACAGCTCATCATCCTGCTCCTGTACTTCATCGGGTTGCTCGGCGTGGGCTACCTCACAATGCGGATGGACGCCTCAATGGAGGAGTATCTCCTTGCCGATCGGGGGTTAGGGGCCTGGCTGGCCGGGATCAGTTCCTCAGCGAGTTCCGAAAGTGGTTGGGTGACACTCGGGGCCGTCGGGATGGGGTATGCTCTGGGGTCCTCGGCCGCATGGTTTATCCCCGGCTGTCTGCTGGGGTACTGTGTGAACTGGTACTTCATTGCCCCGAGGTTGCGGGAGATCTCCCGAGAACGGTCTCTGATTACACTCCCCGACTTCCTGGAAGATCGTGTAAATGACCGGTCCCGGATGATCCGCATTCTTTCGGTACTCATTATATTTGTCGCGATGACAGCCTATATTGGAGCGCAGTTCAAGGCCTCGGGCAAACTGTTTGCCGGCCTCTTTTTTGAGAATGAAAGTGTCGGACAGACGACGGGCATACTGGCCGGAGCGGGGATCACCATCCTCTACACGATGTTTGGTGGATTTCGTGCCTCCTCCTGGACCGATCTGATCCAGGGGGTGGTCATTGCACTGGGGCTTTCTCTCTTTCCCGTGTATCTCCTTGTACAGATGGGAGGTATCGCTTCACTCCACCGCGCTTTAAAACAGGAACCCGCCCGGGGCTGGATGGAGTATGAAGTGACGTACCTCCCGGAACAGGGCGATCCGGTTGAGAAGACCCTTCGAATCGATTCTTACCAGCAGAAGCAAACCCTCAAAATTCGTTCATCATCGATATCCACCTCCGACGATGACGGTTCGTACCGGGCTGAAACGAATCTGAAACGACGTTCCTCGGACGTTCAGTTTGCGGTCGAAGTACAAAGCAACACCACGCAACGACACCGGTCGACTACGGACTTTTCATATGCGCTTTCACTCCCACCCGACACGACACGGGTTGCATCATTTCGACGCAACAGGGCTCCCCCTCTACCGGTGTCGGGTGATGACGGTAAAGGCCATAATATTGAAGAAACCGTTTCCCTGGAAACCGATCGTACGTACGTGATCAACCGTCGCATACGAATCAGACCCACCACCGTCGAAACCCTGAATGCGGGAGAAGACCTCGTCGATCCGTTCGGGGCCACCAACAATCCCAGTCGCGGGCAGAACGGGGCTCAGAACGAGGGGCCGTTGTTCCCGATTTCCTCCTCACTCGGCTTTGTACTTGGTTTGCTCGGGATCGGCCTCGGCTATCCGGGAATGCCTCACGTGCTATCCCGGTTCATGGCGACCCGAAACCAGACTCAGATCTCACGGGCCCGGGTCATCGCCCTTTTCTGGGCCAGTATTGCATTTTACGGAGCGGTTGTCATAGGCATGATGGCACGAGTTCAACTACCACCGGAACTGATTCAGGATCAGGAAAACGCTTTTCCAGTACTCGCTACCCACATTCTCCACCCGGTTGTTTCCGGTGTCCTTGTATCCGCTATTCTCGCCGCCATCATGTCAACGGCGGATTCCATGATGATCGTGGCCAGTTCCGCGGTCTCCCGGGACCTGTACCAGCAGATCTATCATCCCGAAAGCAGTCAGCACAAGCTTGTACTGATAAGCAGAGCAACGGTGTTCATTCTCGGTATACTCGGTATACTGGCGGCGTTGCTCAACGTTCAGCTCATCTTCTGGTTTGTCCTGGTTGCCTGGGCCATTCTCGGGGCCTCCTTCGGTCCCCCCGTTCTTCTGGGACTATGGTGGAAAGGACTGAGCAAGTGGGGGGTTCTGGCCGGAATGGGTACCGGTGCAACAACAGCCATTGTTTGGAAACAATTCCCGGTCCTTTCACAGACGCTTTTCGGCTACGACATCTACCAGTTAATCCCCGCCTTCGTTGTTTCCATGGCCGTGACGTGGGGAGTAAGTCTCCTGACAACCCCTCCTGCTGAGATCAATAAGCGTATGTCTCAAACCACGTCCTGACCATAATCCGTCCCGACTGACCGGAACTTGATCAGGAAAAGAGCGTGGTGATGTCGTCCTGGGTGAGGTTCTTAAACAGATCGGCCTCGGGGGTAATCACATCATTGGCGATGGTGCGCTTCTTTTTCTGGAGCTCCAGAATTTTCTCTTCCACCGTATCGGGACAGATAAATCGGTACACGAACACGCGCTTGTTCTGTCCGATTCGATGTGTGCGATCGGTCGCCTGACGTTCAACGGCGGGATTCCACCAGGGATCCATGAGAAAGACGTAATCCGCTCCAGTGAGATTCAGGCCTTCCCCACCTGCTTTCAGGCTGATCAGGAAAAGAGGAATGTCCTTGTTATTCTGGAACCGATCCACTCGTTCCTGACGATTTCGAGTTTGCCCATCAAGGTACTCGTACCCCCAGTCCATTTCCTGTACTTCCTCCTCGATGTGCTCGAGGAACTCCACGAACTGAGAGAACACTAGGATACGATGTCCTTCCTGTATTACTTCCCGAGCTTTGCGTCGAAACTGTTCAAGTTTCGTTGAATACCCCTGATCCTCTCCAACAAGATCCGGATGACAGCAGATCTGTCGGAGTCGGGTAAGCCCTTCCAGGGTTTTAAATCGGACTTCATTGGAGGATTTGTTTTCCATGTCCTCTTTCAACGCCGTGTGATAGGCCGAACGAGTGCGTTCGTATAACTCCTGCTGCTCCTCCTCCATGGGACACTCAAGAATGGACTGACTGATGGGAGGCAACTCGTTTTCCACCCGTTCCTTCGTTCGACGGAGCATAAACGGATCCACGAGAGATCTGAGCTGGTTGGTCACCTGTTCGGCCTGATCCGCTTCGATCCCCCGTACAAACGTCTCCTCGAATCGATTACGGCTGCCAAGGTACCCCGGATTCAGAAATTCGAACTGGGACCAGAGATCCAGGGTGGTGTTCTGTACGGGTGTACCACTGAGGCACAGGCGGTTGTCCGACTGAATCTTCTTGGCTGCACGGGAGGTCTTAGTGTCCGGATTTCGAATGGCCTGTGATTCGTCAAGAATCACGTAATCGAAGTCAATGTCCTTCAACCAGCCGATATCACGGCGCATGGTTCCGTAGGTGGTAATGGCCAGCTTATCATCGGGCCACTCCTCTGGACCGGATGCTCGATCCATCCCGTGATGAGTGTAGACGTCAATGTCAGGGATAAATCGGTTTGTTTCCCGTTCCCAGTTGGTAAGCACTGAGCGGGGGGCAACCACCATCGAATCCGGATAGTCCCCTGTCTCTTCCTGGATTTTGCGGAAAAGAGCCAGCACCTGAATCGTTTTACCAAGCCCCATGTCGTCCGCCAGGATACCACCAACACCGAACTCACGTAGAAACATCATCCATGAGACACCGGCCTTCTGGTACGGTCGTAGCGTGCCCTGGAATCCTTCCGGGGGGTCCACTTCTTCAATTTCTTCGAACGCTTCGAACTTATCCAGGGTTTCCCGGAACCCATCGTCCACGGTCGTTTCATCGGCCACGTCGGTGAGGTCATCGGCGATCGGGGCCGCCGCTTCGGGTAGCTGAAGACGATCCCCATCCTCTCGAGCCATATCGAGACACCCGGAAAACGCTTCCACCCAGTCATCCGGAATCTTCCCATATTCACCGTCGGCGAGTTCCACGTATTTCTGTCCGGCCTGAAGGGTTTCTCGAAGTTCCGACATGGTGACTTCTTCCTCTCCGAACTCCACGGATCCATCCAGGTTGAACCAGTCGATGCCGCTGGAAACACTCACCCTGGATGCGGTCGGCGTCATAGGGCGCTTGTATCGTTTCAGGTTTTCCTCACCGTACACCTTGAAGCCATCCGCCGTCAGCTCAGGGAGATGCTCAATCAACCAGGCAATCGGATCCCCTTCCGGAGTGAAGGCGGTCTGATCTTCAAAAACGGATGCTTTTCGAACTCCTTCCCGCTCCAACCGTTTTCGGAGGTGTTTCTCCTGGGTTTCATTGCGTTCAATCATACGGAAAGATCGTCCATCCTCATCCGGTACGAGGACAAGTTCACCGGTCTTGTCCGTCACCTCTACGCCTTCGTACGCCACACGAAGTTGTATGATAAGCTTTTTCTGCTCTTCCGACAGGTAGATACGACCTTCGGGTTGCGTCTGGTGTCTGGGGAACGTTTCCGGATCTGCTTCGACGTCAATCTCAAGCGTATCAAGTTTCGGAAACACTTGTCCACAGAACACGTTCATCTCACGGTGAGGAATATTGATCGGGCCCTCCTGGAACTCTTTCATGATTTTGGAGACGGGACTCCCTCCCCGGACGGGATACAGCTTATTATCATTCAGTACCCAGATCGGACGATCACAGATCGTTTCGACTTCGTCCGGCCGGAACGTGTGTTCTTCATTTTGCAGCAGGCCGTTCAGTCGCAGGTCGTGGTCACGGCGTTGACGATCCTCGTTCTCACGTTCCGACAGATTAAGTTTGAGAGATAGGGGATCAGATTTGATGGTGATGGAATGTTCCTCTCCGTTCTCATCCTGAAGCCATACTCGCCGATCATCAAGCAGGTGCAGTACATCTCCCATCGGAGATGGTGCGCTTGAGGAACTCAAATCACTGTTCCGGCTGTAATCAAGACTCAGGCGTTCCAGCACGGTTCGATCCACGCCGTTCGCAGGCAGCGAGGGATTGTCAATTTCCTCGTACTGTACCCGGGGAAGACGGCGTACCTGAGAGGTGGGGGTTTCCGGACCTTTGTGCGCGACGAGTCGCCACTGCCCCTCCAGGTCGTTGGTGAGAAGATAGTGTATTACCGTGTTTTGGTTTCGTCGTACCGGGGCATCAACCGAATGGAGCTTATTCCGAAGGCGAGAGATTCGTGATTTCTTCTGTTCTTTTTTCTTCAGCTGTTTTCGTCGTTCTTGCTCTGCGAGGTGCAGCGCTCCAGCAATGACGTGTTTGCAGGGTCCCCAGTATCGGTAAACCGGACATTCACAATCCCAATCCTGTTCTTCCAGTCGAAGGCGAACACTGTACTGTTTTTTTCCCTGTACACGGAACACGTATTCGCCTTCCTCCTCCTGAACGGACACAACGCGATCCTTTCGCAGGTAATCCACACCCCGATCCCAATAGTTGCTTTCCTCACGGGCATTTTGGATGAACTCACTGAGATCGCGGGAAATGAAGTATCGGTTTTCCGCAGGCTCAAGTGAGACCGCCTGCTTGGACGGCAGATTGAGCTCCTCGAGAAACGAGATGATTTCATCTTTTCGTTTTTGACCAATTCCCCGGATCTCCGTCAATTCCTCTTCGGAAAGGGAAGCAAGCTTTTCGATACAATCAATGTCTTCCCGCAATAGTGCAGAACGTGTTTGTCCGGAAAGCCTGTAGAAGAAGGGGTCTAATTTGATCTGTGTTTGTTGTGTCACTGTACCTTCCGAAAATTGATGTATACAAGGTTCATCGCGAACGAACGAGGATCAATCGCCTTCAACAGAAGCGTATCGTGAGGGGAACAGCCCGCCCCGGCTGATGAGCAGAAATCATTTCGGTTCGCATCCGAAATCAGCCCCTGGAGGTTTCGGGTTCGATCCCGAATTCGTTAATAACCACCGATTCGAAAAACGGCGCTTAGCTCCCGCGCATCCATCGATTACATCAGTTCACTTTTTGTGATCGTGATGTGAATGATTATCGAACGACTATACCATCAATCCATAAATAACCAAATTAACATGCATCGTCCCCCTTATCAACAGCAATTCTCAAAGTGCATCCATCAATTTATTGATTCATGGCCAATAACGAATGAGGTTATGTCCGATCCGAAATACCGGATGTAAAGTCCTCCCTGAATTGTTCAACCGCTTTCCAGATGTCTCCAGCACCAATTGTGAGAAAGACATGCTTCTCGTCGGCCTGCCGGGCCATTCGTTCACCTGCCCGTGCAGGTCCGGATACGGTGACGAGCTGATCGTGTATCTCACGCACGTTTTCAGCAAGGTCCTGAATTGAAATGCGCTCCTGTTGCTGTTCCGAGTCCCGAGCTTCGTAAATGGGGGTTAACCAGATCTCATCCGCTGCCGAAAGAGCCCCGGCCCATTCATCCCGGAAATGGTATGTACGACTGTATTGATGGGGCTGGAAACAAACCACCACGTGCCGTTCCGGATAGGATTCCTGCACGGCGGCGATGGTCCGCTGGATTTCCTCCGGATGATGCCCGTAGTCGTCAATGACCACCGGTCCCCCCTCCGATCCGTCCCGATGGACTTCGAACCGGCGGTGCACGCCGGAGAACGCCTCCAGACCATCACGGATGTGTTCCCATTCCGCCCCGAGCAATCGCGCAAGCACAGCTACCTGTGCGGCATTCATGACCTGGTGTTTCCCCCTTATTGGTACGGGAAGATGTGGTGATTTGTCCCCGTTTGATTGAACGGTGAACGTTCTATGATCTGATTGTTGTTCGCTCCGCAACCACCAGTCCGATTCGTTATCACGTGAAATCCGTTGGACGTTGGCCACGGCATGCTTGCACACCCTGGAAACCGCTTTGGAGTTGTTTTCGCACACCAGGAATCCCAGCGCCTCCTGTCGCGAGAGGAATCGTGCAAAGGCGTCTTCCACGGCTCCAGCATGGTCATAATAATCCAGATGGGCCCGATCAACGTTGGTCAAAAGGATGTGGCGTGGACACATGGCTTCGAAATTCTCTCCGAATTCACAGGCCTCCGCAACGAAATGGGGGCCATCTCCCACACGGGAACTGGTTTCCCATTCCTGCACGATCCCCCCCACAAGGCAACTCGGATCAAACCCGGACGCCTCCAGAACGACGGAAAGCATAGCCGTACACGTGGTCTTACCATGTGTTCCCGCCACGGCAATCCCCTTGCTGTTGTTGAACAACGCTGCCAGTCCTCGGGAATAGGAGGCCTGGGGCAGTTCCATTTTCAGTGCCTTCTGACGCTCGGCCGTCGAGTCCGGTACCGCCGCCGAATGAATGAGCAGGTCGAGTGGTCCACGTTCGGTCGGATTGAGATGAGCAGGATCATGGCCCGTGTATGTTTCGATACCGTATTTCTTCTGAATATCGTGAGCTTTTTCCGATTTGGTGTCACAACCTGTGACGTGATGACCCTCATTGGAAAGAATGCGTGCGAGACCCCTCATGCCTGCTCCCCCAACCCCCATCATATGCAGGCGGGCCGAGTCGTGTAGAAGGTTCTGTATATCACTGACTGACGCTTTCATGTATCTTGAGTTTGAGTGCTAAGAATGAGTTGAAATCCGTGTTTCGTAAAGATTGATCGTCCAGATAAAACATCGACTTGAAACGTCCGGTTCTCCGGGTGCAACAGTGGATGCTCAGCCGACCAATCACGGGAACGTAGAAGCTTGAATTCATTCCGAGATTACGTCATAACGTTGTATCATAGATTACACCTTGTTGGATTCGATTTCATGGCAACATTTACAACGGATAGGTGAGCTAAAAAATCATGATTGACGTGGGCATCAGTGGAATTCTTGGCCGCATGGGGCGGCGGATCTACCGATTATTGCAGGAACGTGAGGACATGCGATTAAAAACGGCCATTGAAGGCCCACAGTCGGCGCATCTGCAGCAGCGACTTTCGGAAGTACTTGCTCATTCAGATGACGACGTCATGATCATGGATTCACTGGAGGACCCCTGTGATGTCGTCATTGACTTTTCCTCACCGGAGGGGGCTCGACACCGTGCGCAGGAATGCACCCAGCTATCCACACCACTGGTGGTAGGAACCACGGGACTGGAAAAGCTGGACCGTGATCGTCTGGCAAGTGCCGGCGAGGCCATTCCGGTGGTGGCGGAATCAAATATGTCGGTTGGTATGAACCTGTTGTTTGAACTGGCACCGGAGCTGGTTGAGAAACTGGGCGAATCATTCGATATCGAAATCGTGGAACATCACCACCGTAAAAAGGTTGATGCACCAAGTGGTACTGCGCTAACACTCGCCGAACACGTGGCAGAAGCGCGGGAACTGGATCCCGAGGAGGACGTCGTCTACGGGCGGCAGGGCGAGGTGGGTCAGCGATCACGTGATGAGATCGGAATCCATGCGGTTCGAGGAGGATCGGAAAACGGTACGCATCGTCTCATCCTCGCCGGCGACAATGAATCCATTGAGATCAAACATTCCGCGCTCAATCGGGATGTCTTCGCCCGGGGCGCTCTCCGAGCGGCGGAATTTGCCGCATCGGCCGAACCCGGGTTCTATTCGATGCAGGATGTGCTGAATGCCTAACTGCCAGGCATATCCATTGCAACACATTCCTGGAGACCTCGACGGAATGCCGTGAACAAACTGCTCAGCGAGAGCCAGGATGATTTTGATATGCATCTTGTTCTTTCCACTGAACACGAGAAAAATAGACGAGCAACCCCATGACAAAATATGAGATCGTCGAACGGCTTGCGGACGAACATGACCTTTCTCGTGCGGACGTGAAACGATGTGTCCAGGGCACCCTTGATCTCATCTCGGATACGATCGTGGAGGAGGGGCGAATGGAACTTCGAAATTTCGGGGTGTTCGAAGTCAAGAAACGGAAAGCCCGAAAAGCGAAAAACCCGAAAACGATGGAAGAAGTCTTTGTTCCCGAACGCAAGGAAGTCTCGTTCAAAGAAGGGAAACGATTGCGTGAACGATTACGAGGAATACGTCAATAGGAGGAACCATGCATCTTCACGAATTTCAGTCGAAAGAACTCATTTCTGATCGAGGTATCCCCGTTCCGGATGGGGGTGTTGCGTCGACAGCTGACGAGGCTGGAGAGGTGTTCTCGACCCTCGCTGCTGATAAGGCAGCTGTCAAAGCTCAGGTTCATGCCGGTGGTCGTGGAAAGGCCGGTGGTATCAAGCTGGTCGAATCCGCGGAGGATGCACGGGAGGCGGCCGATCAGCTCCTCGGTACGAAACTCTCCACACATCAAACCGGACCCGAGGGCAAACCGGTCAACCAGGTGTACGTGGAATCCGGTGTCGACATCGATCAGGAGTTCTACGTTGGTATTACCATGAATCGGGAGGCGGAATCCCCCGAACTCATCATCTCATCCGAGGGAGGAGTGGAAATTGAAGAATTGGCTCAATCCCACCCGGAAAAACTATTCCGGGAAACGATCCACCCCACGTTGAACTTAAGTCCGTTTCAGACCCGTCGAATTGCAAAGAAACTCTCCCTGAGTGGTGATACAGCTAAACAGATGGGGGCGATTCTGCGCACGCTGGCCGAGCTCTACACAGATCTGGATTGTACGCTCGTTGAAATCAATCCGCTTGCCCGTACGACGGACGGGGGACTGACCGCACTGGACTGTAAATTGAACATCGATGACCGCTCCCTGTACCTCCATCCGGAAATCGAGGAAATGGCCGATGAACGTCAGGAGGATCCAACAGAACTGAAGGCACAGGAAGCGGGCTTGAGCTACATCGACCTGGACGGAAACATCGGCTGTCTCGTGAACGGTGCGGGCCTCGCAATGGCAACGATGGACGTCATCAAATTACACGGAGGCGAGCCGGCCAATTTCCTGGACGTCGGCGGCGGTGCCGACGAGGAACAGGTCGAAACGGCGTTTGAATTGATCTTCAGCAATGAAAACGTCAAAGCGGTTCTCGTGAACATCTTCGGTGGAATTATGCGGTGTGACGTGATCGCACGGGGCATGCTGGCAGCGCTGGATTCCATCGGGCAGGAAGTGCCGGTTGTGGTTCGGCTGGAAGGAACAGCCGTGGATCAAGGACGTGAACTGGTCGAATCTTCCGATCTGGATTTGATCTCCGTGGAAGGTCTGGATGAGGCAGCAAAACGGGCCGTGGAAGTGGCGGTGTAACGCGTCTGCCCTGACTTTACTCCGTTTCTTCCTCCACGTAATTTAACGGAGCGACGAACCCGGGAATGGCCACGAGCATCGCAAAGGCGTTTTCAAAACAGTGCCCGTACACATGCTCTTCCGTTGCGGGCGTCACCACAATGGAACCGGGGGAAGCCGGTATGATCTCTGTGACCGACGGATCACGCTCGGGATTTCGATAAAGTCTCATCCAGCCTTCAGCGGGGCGATCCGTCCCTTCATGTTCGAACACAGGGCGGTCATACATCTCTCGAGGAAGAACCAGGGCGATTTCGGAATTGGGCATCGACTGATTCGGGCCGATCGATACGGTCCCGTGATAATGTTTTATTGGACCGGGGTCGCGATCGATCCGCATATCCAGCGTGTGCTGATTCACGCGATTCACACCTCGATCATCCTGCTCGTCGTCTGATGGGATCGGCGGAAGGGCTTCACGACGAAATGCATCGTCGTAACTCGCACATCCTCCCGGTTCACTTCCGAGATTGCGGAGCATTGATAGACGAGGAGCCGGATAGTCCGTTTCCTCCGTTTGCACACTGAAGTAAACGCCCGAACCCTCAATCTGAAGGGGCTTCTCGGAGGACGTAGTGGACAAGCTATCCCCGGGCCAGACGGCTTCAGTCCGATTCTTGATGACCGTACCGTATCCATCTTCCAGTTTCTTGTAGGTGGAGGTATCGGAGGGACCCCGCACAAGATCCCCTTCCTGTAATTGCACCCTCGCCTCATCGGCACGCATGACGAAGATATACCGAGCACCGAATGTTCCGGTTCCGAGTTCCGTCGGTCCCTCCCATGTGTCCACGGAAAATCGATACCCGTCTCCCTCATGAAGCTCGTGAAGATCATCAATAACGTTTGAAATCGATTTCTGATCGTCGAGATGTCCCACAGGGATCGATGCAGTTTGTGTTTTCATGAGTTCCTGATTGTTGTACTCAACACAAAGTTGCTTACGAGGTGACCGATCGCACTATGTGTGATTCGGAAGGGGTTTTTCAATCCTCATGGCCATGGAGTATCTGCTCTGGTGAAACTAATTTTTGCTTCCGTCCAGTGAAGAAAGATACGAAACTAGATCACGAAGCTCTTCCTTTGATAGGATGCTCTCCATCGACGGCATGGAGGATGTGTTCGTCGTGTTTTTCTCCTGAATGTTCTGCTTCTCAAGACGAACCACTTCCCCCGTTGTCTTCGCGATTGCCAGCGTGTCGTCCGTCTGTTCCTGGACCGTTCCCGAAACGGTTTTTCCGTTCTTCAACTGCACCGTGACCAGTTTAAACCCACTGGCAATCTCCGCGTTCGGACGTACCATGGATTCGAGAATGTACTCTCGACTTCTGCGCTCTCCGATATCCGAGAGGTCGGGACCCGCATTCCCACCCGTTCCATTGATCTGATGACACCGAACACACTGAGCGGCGGAATGATTCAGAAAGATCTTTCGACCTTCATCCGGATTGCCACCTTGCAGGGCGACCCGATAGGCATCAAGTGGATCGTCTTCCGACAGGGATTGTTCGTATTTTGAGAGCTCGTTTTCCACCTTCTGAGCGGAACGCTGCCGGGCGGCCTGCAACAAATCCAGCTGAATTGCCAGATCCAAGGATCCATTTCGCACCGTTTGGATTCCGTCGGCGAGAAACTCATCCACCTGTTTCCCCGGTAAAGACGCCATTGTGTCCAGCGCATTCTGGCGTTCCCGAAGGGTTCCGTTGTTTACCGCTTTACAGAGTTCGTTAAATGCGTTTTTCGGCTGGTGTTTCGCCAGCAATTCACGAGCTTTAATCCGTAGTTCCGGCACCTTCGACGAAATCGCCTTTTTAATGAGCTCAGTGCGGTTCTTCTCGTCGTTATTTACCAGATATACCAGGGCCTCCACTCGAGCGGACGCGGATCGATTCGAATCCTTCAAAATGCGAAGAAGAAAATCTTGAT
>CAZQNZ010000062.1:0-12318 GCA_964594615.1 uncultured Planctomycetia bacterium
CTATCGTAGACGGATTCGAAATGTTCCTGTTCATCCGACGTCACCACGGGCGGTAACTGATACAGGTCACCGATGAAGATCATCTGGATGCCACCGAACGATGTACCGGGTTCGGGACCGTGCATCCGAAGCAGTTCATCCACGCAATCTAATAGATCCGCCCGGACCATCGAAATTTCGTCGATCAGGATCGCGTCCAGTTCCTTGAACAACCCGTCCCGGTCCCGATCCTCGAACTCGTCCTGGACGCGCTGCACGGTGATATCCGGTTGAAAGCCGAAAAAGGAGTGAATGGTTTCTCCGCGAATGTTGACCGCCGCCACGCCGGTCGGCGCAAGGTAAGCGACGTCCTTGTTCGTCTGTTCACGGAAGTACTCCAGAAGCGTAGATTTTCCGGTTCCGGCCTTGCCGGTAACAAACAGGTGTTGCCCGGTTTCCTCCATCGCCCGAAAGGCGTTTTCGAAGGACGGATTGAGTTCGAGGTCTTCGGGAAGCATGGAATGTCTACAGATAGAATTGGTTACCGTATGATTATATTATATAAAAATGAATGATATATCATCAGATGTATTTTTCACGAACGGGATACAAGACTCGGTTCGACGTTTTACAAAAGCAATTCAAAAGAAGGGGAACCCATGAACACGAACGATTTCGGCATGGATTTCGAAACCGATGAAGAATACGAACGGCGTGCCCGTGAAGCGCATCCACCGTCTTACGCGGAAACCATCGGAGAGGTTCGAGACGAGAACGGGGAGCTCTGGAATCCCACGATGCACCTGATGCTGCATGCGGTCGTGCTCCGTCAGCTGGACGAGTGGTCAAAGGCAGAAGAGGTGTTCGATCAACTGACCGAAGAGTACGGCATGCACGAGCACGCCGCTATTCACGCCCTGGCGGCCGTCACCACGGACATCATGTTCGGCATGATGAACGAAGAACCCGACAACGCCGATCCGGATGAGGTGAGTGAAAAATACAACGAGAAACACGCCCGTGAACTGGAGAATCTCGTCGATCCGGATTCCGAACGTCACGAGACCTGGGTGACTCCCTTCAAACAAGGAGATCCCCCGCACCACCGGTCGATTCAGTAAAAACAGATCATGTGAGCGTTTGCGGGAGTCTCGATGGATCGAACGTCGCGCGCCGAGCTTTGTAGATCACGAAACGCGTACGAACGGGCCAGAAAAAAGAAAAACAACGATATCCGAACAATGACCGTCTTTCCTGCGGTGCTGATAGGGCAACCGAACCAGCGGAATTCTTCACGTCACTCGCAGCAGCTAACTGATAGCAATGAATGGGATGCAGGTTTTGACGGTTTACGAGAAGGTGTTATACAACCACGCGAACAGCGCTCCGCAGATTGCGCCATCCAGTCCCCCATACAGAGTGGCGACGATGACGGACCCAATGGTCTTCTGTACCTCGTATCCCGGGTAAACGGAAGCAAAAACGGCCAGAAATTTATTGCCGTACGTCCCGTCGATGACGTACGCCAGTCCGGTGAAGAACATGACGGCACCCCATGAGATTGCCCCTGCGATCGTCGCTCCTGTGATCGATAACTTCATCTGGTTCCTCCTGCCTTAATCGTCGTAAAATAACCGGATCGAATTCGCAGTTTAACAGGATCAAACGGCACTTCACAAAACCGTCCGGATGCGTAGACGTTCACATGTCATAAGATGGGATCATCGTACCGGGCCCGGCAGGTGCCGCGGCAATTCGAGACCATGCCATAATGGACGATATTTAACGTTTCACCCTCAAAACGGACGCTCATCCCGTTCCTGAACATTTTTCTATCCGGAAAAAAGACGCAGGCAGGGTTGCCTGAGCTCCCGATCCTGCTGGCTCACGGCATGTTCGATCCGTTCCGTTTCTCATCCGCCACGAACCTGCAACAATCGATCACCCACGGTTTCTTTTAATGAACTGCACATTGCATCCCGTCCTTCGTATCCTTCCGCTCAACGGCCCTGTTGAACGATCGTCTCCACTCGATAAAAACCGGTTCGAGCGGTAATGTACAGCGTGCCTCCGTCCGGTGGGCCGAAGGTGATGTTGGAGGTGTTTTCGGGAACCTCAATCGTGTCGATCCGCTCACCGTCCGGGGAAAAGACCTCCACGTTTTCAGTGGTCAGGTATACGTTCCCCTGATCGTCAATGGTCATGCCATCGCTTCCGGTATCGGTAAAGAGACGCTTGTCCGAGAGGGACCCATCCGAAGCCACGTCGTACGCCCATGTTTGGCCTTCCCCCGGATCCGCCACGTACAGGGTGTTTCCGTCCCGGGACAGCATGAGGCCGTTCGGACGAGTGAGATCATCGATGACCCGGCGGAGCCCATCCGAACCGGCCGGCAGATAGTAAACGCCTTCCACGTCCATCTCCATCGATGAACGATTACCATAGCGAGGATCCGTGAAAAAGATCCCCCCATTCTCCCGGATGACCAGGTCGTTGGGGCTGTTCAGTTTTGTGCCGTTCCACCGATCGGCAAGAACGGTAACGGAACCGTCCGGTTCCAGTCGTGTGACCTGACGCTTCCTCCCCTGACACATGACCAGACGGCCCTGCTGATCAAACATCAGACCGTTTGCCCCTCCCGTGTCCTCCCGGAACACGGAGACTGTCCCGGAGCCATAGTGAAACTGATAGATGCGATTGGCAGGGATATCCGTGAACAATACCCGTTTCTTACCGTCGTATGCGGGCCCCTCGGTAAATTCAAACCCTCCTTTGATCTTCTCCAGCTCCGCCCCATCCTCGACGATCGGGCCGGACACACACAGAGTGGAGATCAACGGAAACAAAAACAAGAAGTATAAGGAACGCAAACTATCCTCCTGGTTCGGAAGAAATGATAGCGCGAAATCCCCGTCCGCTCGGTTCAAATCTTCGTATTCGTTGTAACAAACGGGAACGTCAGAATGAAGTTTTCTGCATAGTACATAAGTTTTGACGGCCCCTGATCGTATGGTCTCCTCATCAGCAACCTCATCTCCAATCGTCCAGGCCAAGCAGCCGTCAGTCACAGCCCACGGCCAGCGAACTCTATTGAAAAACATACGCATGTACATCATCCTGCCCTCATCGTGGACATCACCCTCTGTGGCTTTTCCCCAGACCGAACTTCTCGTTTCGCGGAAACGGGTCGAGAACAACTTCAACCGTGTCCCAATCAGAAAACGCACTTCAAACGTACGTACGAAACCGCAACGGACCATCAAACTTTCGGATCCGTTCAAGCAACGCCCACAACGGACGGTTTACCGGCCGCCAGTTTACGTTCAGTCTTCGTTCACAGAACTGGCGAGGCCACGACTGGCTCCATGCGGTGGACCTGTACGTTCCGGAACCGGCCCGGGATCCCCTTCCGATCTTTCTACAGGTCGCCGGAAATCAGACCTTCTGGTCCGACCCGTCCTGGACCCGCACACTCGCCTCGAACACCCGTCATGGCGTGGCGGTTCTGCGACATGTACCCAACCAGCCCCTGTGCCAGGGTCGGCGGGAAGACGCACTCATTGCCTACACCTTCGATCAATTCCTCGATACGGGGGATGAGACCTGGCCGCTGTTACTCCCGATGACCCGAGCTGTAGCGGAGGGAATGGACGCCGTGGACACACTGCTGGAGGAGGAGTACGATGTGCAATCCGGAGGATACACCGTCGGCGGCGCTTCCAAACGGGGCTGGACCGCCTGGCTTTGCGCGGCTGTGGATGATCGAGTCCGGGCACTGGTTCCCATGGTCTTCGACAATCTGCACTTTCGGAAACAGCTTCAACACCAGCTGGACGTCTGGGGATCGTATTCCGAACGCCTGAATGACTACATCGAACGGAAACTGGATCAGAAGCTGGACAGCGAGCGGGGAGAGACCCTCCTGGAGCTGACGGATCCCTACTCATACCGGAACGAGCTCAACCAGCCCCGCTGTATCGTCAGTGCCACAAACGACCGATACTGGCCCCTCACCGCCAACAATCTGTATCTGGACGATCTCCCCGGCACCAGTCATCTTCTCACGTTACCGAATACCGGTCACAAGCTGCAGCGAAACCAGGACACTCTCTTCAAAACCCTCGAGTATGTGCTTCGCACGGTTCCTCAGGGATCCGCTCAACCGGACGTCTCGTACCGGGTTGATGCATCCGGATCCGTTCCTCAGATACACCTGCACATTGAAACCGGGCCGTTCCCGGACCTCCTCCGCATCTGGAAGGCGGATTCGGACCAGCCGGACTTCCGCGAGGCGAACTGGACTAGCTCGACGATCACCGTGGAGACAAGCCAGCCCGGAACCCTGACCGAACCGGTAAAAACCGAGGCGTCATTCGTTGGATTGTTCGTGGAGATGGTATACAATGGGGGTCACAAAAATTTCTCGTTTACGACACGTGTTTCGGTCATTCAGACGTAAATTGAACGTATTGCTATGCCCACGCTAACCCTGCCAGGCGATGATACGATGACGGTGGAACCGGGGACCCAGGTTCGGGAGGTCATGGATCAGATCAACCTCCCTCCCGGGGAATACATTGCGGCAAAACTTAATGGAAACTGGGTCGACCTGTACCATCAGATCCAGAAGGACGCGGAATTCGAACTGATTCCCCTCGAGTCGGAGGACGGACTGTACATTCTCCGTCACAGCACGGCGCACCTGACGGCTCAGGCTGTGCTTCGCCTGTTTCCGGACGCCAAACTGGGGGTGGGCCCGCCGATCGACGACGGATTTTACTATGACTTCAAGGTGGACGAACCGTTTACTCCGGACGACCTGGACGCCATCGAAGAAGAAATGCAAACGATCGTAGAAGAAGACCACGATATCCGGCGCGAGGAAGTCTCTGAAGAGAAAGCCATTGACATCATGGAAGATCGGGGACAGAACCTGAAACTGGAATTGATTGAACAGTTCCAGGAAGGGGAAACGATTTCCATTTACCGGCAGGGGGAATTCACGGACCTCTGCCGGGGTCCTCACCTGACGTCTACCGGTCAAATCAAGACCTTCACCCTGCAACGAGCAACCGGTGCCTACTGGCGCGGGGATGAACGCCGTGACCAGATGCAGCGCATTTACGGCACGGCCTTCCCCGATGAGGACGCACTGCAAGAACACCTGGAGCGGATTGAGGAAGCCAAGAAACGGGATCACCGCAAGCTTGGTCAGCAACTCGACCTGTTCGACTTTACCGAACACGCTCCGGCCCATCCGATCTTCCTGCCGAACGGAACCACGGTCTACAACGAACTCATTGATTACATCCGACAGTGGTACTGGCAGCAGGATTATCAGGAAGTCAAGACGCCGCAGATTTATCGAACCAGTCTCTGGGAGCAGTCCGGACACGCCGATGCGTACGAAGAAAACATGTACTTTATCGAAGACGGGGAAGAAGGCGTGAAACCCATGAATTGCCCCGGTCACGCGCTGATTTTTAACCGGGATGTCCGATCGTACCGGGACCTCCCCATTCGCTACGCCGACTTCGGACGGCTGCACCGGCGAGAGCGAAGCGGGGTCACCCACGGTCTTACGCGTGTCATGAGCTTCCAGCAGGATGACGCACACATTTTCTGCACACCGGACCAGATTGATGTCGAAGTGGGCAAGGTCATCAACATGATCCTCACGGTGTACGAAGATTTTGGATTCGACGACGTCAGCATCAGTCTGTCCACCCGTCCCCAGGACTCCATCGGCGGGGATGACATGTGGCAGAATGCGCATGACGCGCTGTCGGATGCGATGGATGCTCAGGACATCAATTACCAGATTGACGAAGGCGAAGGCGCCTTCTATGGGCCCAAAATTGACTTTCACGTGCATGATGCCCTCGGGCGGGACTGGCAGATCGGCACCATCCAGCTGGACTTTTCCATGCCGAAACGGTTTGACCTCGAATACGTGGACGAACAGGACGATCGACAGCGACCCGTCATGATCCACCGGGCGGTGTTCGGATCGATTGAACGGTTCCTGGGCATCCTGATCGAACACTACGGCGGTGCCTTTCCGTTCTGGCTTGCTCCCGAACAGGTGCGGATTCTACCCATATCGGAACATCAGCGGGAATATGCCGAACAACTTACAAAACGGCTGAAAGAGGAAGGCATTCGTGTGCATCTGGACGACCGGGACGAAACGCTGTCGTACCGCATTCGAAACGGTGAAAAACAGAAGGTCCCCTACCTTTTGATTGTCGGGGGGGACGAAGTGGAAGCGGAAACGGTCTCGGTTCGGGACCGTGAAGAAGGGGATATCGGTGAGCAATCCCTCGATGAATTTATTCAGGAGCATTGTGACCTGTCAGCTCCTGAGCCCAAACCGGCCCATTGATGTCACTTCAGGATTCAACCGGCCTCCCCTGATTCTGTCACACGGACAAACGAACATCAGTACCCATAGGTGATGAAACGGACAATTCCCCCCGGATGCCTTGGCCTGGCTTTGCTGCTGTCCATACTGGTCCTGTTTCCCCTTTGCCTTGCGCAGCTGTTCTTTACTGCAGGAAGCCGGTTACACCTATCTCCCGCCGCTTCCGTACTGGTCCTGTTTGCCATTATCTTCGGAAGTGCCATCAACATTCCGATCAAGCGAAACCGCCCGGTTCGTGAAATGAGCCAGATACTCTCACGCATGCACGGCATGGACAAATTCGTTCATCCGTTTGAGCCCCGGCAGCGGGAATCCGTCATTGCAATCAACGTCGGTGGCTGTATCGTCCCCTGCGGTGTCGCGTTTTACCAGCTCCTTCTGCTCGCTCAGCAGGACAGTGCGGCCCTCCTCGCCTCCCTCGGGGGTGTACTGATCACCACGGTCGTCTGCTACGGACTCGCAGAGCCGGTGGAGGGCATCGGTATTACGATGCCCACGCTTGTACCCCCCCTTACGGCGGCATTGACTGCACTCATACTTTGTGCTGCGATTTCATCACCCGATCATGCTCCCCCCGTCGCATTCGTCTCCGGGGTACTCGGAACGCTGATCGGTGCCGATCTCCTGAACCTGAACCTCATTCATCGTATCAGTCCCGGATTTGCCAGCATCGGGGGAGCGGGAACATTTGATGGCATCGTCCTGTCGGGATTTGTCGCCACCTTGCTGGCCTGATCGAATGGACGAAATTGACCTTTTGGAACCTAAGACGTAAAATAACATACCTTCATTCGCGTTCATCATTCCTCGTCAGTGCTTCAAGTTTCCCTGATCTCTCATGACCAATCTGAAACACCTCCCGCTCACGGCCGTCCTCGTCCTTGCATTTGTCGCCGGTCCGTTCCTCGGATGTTACGCACAGAATAATGAAAAATTGAATTTGAAAATGGACCAATCCCCGATTGACCGGAACAGCAAGGCGCCCGCCAGCTACGCGCCGGTCATCGAAAAGGTATCCCCCAGCATTGTTAATGTCTTCTCGACCAATGTGGTAAAGATGGACCGGAGGCAGATGCCATTCAACGACTTCTTCCGCCGATTTTTTGACCGGAGGGATCGGAGACAGGAGGAACCGAACGAACCGGATGAACCACTGGAACGCCGTCAGCGCAGCCTTGGCTCAGGCGTCATTATTAGTGAGAACGGTTACACGCTGACCAACCATCATGTGGTAAAAAACGCCGATGAGATCAAGGTGGCACTAACAAAATCCGAAAAAGAATATTCGGCGAAGCTCGTCGGTTCGGATCCCAAAACGGATCTGGCCGTGCTCAAAATTCAGCACGATGGGCCCCTTCCCGTTGCCACCCTCGGTGACAGTTCGAAGATCAAGGTGGGGGACATCGCATTTGCCATCGGGAATCCGTTCGGGGTCGGCCAGACCGTGACGAAAGGCATTGTGAGTGCGAAAAGTCGCGGGATCGGCATGCTTGACTATGAGAAATTTATCCAGACGGATGCATCCATTAACCCGGGAAACTCGGGTGGAGCGTTGATCGACTCGGACGGACGGGTCATCGGGATAAATACAGTCATCATGTCCCGTTCCGGTGGAAGTCAGGGTGTTGGCTTCTCCATCCCGATCAACCTCGCACGTTCCATTGCAAAGAGTATCGTTGAGGAAGGAAGCGTGTCCCGCGGATTTCTTGGGGTGAACATCCAGGAAATTACCCCCCAGCTTCAAAAGATGTTCGACCTGAAACGGAATGAAGGGGTCCTGATCAGTGACGTGATGGACGGTCTCCCGGCCGAAAAAGCGGGTTTAAAACGTGGAGACGTCATCGTTTCCTTCGACGGCAAGGCTGTAAAGGATGTGAGAGATCTTCAGTTCGCCGTCGCTCAAACACCTCCCGGCACGGAGGTATCCGTGGAAATTATGCGGGATGGCCAGAAACAGTCGGTGCAGCTCACCCTGACCGAACGTCCCAGCGACGATACCCTTTCACAGGGTCCCACCGGCCCCTCTACCGGAGACCCGGGTGTGCTGAAGGAACTCGGTATCACCCTGTCCCCCCTGACGACGCAATTCCGTCGCCAGCAGGACATTCCTGACAAGATTGAGGGAGTGCTTGTCTCCGACGTGAAGCCCGGTTCCATGGCCGGACGCGCCGGACTTCAACCCGGCGACATCGTACAGGAAATCAATCGCCGGACCGTGAAAACCCTTTCGGACGTCCGGGAAGCGGTTCAGGCCGGTTCGGAGAACATGGTCCTGTTGTACGTCTGGCGTAATGGTTCCGGACAGTACATCCCCCTTGAGCGGGAATAGCACGGGCAAATGTAGGATCCCGGCACGTAGTCGATACATGCCTTTTAACCGTCCTTAGCCGGGAGCAAACGTAGTTCCAAATCCAGGGTTGAGCCTCTCAATCTTCTGTAGGAGGTTGAGGCCTCACGAATGCTGAATCATCCGCAAGCCAGATTCCCTTTTCCCTCGGAAGACGGGGTCTGAGCTATCAGATGGACGGCCTGGCGTGGCTTGAGGCCTATCACCGGTTGATCGGAATCTTTTCTCACCAATAACGGTCCGGCCGGCATCCCCCCATGGATTCGTAAAGACCTCCCGTCGCATCGAATGCATCGGGGATGAAACCGATACGAGGTCCGGAGAAATCCTACTCCCCGGTAACCGTGCCGATGTAGGAATTGATGACGTTCTTGAGCTTCTCCTGACGGCCGCTCCCCGGCGTCGGAGCTTCGTTCTTAAGTGTCCATTTCTCCAGTTCGTCCACGTCCGCCTTCCCCTCCATGATACGTTGCCCGAGGCCTTCGCTGTACCCATCGTAGCGAGCGTCACGGAACTCCTCCAGCACACCATCCTCAAGGATTTGTCGGGCAATCAAAAGGCCCCGCGCATAGGTGTCCATGGCTCCGATGTGCGCGTGAAACAGATCCTCCGAGTCAATCGATCCCCGGCGTACCTTCGCGTCGAAGTTCAACCCGCCCGGTGCGATGCCGCCCTGCTCCAGAATGACCATCATGGAACGAACCGTTTCATACAGATCATTCGGAAACAGGTCCGTGTCCCAGCCAAGCAGTAGATCACCGCGATTCGCATCCACGCTCCCCAGCTTGTCCGCTGCGGAAGCAACCGTGAGTTCATGATCGAAGGTATGTCCGGCCAGGGTTGCGTGGTTTGATTCCACATTGAGCATGAATTCATCCTGAAGATCGTACTGCTCCAGGAACGCCAGTACGGTCGCCGCATCGTAGTCGTACTGGTGCTTGGAGGGCTCACGCGGCTTCGGTTCAATGAGAAGTTGCCCCTGAAATCCGATCTTCTTTTTGTAATCAACGGCCATCTCAAAAAATCGAGCCAGCTGATCCTGCTCGTGCCGGTAATCCGTATTCAGCAGGTGGGTGTACCCTTCCCGTCCGCCCCAGAAGACGTAATTCTCTCCCCCCAGTTCATGGGTTGCCTTCATGGCATTACGCACCTGCGCCACGGCATGAGCGAACACCTCCGGATCGGGATTTGAAGCCGCCCCATGGGCATAGATGGGATCTTCAAACAGGTTGGCCGTTCCCCAGAGCAGATCCGTGTCCGTTTCCTCCTGCAACTCCGCCGCAAGTTCCACCATCTCCCAGAAGTTGTCCTTTGTTTCGGCAAAATCGTCCCCCTGCGGAGCAATATCCAGGTCGTGAAAACAGTAGTAATCCACGCCGAGCTTATGGAAGAACTCAAACGCCGCATGCATGGTTTCCTTTGCCCGATCCATCGGATCGGCAGCCTGTCGCCAGTCCCGATCAAACGTCGGGGCCCCGAACATGTCCGATCCATCCCCTCGAAACGTGTGCCAGTAGGCCACGGCAAAACGAAGGTGTTCCGCCATGGTCTTATCGCCCACGGTTCGATCCGGGTCGTAATATTTAAATGCAAGGGGGTTTGTCGATGAAGGCCCTTCGTAGGAAATGGGTTCGTCCACGGTCGGGAAATAGGTGTTGCTCATGGTCTCTTAAACAAATGGATACGTAAAAATGGTCAGTGATTTATCCCTGCAGGTTCGAAAGTTGCTTGTAGTTGGACGCCAGTGACGAGTAGAGATCGCCGAACAGCGGGTACGCCTCGCGGTATACCTCAACCCAGCGGTTATCCGGCTCCACCGTATCACTGGTTTCAACAAATCGGTCCGCCGCGTCGGTAAGCGAGGGGAGTGATCCCTCTCCAACGCCTGCAATCATCGCTGCCCCGAACGCCGGCCCTTCCTGGATTTTCATTTTGGTAATCGGCTGATCCAACACACTGGCAATAATCCGACACCAGAGCGAACTTCGTGCCCCCCCACCCGTGATTCGGACGTGCTCGATGGGTACCTCCGCGTTACGTAAAAGCTCGAAGGAGTCACGTAAACCATATGCCACCCCTTCAATCACCGCCCGGTAAAAATGGTACTTCGTATGTTCCGGGTGGATCCCGAAGAACACACCCCGTGCGTCCGCATCCTGATGCGGCGTGCGTTCACCGGTCAAGTACGGAAGGAAAAACAATCCGTCCGACCCCGCTTCAATCTTCTTCGCCTCCTGTTCAAGAAGTTCAAAGACCTCCGTCCCCTGTTCGTCCGCCCGTCGTCGTTCCTCACCGGCAAACTGTTCCGTAAACCAGTTGATCGATCCGGTTGCGGACAGCATAACCCCCATCAGGTACCATGCGTTCGTCCGGGCGTGGTTGAAACAATGCAATCCGCCCTCGAAGTCCCGTCGTGCCTCGTCCGAGTACCCGAGGACCACCCCGGACGTACCCACGCTTACCAGCGCGGAACCATCACGAATAATGCCATTCCCCACCGCACTGCAGGCGTTGTCCGCTCCCCCCGCCACCACCTTTGTATCCGGTGAACATCCCACCTCCTTCGCCACGTCGTCAAGCACCGTTCCCACCACATCCGTAGAGGCAAGAACGTCCGGTAGCACGTCTCCGGACAATCCAAGTTCCTCCAGCACCGTATCGGACCAGGTCCCCTCATCGACGTCCAGCAGGTTCGTGCCGGCTGCGTCCGAACGTTCCGTCACACGCCGTCCGGTCAGACGATAAACAATGTAATCCTTCGGCAGAAGAAGTGTGTCAACCTGTTTGTAGATCTCCGGCTCATTCTTTTTGACCCACAAGAGTTTCGGTGCGGTAAATCCTTCGAGCGCGGGATTTCCGGAGAGCTCGATCAACCGCCGCTTCCCGATTCTCTCCGTCATCTCCCGACATTCTTCGTCCGTTCGCGTATCGTTCCAGAGGATCGCCGGACGCAACACCTCCCCCTCCTCGTCCAGAAGCACCGCCCCGTGCATCTGTCCGCTCAAAGCGAGGCTCCTGACGGCCGTCGGTTCCTCCAGCTCAGACAGAAGCACCGATAGCACCTCCTGAACCGCCTCCCACCACTCGGACGGATTCTGTTCCGACCACCCGGGATGCGGATGATAAAGATCGTAGGATGCGGAAGCGGAGGCAACAATCTCACCTGAGGAATCAAGCGCGAGGGCCTTGACGCCGGACGTACCAAGATCGAGACCGAGAAACATGTGTTCATTTCAAAATGAAGGAACGACTCAGACGCAGAACAATTTTACGAGAACCGCCTCCGGTCTGTCAATGAGTCACGGAATCTTCCCAACGAACCGTTGCCCACTCCATTCCACCTTCCAAATGCTTCCGACGTCCCTACTTAGACCCCGTCCGAAAAGGGGGTACGTACTCAGCGTCCGATTTTTGGCGTATAACAAGGCATTTTGAGGAGACAATGCCGTTTAAGAGTGCATTGTCGACGAGAAATAACGCCGGTCTAGGTCGTACGTAGTACAATGAAAGCACGACGTGACTTGATGTCACGTCATCTTTCATCCTAATGGGGTTTCTTCCGGTCGAA
>CAZQNZ010000063.1:0-12233 GCA_964594615.1 uncultured Planctomycetia bacterium
TACCGCCCGTGGTGACGTCGGATGAACAGGAACATTTCGAATCCGTCTACGATAGCCCCTATTTTTTCGACAGCCGGGTCGTCCAGGAGATCGACATGCAGATGATCGAACTGGAGACGGTTTATCGACAAAACGATCCGGCCTTTCTCGATCTGCTGAATGCCGTACGGAAACGAACCCTGACCGACCGGCACCGGGAACAACTGGAGAACTGCGTGAACCCGGACTTCGATCCCGATCCGGACGACCTGTACATCCACCTGACCCCCACCAACCGGAAAGCCCGTGACATCAACCAGCACCAGCTGTCCAAGTTGAACACACCCGAACACACTTTTTCGGGCAAACGGACCGGAGAATTCGACACGGGCGCCCTGCCAACACGTGAAACACTGACACTGAAAGCGGGTGCTCAGGTCATGATGGTCAACAATGACAGTGAACGGCGCTGGGTGAACGGAACCATCGGTCGGATCACCGACTTTAATCCCGACGAAGACACAGTGCAGGTGCAGCTGGAGAACGGGGCGGCAGTGGATGTGGAGCCGTTCAAATGGGAGATGTATACATTTACTTACGACCCGGAAACCGAGGCCCTCACGTCAGAAACGATTGGTTCGTTTACCCAGTATCCCATGAGCCTCGCCTGGGCGGTTACCATTCACAAAAGCCAGGGAAAAACGTACGATCATGTGGTGGTCGATTACGACCAGGGCATGTTCGCACACGGGCAGACGTACGTGGCCCTTTCCCGCTGTACCTCCCTGGACGGACTGGTACTGAAAAAACCGATTGAAGAAAAACACATCTTCACCGACTGGCGGATACAGAAATTCTTAACAGACGTCCGTTACCGTCGAGCCAACGAGCAAATGCCGATTGAGGAAAAGCAGGAACGTATCAGCGCCGCCATCGACAACAACCAAGATCTGCACCTCGTGTATCTGAAAAGCAACGATACCCGATCCGAGCGCCGTGTAACGCCGGAGGAGGTCGGCGAGATGACCTATCAGGGCCATCCGTTCGACGGGTTGAAAGGCTACTGCCACAAACGGGAGGCGGAACGCGTGTTTAACCTGGAAAAAATCCTGCAACTTTCCATCGTGGATCCATCGGACGCGTGAGGTCGGGACCTCGCACAAACGCATACATTCCGGTATGGGGTTGTCCACAACGGTTCGGGGGCGAGGGTGCGGTAACGAGTATGTCCGCGCGAAGCTCGCCGGCAGCAAGACGTGATAAGATGTCACCTCATCCCTCTCGCGAAGCCGGTGAAGCGAGTGCAACCTGTGGCGATTGGTGCACGAACGCTCAACAGCTTGGGGCATTGATGTTTTGCGGTGTGTCCGGAACTGGAATGGGGGTGAATGTGGATCTGTCTGTGGACTGCTTCCTTCTTGTGTTAGATGAGGATTCGATTATTGATCTGGAAACCAATCTTTTCATAATGAGTGATGAATACGTGATCCGGAGGTTGACTTTCGGAGTGATTCTCGATGAGTGATCAGGAAATCCAGGACACGGACCCGGAGTCGGCGGAGACGGAAGGGTATCGATTTGAGCAGGATGTGACCATCGACTTTTACGGGGGGAAGTGGCTCAGTACGGTGCCCCTGTTTTTTTTCGTACTCTGGGCGATTGTTCAGAGCGCAATTTTCCAGATCGGTGCAGCGGATGGGTTGATTGTTGGTGCGCTGCTGGGGCTGATCCTCGGGATGTTTTTCGTGAAAGGGCCCTGGAAGACGTATGCGAATACGATTTTTGAGGGCATGACCCAGCGTGTGGCAGCGACCGCGATCGTTGCGTGGCTCTGGGCGGGGATGTTCGCCGAAACCATCAAGGTAGGAGGATTTGTGGCTGGACTGGTCTGGCTGGCTTCCGTCGTGGGCGTTGGTGAGGTCCTGTTTCCAGCCGTTTCCTTTTTGCTTGCCGCGTTACTGGCCACGGGGATCGGCACCGGGTACGGCACGACCATCACATTTGTGACGTTGTTCTATCCGGCCGGACTGGTGCTCGGCGCGGATCCGGTGCTGTTATTTGGAGCCATTCTCTCCGGGGCCGTATTCGGGGACAACCTCGCGCCGGTAAGTGATACGACCATCGTCAGTGCTGTCACCCAGGAATCGGACATCGGCGGTGTGGTGGCAAGCCGCTTCAAATACGCCGTCATTGCCGCCGCTGCGGCGCTGATTATGTACGTGCTGTTCGGTTTGTTCGGATCGGAAGGGTTGTCTATCGCGGACGGTGCACAGAATGGGCTGAGTGACGAGAGTAATGTTCTGGGTTTGTTGCACCTCGTCTCCATGGGGGTGGTCATCGTGACCGCCGTGATGGGATGTCACATTGTCGAAGCCATTTCATGGGGGCTGCTGACGGCCGTTGGGGTGAACCTCGTCACAGGTCTCGCCTCGGTGAGTGACATGCTTGTGTTTCAGGTGTCGGAGACGCTCGGGTATGCTGAGAAACTGGCGGTCCTTCCGTTTGTGGAGGTTGTCCGTGCTGGATCGGAGGGACTGGCAGGCAGTCTATACGAGGGCGTCATTGGGTTTTTCCCCCTCAGTATTCTGGTCCTGTTAATTGTGGCTTCCGCTCAGATCATGATCCGGGGAGGCGGATTCCGCGCGATTCAATCGTTTCTGCTGAATCACGTCGCCCGAACCGTCCGAAGCGCGGAGACGACACTCGTGGCCGGTACGGCGCTGGTCAACGGCATGATTACGATCAATACAGCCGCTGAAATTGCCATTGCGCCGTATGTGTCCAACATCGGAAAGCGGTTCAACATCAATGGATACCGCCGCGCCAATATCCTGGATGCGAACACGGCGGCACTGGGGTATATCTTTCCCTGGTCGGGGGGTGTGCTGGTGGGGTACACACAAATGAACGGGCTTGCAGGAACGTACGATTGGTTTGATCCCCAAATCATGATCGTTAATCCCATTGAGGTCTGGCCGTACGTGTTTCATGGGTGGCTCCTGCTCCTCGTGTTTCTTTTTGCCGCATGGACCGGGTTCGGACGTGAGTACACAACGGATCGTTCGTCGGAGGAGGTGTCACGAGTATGAGCATTCTCCAGCGGTTTCTGAAGGGGTTCTGGTTTCGTTCCTCTCACCCCTCATTTGAAGAAGGGGAACGGATCACCGGGTACATGACCGGGTATGACGAGGATTCGAACCAGGGACTGATCCGGGTCGGTGATACGGTCATCACCGTTCGCAACGCGTCACCTGAAATGGTGGGCAAGCTGGTGACCGTGGAAATCAATACCTTTTACAACACCGAGCACCGGGGAATGGCGACGTTCGTCAGCAACTCGAAAGAAGAATAGGTTGCGATCTGGCATGGGTGGTTCTGCCTGGACCGCCGATGCGTGATTTCGTACCACCGCTGATGTTATCGGTTCGGAGGGCCGTCATTACTCCGGTTTAATATGCAGAAGGGCTTTCTGACCGGTCTGGATCGGAACGAGGGATACGTCAACTCGGTATTTTTGTTCGTTCAGCAGGATGTGGAATTGGCCTTGCTGCTTGCTGCGCCGTTCGGTCAGAGAGAGGTTCGTGATGATCTGGAGACGTGTGATGAACAGGTCCGCGATGTTGTGGGAGAACTGAAGTTCCCGGTGTTGCCTCTCTTCCTCATCAAATCTCAGTTCCAGAGTATCACCATCGGGTATGAGTACCAGGGGAGAATGTCCGTTATCCACCGCGAGGGTCAGGACCATGTTCAAGATTCGGATGATGAGGGTCTTGCGTGTCGAGGTTTCGTATCGTTCCTGGCTCTGAAACACCTCCTCAGGGGAAAAGTTGGATAGGGTCAGATTCTCCTGAAGATCCGGTTGGATGTCGGAATTCGGGACAAACAGGTATCCGGGGATGTCCTGATGCTCATCATTTCGAGTCCGTTTTTTCTCCAGTGATTTTTCGAACAACCGGTTGATCCGTTCCGGTTCCGTGATGGAGAAATGAGTGAATTCGCCGTTGTGATAGTCGTTGAAGATCGAAAAGAAGAGATGTTTAAACGGATTGCTGAGCACGAGCACACGATGGTCCCTGTTATCTCGTATGGGTGCAAAGTTATTGCTTTTGCAGAAGGATTCGGTCAGGTCAAGAAGCTGAATCTCCTGTCTCGACAGGGAGGAAACGTATTCAACATCCAGGTGGTCCGCAATGAACCTTGCGAGTTCGGAGGGCGAGATGTCCAGGAGGTCGGTGATGCTATACACCTGCCGGGGAGGGAGCTGTTCGATCCGTTCCTCAACGCTCGGGGGAGGTTGATAATGATGGATGAGGTTCTGTTGTAGCTGCTGGAAACGAAGAAGGGAACCCTTTTTGATAATTTCATCTCCGTGTGGCAACTCGAGATACGCAGCGAGCTGGTTCTGTTCTGAGGAGGACAGGGAGGTGAACTGGATGCCTACCGTTCCGGTTCCGTTCTCTGCGGACCGCCATCTGATTTCTCCATCGGTCACAATCTGTTCCGACTGACCCGGCAGGTCTATTCGAAGCTCCTGAATCTCTTCGATTTCCGATAAGCGTGGTAATTTCAGCTGCAGTCCACCCGTGCTCAGGTCGATGGTTTCTCCAAGGGTGGTTTTTACATCGGATGCATCCGTCAGGTACTTGACGTGGGTGGTAACCTGTATTTTCTTGCGCCGATTTCGTCGTTGATTAGCGTTCATCTGTCCCGTAAGACCAGGGCTGTATAAAATTGCAACGGTCGATGCACCGAGAGTTTGTTCTCGTGGATCAATCGTTCGTAGATTTTAAGAGCTTAACATTAATACGATCAGTTGTAGATATAAAGTGTATTCCATCGCGCAAAGAAACAGACCTCATTGAGAATAAAATGACCGCTTCGTCCATATCATGAGATAACCCGGAGAGATACGGCTAACTTCGCTGTTCATTTCGACAGGGCCGTATGAGCCGCCTGTGGAAACCCGCACCTGCGGTTCGGAGGGTGCAGACCTGTGAAACCGGGTGTGCCTAGTTCTATCTCGACCGTCGAACGGATGCCGGAGGGAGCCGTGCAGCCGGGAAGTCATACCGTCTTCCGGATCGCACATTACAATCAAACCGTTTGATTCCTGATCTGGAAGTACCGGTGAACAGATAGGATGTTCTGTTCCACATGGTTCCCACCATACGAACGGTCCGTCCCCGTCCAAAATACGGCCACCGTCCGGCGTCGAAGTAGAACGAGCTTTCCAGCCCGTGCTCCCGAAACCATACGACGACCGGTCACCACCAGATCGTCCGGATACGACCGTTGCAGGGTGCCCTATCGGGAACGAAAGCGCCTCGCTTTCGTGACGGTGTGCGCAGCGAAAAGCAGGCGGTCCCGTACGACCCGCCCGCGTTCGATCGCCGGGACTGAACCTTTATCAATGGGCAGTAGCTCATCGCCCAACGGAATAAGAAACCGCACGAAAAAGAGGGTGCCAAGGGCAGTGCAGTACGCAAATCCAGATATCCCGATCTTCAAACGTCCCGGCGGGACGTACGAAAAGAGCCCCAGTACAATGCCACGTTCTGTACAGTCAGGTCCTTGCCCATCAGCTGCTCAAAGGGGGTTCATCCCACTGTTCGGTTCATCGGTGCATCGGAGAGGGGTTTACACGCCCGGGGGAAAACGGTGAGGTTCAGAGGTTCGGCATGGACGGCAGCCCGAATTCACCTCCAGTTGTGACTCCCAGATGGTGATGAGGACGTCTTCTCAGCGATGGCTCACGTCTATCCGGTCAAATCATGGATACGCGAAGTGCCTCTTCAGTGGAGGTTTTGCCGGTGGCGACCTTCTCGAAGGCGTTTTCCCGGAGTGTGTTCAACCCGAGGTCCTCCGTCATGACGGTTCGGATAAAATCTGTTCCTTTCCCTTCACGGATCGCATCCCGCACGGATTCCGTGACCGGCAGGCATTCCATCACGCCCGTTTGTCCCTGGTAGCCGGTGTGGGCGCATTCCTTGCAACCGGCCGGTTCGAACACGTCCGGCTCCAGCCCCTGCAGTTCAGGGTACATCTCAAGATAAAGATCAAGATCATCTACGGGTTGTTTGCAGCTGGAGCAAAGTGTGCGAATCAGACGCTGAGCCACGATAATACGTGTGGTTGTGGCAATGGTGAAGGGGTCCAGGCCGATGTTCTGGAGACGCTCAACCGAGCTGGCAGCGTCGTTGGTGTGCAACGTGCTCAGAACCAGGTGACCGCTCATGGCCGATTTCGCGGCGATGTCCAGCGTTTCGTTGTCCCGAATTTCACCCAGCATCAGGATGTCCGGGTCCTGACGGAGGATGCCCCGAAGGGCACTCGCGAAGGTCAAACCCGCCTTCGGATTGACTTCCATCTGATTCACGTCCGACATGTTGTATTCGATTGGATCCTCCACCGTCTGGATGTTCACCTGGGGCCGGGATAGTTTCTGGAGACACGTGTACATGGTGGTGGTTTTACCGGATCCCGTGGGGCCGGTGAAGTACAGGATGCCCTTTGTGCTGCTGAGACTTTCACGGAGAAGTTTGAGAGATTGTTCATTGAATCCGAGACCATCCAGATCAAGCGGAATATTTTCTTTGTCGAGAATCCGGAGCACTCCTTTCTCCCCCGTGTTGACCGGTATGACGGATGCTCTGACATCGATCCTCCGGTTCTCGTACAGTACGCGAAATCCACCGTCCTGTGGTTTGCGCCGTTCTGCAATGTCCATGTCCGACATAATTTTGATCCGGGTCAACAGGACCCGTGTGAGGTTCTTTGGTAATTCCCATTTTTTCTGCAGTATGCCGTCTTTCCGGTAACGGACAAGCAAATGACGCTGACGTGGTTCAATGTGAATGTCGCTTACGCCTTCGTCAATGGCCCCGATCAGTAATTTGTTCACAATCCGTACCACGTTTTCCTTTTCGGATTCTTCCTTCTCCATCTCCAGGTTGTCGAACTGGTTTTCGATGGATACATCCGGAAAGGCATTTTCATCATAGACCGGCTCCTCGTCGGTATTCAGAACAAAGAGTCCGGAAGCGTTTTTTCGTCCTTGATCGGAGGTCGAGTCCTCCTCGCTGGTCTCCTGAAAAACGCTTTTGATATTGTCCGGTTCCGTAATGAGATATCCGCTGATATCTGACTCGAAATACCGTTTGAAGACGGAGTGACACACGTGGCTGTAGGGGTTGCTCAGTACGAGCATCCGTTCTCCGTTTTCGTTACGTATCGGTAGAATGCCGTTCTGGATACAAAAATTTTGGCTTAACTCCTCGAGATCCACCACGTTTTCGTGAAGCGAGGGGAGGTAAGTAAGCTCAAGGTGATTGGCGATAAACTCGGCCAGTTCATACGATGGAATGCCGGCGGAGGTGGCGGACTCGTATAGCCGGTTCGGTGGAATCCCCTCCAGTTGCGCACTCTGATCCGGGGTGAGATTCATATCTTCCTTCAGACATTCGACGAGTTCCTGGAACCGGACCGGCGATGCTTTCTGCGTGATGTCCTGTGATTTGTTACGCTCAAGAAAGTTCTCCAGTGCTTGCGAACCCGTCTCACTGAGAGAGGTGAACTTCACCCCAATCAGGTGGGTGTTCTCCTCTTCCGATGCCCATCGCAAGTCCGCCTCCGAGGAAATACGATCCGCAACGTCCGGTATACGAAACTCCAGCCTCTGGATGTCATCGATGTTTGACTTGTCGGTCAGCTTTAATAGAGCCCCGCCTTTGCTGAGATCAATGGTCTTTACAAGCATTTCCTGGGTACCGGAACCGGAGACCGGTTCATAGGAAATTCGTGTGGTGATGTTGATTTCCGTGCGTTCATGGGAGCGTCGTTCTTGACTCATCTAAAGAGCTTACGCATAAGAAAGGAAAAAATGGAAAGGAAGATGGTTCGGCTGGCGGGTGCGAGGGGTGGTGAACCGAAAAGCAAAGCATATCACCTATGCGAATTGCTTTGTAGAAATACATTGTAACAGGTGTAATAAGAAATAACCATGCAGTTCACGGGGAGAAGACTCGGTTGTACGAACGTGACGAGGACGCTGTTTGAGCACTATCAGGTCGATACCACGGTATGGCACCGAGGCGATGATATACAAAGCATCGTGGATTAGTAACACCGAAAGCGGTCTGAAGATCCAAATCCCTCAGGGAAGGCCTCGTTTCCCGGGGCGTTTCCGTGCCCGGCGTCGTTGGCGAAACACGTTCGTCACTGGCTTCTCCTTGCTCCGCTACCTTCCTGGGAAACGGACCGTTGCGTTTACATAGACCCCATCCGAAAAGGGGGGGCGTACTCAGCGTCCGATTTTTGGGGTATAGCAAGGCATTTTGAGAAGGCGATGCCGTATAAAAGCGGATTGTCGACGAGAAATAACGCCATGATACGCCCAAAACCGGACGTTTTCTTCGAAAATGAGTCTCAGCCAGCGCTCTGCGGCGTCCTTCGATCCTCAGCAACCCGCTTCTGATGGGGTTTCTTCCGGTCGAACTCCTTGCGGAGCGCTGGCTGAGATCTCACTGAGTGCACACCCCCTTTTCGCATGGGGTCAACATAAGGTTCCTGTAACTGCCTCAGAAGTGGACGCAAGTACAACTTCTATCTTTCAATGGTTCTGGTCAGGGCATATACTGACATTTTAAGCCTGAGATGAATGAAGAATTGCTTTCATTCCCGAATCACGCATCCGTTCCTCTCAGTTGTCGTGGGGTATACATTTGAGCAAGTCGGTCAGGACGTGGTCGATTCGCATTGGCGTCGGGGTACTGGTGACCCTGCTCCTGCTGGGTCTGGTACTGTATCTTTCAATGAATATGCTGGTGGAACTAGCCATTCAGCGAGAAGGCGCACGGGCCACGGGCGTTGACGTGTCGCTTGAGGATGCCTCCGTACAGTTCGATGGTTCGGGGCAGATTAACGGTTTACGTTTGAAAAACCCGACCGACCCGGGATTCGACTCCGAGTGGTTTGTTCACTTGCATCAAGCTGAAACGAAGGTTCGCACGGGATCGTTGTTTGAACCGGTAGTGGACATACCCACTTTACATCTGGATGGGGTGGAGGTAACCATTGAGCGGCATGATGATCGGGAAAATTATCTGGTGGTTCTCAATCAAATAGAGGAACGACTGGATGCCGCCGGAAAAAAGGAAGGAGGGGCATGGAAGTTCCAGGTTCAAAACCTGAAAATTACCGGTATCGAGGTGACGTTCTCCGGTTTCCCCGGGATGAACCGAACATTGAAGCTTGCGGATATTCACATGAAGAACGTCGGGAGTGAGAACAATCCGTTAACACTGACCCGAATGACTGCGCTCATATTTAAAACCGTGTTCGGTCAACTGTTGACCAACCCGGAGATGATTCCCGGCACGGTGGTTGCGGGCCTGAACGAGGGACTGCGGGGGTTGGAAGATCTCGGTGGCGTGACGGTAAAGTTCGTGGGAAACGTTACTGACGATGCGGGTAATGTTCTGAGCGAAGTGGGCGGGGCGGCGGGCAAAGCGGTCAATGAGATTGGGGGGGCAATTGAAGGAATTTTTGGGGGTGGAGCTGAACAAAGTGAAAATGAGACGGAACAGTAGCAGTTTGGAGGGATTCGAGTACGCGTTCAGGCATCCGGGAAAGCTCATTGGATGCGGCAGTCCGCATTCCCGACCACGAATTGCTGTCCTCCAATGGCTCTGAACATGTCGTTCATCCCGGTTTGTACACGAAGTGCTTGGGTGGGATGAATCAGCGGAACACCCCGGAATCCCTGGACGTTTTCCGATCGTTTTACAGGCTGGGAAACCGGATGGAAGTCAGTGTAGGTTCCCGGAGGGCTGCCTGCTGGAGGCCCGAGCATAGGGTTGTTGTGGTCGAACTTCTTTCGGAGCACTCGCTGAGATTTCACCGAGTGACCCCCCTTTTCGGATGAGGTTTTGATCGATGAAACATGTTTGAATATACCGGATTGATCAGCTTGTCACGTGCCAGCTGGATTCGATACATCATCGGAGAAAAGATGGCATTGCCCGCTTGGCTACAACTCGACTGGACGTTAAACACTCTGCTGTTGCTTTTGCTATTGTTCACATCGGTATGTGAGATAGCCGGGGCGCAGCGCATACGTCTGCCGGAGTCCCACGACTTTGTGCATCCCGGTGTACTTCATAATCGGACCGAGCTGGAATGGATCCGGAAGCAGGTGAAGGCGGAGAACGATCCCTGGTTTTCAGGCTGGAAGAACCTTCGTCAGCATCGGGTGGCACAGCTGGACTGGACGCCGGATCCGCGCTCTCACGTACAGCGAGGTGCATACAACAATCCGGATATCGGTGCCACGGAGTTCATGATGGACGGGCAGGCGGCACAGGCGCATGCGATCCAGTGGTACATCACACAGAAGAGTGAGCACGCGGAGAAGGCCCTGCACATTCTGAACGCCTGGTCCCGCGAACTCGAGAACATTTCCAACCATGATGCCAGGCTGCTGGTCGGGATGGCGGGTGTCAATTACGTCAACGCTGCGGAGGTCCTCACGCATACCTTTGACGGAAATGCGTCTCTCGATCACCAGGCGTTCGAACATATGCTTGAAGAGGTGTTTTATCCGGTTATCAAGGATTTTAATCCCACCGCGAACGGCAACTGGGACGCGTCCATGGTTCAGACCATGATGGCGATGGGGGTGTTTCTGGAGGACCGGGAGATGTTTAACCGGGCCGTCGATTACTACACGTATGGACGGGGCAACGGTGCGGTCAATCATTATATTAACGAACAGGGCATGGTACAGGAAAGCGGACGGGACCAGGGACACACGCAGATGGGACTGGGATACCTGGCCATCAGCGCGGAAATCGGTTGGAAACAGGGACTCGACCTGTACGGGATGCATAACAATCGATTGGCTCGCGGCTACGAGTATACCGCGAAATACAACCTCGGCGAGGAGGTTCCCTATGAACCGTACACAAGTATCGAACAACGCTATTATTATCCGGAGATTTCGTCCGAAGGGCGTGGACAGTTTGCGGACATCTACGAGCGTGTGTTGAACCACTATACCAATCGAGCAGAAGTGGAGGTTCCGTACACACGAGAGGTCGTGAAGGAAATCCGCCCCGAAGGATTCAGCAGGCCACACGTGTCGTGGAGCACCTTATTGTTTGCCGACCTGCCGTCGCTCCCCGCCGGACACGATCCAGCGGCCAAGAAACAGCAGGGCGAGCAGAAGTGATCCGTTTAATCCATCCGTCGTTCATTCATCATGTAATCAGATTTGACAATGAGCAAGTTTGACGTGTGTTCACTGCAAAAAGCTGTGAGTCGATCGTTATCGCCAATCCTGTTTCTGATTGGTTTCATAGCGGGTAACGGTTTCATATACGGAATGGCGCCGGCACAGAGTCAAACGGCCGACCGGGAGCGAACCCTGAAGGTGGCGAATGTGATCAACGTCGATCAGGTGGTGTCGGCGATTCCCTTCGGATTTGACCTGTTGACACATGGCAAGTACCAGTTTGTGTCGTACTACAATGCGGATCGACGGCTGATCGTCGCAGTGCGTATTCTGGGAACGGACGACTGGAAACGAATGAAACTGGATGAACGGGCGCCGTGGGACAGTCACCACGGGTCCACCATGGCGGTGGACAAACGGGGGTATCTGCACCTGTCCGGGAACATGCACGTGGATCCGTTGAATTACTACCGAACCGATTCAAATCAAGCGTTTCAGCAGATCAACGAAATGGTGGGGCGGAATGAAGAGCGTGTCACCTATCCACGTTTTCTGAAGACGCGCGATGGGCAACTTGTGTTTATGTATCGGGACGGAAGCAGCGGGAATGGACGGCGATTGGTCAACATCTACGATGCCGATCGGAAGACGTGGAGTCGTTTGCTGGATCAACCGTTGCTCGATGGGTCGGGACAGGACATGAATGCGTATCCTCATGGACCGAAACGGGGACCGGATGGGCGGTTTCACCTCGTCTGGATGTGGCGGGATACCCCGGATGCGGCAACAAATCATCACATCTCCTACATGCGAAGTGAGAATTTAAAAGAATGGGAGACGGCGGGTGGTCAACCGGTTCAGCTACCGGTGACCCCGGAGAATAAATCGGTCGTCGTCGATCCCGTTCCTTCGCGTGAGGGGTTGATCAACATGGGATATGCGCTCGGGTTTGATCATCGCAACCGGCCGATTGTCAGCTATCACAAGTACGATGAGGAGGGTAACAGTCAGATTTACAATGCAC
>CAZQNZ010000064.1:0-12226 GCA_964594615.1 uncultured Planctomycetia bacterium
AAAAACAAGACTTGACGGGCGTTTTGGGTTTTAGGGGGTGGGGGAAGATAAGTTATAGCTCAGACCACGGATAAAGCGGTGCGAACGTATAACCGTTTACTTGATGAAGGGGCGTCGGTTGCCCTGCTTCTTCACAGCACCTGTTAATGGCTTTTAATGGTCTAATCCGTATCCGTTTCGCGGTATTCAGAACAGGTTGAGTAAGAACCGTAAAACGAGTATCTTGATTTATTACTCCCGAAGAAAAGGGAACCTTCCAGGCGATCATCGAATGGAGCGTAGCCAGTGACGCGACGGCCGTTCAACGGGGGCCAATGATTTGGGCTACCCACCATTAGACAATATTCTCCCTTTATCTCTGGTGTGTCCCCCGACAATCATTCTTCTGCAAAACGCGTCCATTCCGCAAATGTTGTCTCCTTCGGCAACCACCGGCACATCGGTTTTCGGATACGAGCACACGCCCCACATGCTCGATCATCGAAACGGACGCCCTCCATCCCGGCTTCTATTCCGTCTTCGGACGGGACGCCTCCTTTTCGTTCCGTTCGAGAGCATGCTCGATTGCCGCTGTTAATCGTTCGAAGTCATGTGCCGGTTGGCTTTTTTTCGGATCCCCCGGGTAATAAACCGGACCCGGATGGATGTATGTCACATGTCCCCTGTGATTGAATACAAACGTGCAGGAGGTAGCGTCCCGCCGGCCGGTGGAGAGCCACCAGGATGTTAGGGTGTCCCAGTCCGGATCATGAGCGATGGGAAACTGGACGTCCCACTTCTCGGCCCTCCGTACCGCTTTCTCCCACGGTCGATCTTTTCCCCGGGGTTTCGGATGATAGATGCCGACAAATCGTACGGGCTTCTCCCGGAGTCTCGTTTTCAGGTTCTGAAGGACCGGCATGCTTTTCGCACAGTACGGACAGGTGTTGGTCCAGAAACGAACAACCACGACGTGTCCCCGCAATTCGTTCAGTGAAAGAGGCGAGGAGTTCGCCCATTCCTGAAGTTCCCAGTGGTCGAGGTCCGGAGGCACCCCGTATTTTTGTTTCACATCCTCATACAGCGCCTCCGTCTTCACCGGCTGGCGTTCTCCCGCCGGCGCACGAGTCGACTCCTTGTCATCTCGAGAAGAACGGATCTCGGAATCCGCTGTCGGTTCACACCCGGCCAGAACGGGGATCAGACACAACAACATGACCAGAGGTTGATTGAGACGCATGTTTCCGTCGACCTGTTTTTCTCTGTCAATTTGATTCCTCAGGGGTCTGGTTGTTCGGAAACGTCGCGCTTCAGTCCAGCAGTTGGATCATTTTACTGATGGAGCCGGTGGGCAGTTTACAGGCGTAATTCTGGCAGACGTATGCTGTCGCCTGACCGTCAATGGGCACCTGATTTTCCGTGTATGGTGCCAGTTTCGTGATCGGCGGTGCGGATCCGGTCGGACGCTGCAGGACGACTTTTCGGGGCACGTATTTGTCCCAGAGGGCTCGCAGCATCTTCCGGGTATCCTTTCGATTCGGATCCCCCGAAATCACCACTTCAAACGACGGACCCACCATCGTGTCCACGGCCGTCATCATCATTGTCATGGAAGAGGGACGCTGCTTGACACGGCCCGAAAACGCATCCACAACCCGCTCGGCCCGGTCCTCGAGGTCCGAGTTGGCTGTCATTCGCCCGAGACGAAACAGGTTCCACATGGCCACCGAGTTCGCCGAGGGACGGGCCCCGTCACGCACCTGCTTCTGTCGGCCCATCGGCGTGTCCGCAAAGGAGGGAGAGAAGTAATACCCTCCATTGTTCTGATCCCAGTAGTGCTCGGTAAACGTTTCCGTGAGGGCGATCGCCTTCTTCAGGTACGTTGTTTTAAACGTGGTTTCGTACAATTCAATCAATCCCCAGGTAAAATAGGCGTAATCGGTTGCCTTCCCGGTAATGCCAACGTTTCCATCGCGATACCGGTGCTTCAGTCGCCCGTCGTCGGTCATCAGCGTTGACAGGACAAACTGTGCCGCTTCCTCCGCCCTGTTGACATACGCTTCTTCACCGAGCACACGTCCTGCTCTGGCAAGCGCGGCAATCATCATACCGTTCCAGTCGGCAAGGATCTTGTCGTCCACGCCCACCTGTGGACGGGTTTCCCGGTATTCATAAAGTTTGCTTCGAGCGATCTCCAGCTTCTTCCGCAACATGGTGGGTTTCATGTCTCGTTCCCTGGCAAGTTCCAGAAGGGAAGCGGTTCGACGGGGGATGTTTTTTCCCGTCTTTTCACCGGATGCTTCCTCGCGGTAATTCCCCTCCTCCGTCATATTGAACACCTCAATCACGAGGGACGCAAGCTCGTCCGACAGCACGTCCCGCACTTCCTCAATGGAATACACGTATTCGCCCCCTTCCATCTCCTCGGTACCGGAAGCCAGCGCGGAATAAAAACCACCGGTGTCCGAGCCCAGATCGCGATTGACAAACTCAATTGTCTCCGACACGGTGCGTGCGTACCGATCCATTCCAGTAACCTGATACCCCTCCGCGTAGGCATACGTCAGCAGCGCCTGATCGTACAGCATCTTCTCAAAATGGGGCAATTTCCACTCGGCATCCGTGGAGTACCGGTGAAACCCGAAGCCAATATGATCGAACAGGCCTCCACGCCGCATGGCATCCAGGGTGCGCGTGGCCATCGTTCGGGCCTGTTCTTCCCCGGTACGATCCCAGTAGCGAAGCAGGAACAGCAGGTTGTGGGGGGATGGAAATTTCTGGCTGGAACCGAATCCGGCGTGTTCTTCGTCGAACTGTTCGAGCAATCCCTCGTACGTCTTCGTTAACATTTCATCCGTGATGACCTCCTCCCCGCCTCCACCCGTAGAGGTACGGCTCAGGGCGTCGTTTACGTTGTTCGCATTCTGAAGCAGCTGATCTCGCTTGTTGTTCCACATGCGGTCAATCCGTGGAATGAGTTTTGACATCCGTCCGGGTGGAATATACGTGGAAATGAAGAACGGTTTCCTGTCGGGCGTCATGAACACACTCAAGGGCCACCCACCCCGGCGACCCATGCGATGCGCGGCGGTCATGTAGGTATGATCGATCGCTGGTCGTTGTTCCCGATCCACTTTAATGTTCACAAACACGTCATTCAGCTGACGGGCAATCTCCTCGTTCATGAACACCTTCCGCTCCATCACGTGACACCAGTGACAGGTGTAGTATCCAATGGAGAGAAAAATTGGTTTGTCCTCCTGTTTTGCCTTATTGAACGCTTCCTCTCCCCAGGGATACCAGTGCACCGGATTGTCCGCATGGATGCGCAGATACGGACTGCTTGCGTTCGCCAGATCGTTGGTCTCATCGCTGTCCGTCTGCTTCGATGATTCCTCCGGGGAATCGTCCGGTTCTCCCTCCTTCTGATTCGATACATCCTGCTGCTGATCAGATTGCTGTTCCTGTGCCCGGGCCTCCGTGTTCTCTTGAGATGTGGGTCCACAGGCTGCAAACAGAACGGTCAGGGCGAGGGGCGCAACAAATCGAGAGAGCGACTGAAATTGACGGTCTTCCAGAAACATAACGTTCCCTCGTATTTCGTTGTAAATAAAGGAGTCGGAGACCTGTTAACGAGGAACTGAGGATGCGGGTTTCTCGCCGATGCTTTTTCTTCATCCCCTCGAATCCGCTTACTAAGGGTCACCCACCTGCACACTACTATGGGAGCGGGAGGTTTTCAATAATTTCCTATCGAGTGTACCGTTCATACAGAGTGTGCCCCTGACCTCCTTCGTGAATCACCAGCCCATAACGAAGCTTCAGTTGCCGCCGGGAGGGAACCTGTACCGGGTTCCGTCCGGGAAACACCGGGTTCTGCATACTCGGGCGGTCCCGAAGGATCCATCGGGGCGGGAAACCTGGTGTGTCCGGATGGGTCATTACCGTCACGTTTGACCGCGGCCCCCCGCCGAAGGAACCGGTAAATGTGCACCAGGGGGCCTCCGCCACCGGCGTTCGCCGGGCGGACACCTCCCCTTCCGGCGAGGTAAACCGGAGGTCATCCGGGACGTCCAGTCGAACGCCAAGTCCCCCGAGCTCCTTATCGTTATCCGCTCCGCCAATTCGAACGGATTCAGCAAGTGCTTGGAGTGCAATTTTTAATTCAATCAATCGATGGTCCTTCTTCCGGGGCAAGACGCGAATGATGACGCGTTCTCGCAAGAACGGTTTCTTGCCCTCCCTGTACGAGGGCACCGTCCAGTGAACAATCGATTCCAGTTCCACTGACGATCGGTGCCGGTGCACCTTCACCTGCTGGACGGTCCGCTGCACCTTCTGCAGGTGCCAGGCATCCCCCACGCGTTCGCCGTTGACGAACACCTGCTGCCATGCCCAGAAAAGACCGCGGTGATATGGATGATCCTCCGGAAAATCCTCCGTCAGCACCTGTCCGTTAAGCCCGTTAACGGGATGAATATAATTCGAGCGCGCCCAGTTGTTTTTCCATGTGTTTGTTCCGGTGTGATAGAAGAGGACCGGCTGTTTGCCGTCGTATACCTGGTATCCGTCTACGGCTCGCACGGCGTACACGGGACGATCGGGCGGGGAGGTCCAGACCTCGATCCAGTCCAGCCGGGAACAGGCACCGCTTCCCTCCCCGCGCTTCAGGTCCGTCACCCCCACCTCCTTTACCGCGTTCAAATCGACCTGCACGGATTGTTCCTCCCGCCTGATCGACGATGTGAGCGGATGCCAGTTCAGGTGATCGACGTTGATCACCTGAACCGTCCAATCCTCCGAAGCACTCGCTCCCTCATCCGCGACGAACCATCCCTGTTCGGTACGGACCATGGGATAAAGCGTCCGGTCGTAGTTCTTTGTGCGCATCCGGAAAAAGGCGCCGGGCCCTGAGAGATCAGCGGCAGAACCGGTTTTTCGCCAGCTCACCGCCCATCGGTCCTTGCACCGGCCGGACCAGATGTAATGCGGATCATTCGCATTGCCTTCATGGTAACTCTTTTTGAGCTGCTTCTCCGCCACGCCGTGCAGCCTCATTGTCAGATCCGGATGAGACACGTGTTTCTGCGTGATGGGTTTCGAAGGAGGGATATCCTCCGTGTCTTCTCGAAAATAGAGACCGACCGTGGGGGTCCACTCCGGTTGTGCATGCAAGACGGTCGACGGAAGAACCATGCTCCCGCAGAAATACACGACTGCGCATAGAAGCGAGATCAGATGCCTGCTCATAGGCCACCACTATCCATGATTCTGTTATTTCTGCTTCGTTATGCGTTTTTTGAGGTATTTTTGTAGCTTACGGCTCACCTCGGGATACTCGTCTCCGACATTGTTTCCGGTTTCCGGGCCCTTCCGGAGGTCGTAAAGTTCCTTGTCCTTCCAATTTCCGGGGTCGCCGGACGTGATGAGCCGCCAGTTACGGGTACGAACGGATTGGCCATCGCCCCAGTACGTAACCGCACCCGGCTTCAGTGTATCTGCTTTTCCCTCCAGCAGCGGCCGCAGTGAAACACCGTCCAGCGGCCAGTGTGTCTTCCTGAATTTTGGCCGGGCCAGGTCCATCAGGGTCGGATATATATCAATGGTATCAACTGGTGCATCGACACGTCGACCGGGGTTTTTCAGATCCGGATGATAAATGATCAGGGGACTCCTCGTTGCCCGTTCAAGCAGCGTGTGTTTTCCCCACTGTGCGTATTCACCCAGGTACCAGCCATGGTCGCCCCACAGCACAACAATCGTGGAATCGTCCAGTCCCTGATCTTCCAATGCATCCAGCACTTTTCCCACCTGTCGATCCGCATACCGCACACAGGCGAGATACGCTTTTCGAACCCTCATCCGTGCTGATTTCGAGAGGGGTTTGGTTTTCTTGAACGGCATGTCGTAGCCATAGAACTCGCCACTGCCGGACCAGTACGCCGAATCCAGCTTTTCCGGATGCGGCGTGGGCGGAATGTCCCAGTTTTCCACCGCCTTCCGGTCTTTTTCAGGAGCCACGAACGGCATGTGCGGCTTGTAGAACCCCAGTCCCATGAAAAACGGTTTGTCCGTCCGGCCAAGCTCTTTCAGTTTCTTCACCGCCGTTTCTGCAAGCATACCGTCCGGGAGATCGGTGTCCTTCTGTGCCTCGAAATTCATCAGATCCCGTCGTCCACTTCCGTCCTCGCGATGGTGCCCATCTGGATATGCAAAAAAAGCACCCCACCCGTAGTCCCAGGGCCCGTAAGGCGTCGGAAGTTCATCCCAGGCATGAGGCACCTCGGGACGACCGCTCCCGGACCCATCGTAGGCATATACCTTTCCATCCGGGGTATGTGAAATTTTACCGATGTTGACCGTGTGATAACCACTGCGACGAAACAGTTCCGGCATCGATTGCGCGCCTTCTTTCTGCTCCTGTGAGAGGGCATGCTCACCTTTGTACAGTGCCTTATTCCCGTGCCGGACGCCCGACTGGGCCGGACTGCGCCCCGTAAGCAGCGCGTAACGTGACACCCCGCAGGTGGGCGCCGGTACATAATGGTTGGTAAACGTCACGCCTGAATCCGCGAGCTGATCGATGGACGGGGTACTGACGTACTCTCGCCCGTATGCCCCCAGCTCCGGCCGAAGATCGTCCACGGCGATGAACAACACGTTCAGCCGATTCTGCCCCTGCTGCGCGTGGGCCTCCCATCCGGGGCCGAACGCCACCAGACAAAACACGATCAACAAACCACCGATCTTTACATTCTGTTTCATGAAACCATCGTCCAGAAACGTAAACACAAACAATCACCCTCGATACCAATTTTAGCAAGCTGGACGCTCCTGTCAATCACCGCCCCGGTTTCTCTCAGTTGAATACAAAACCGAACCGCATTAAAATCTACATCCGCTGCTAATTGATATCTGATCTCAATTAGAAATTGCGTCCCATTTACTTATTCCCGTCTGAATTCACCCTTATGTCCATGACAAACCCATTCCCCAAACGAAAACATCCTGATCGCATATTGCCTCGGTGTGGCACACTGTTCGCCGTCTCGCTGGCCGTTATGCTGATCGCCGGCTGTGGAGACAGCGGTGAACCGTCAACGTCTTCCGGCGAGGCCGAGACTTCCGTACGCTCCTCTATGGATCAGAACATTTCCCGACTGATTAGCACGATGGAGTTGACAAGGGAGGAGTATCGTGAGGCATTTGATGATGGCACCCTGGTGGACAAAGCGGAATATCAGGAAGCCTGGCAGATGGGGATTCAGCGGGCGCAGTCACAATTCGAGAAACTCCGGTCCCAACTCGCCAAACGAAACGCCGAACAAACCGATCAAATCGGCTCGACCCTGGATTCGTTGCACGGATTGATCAAAAACAAAGACCCGATATCCGGGGTAACATCCCGAATCGACTCGACCATCGATCTGTTACGATCGTTGCGCGATTCGGCCGGGAATGCGCTGACCGCGGCCTATCGCAAACAGGTGTCCGAACTTGACACGCTGCTCCACGCGGAAAAACAGACCGGCGGGTACCGAATCGGCGTGTTTGCGAAGACCCCGACGACCACCTTCGGTCCGGACGGACGTGCAACAGAACCCCCGTCCGATTCCTTCTACCTGGGCATCACCCTTCGGGAAAAACGGACAAAACGCTACCTTCCCGGATCCACTGTACACGTCAAAATTGGAGATCAGACCGTCACCCTCACAGAAACCTGGGGCAAATTCCATCACTACGGAACCCACGTTTCCGCCTCGGTGAGCAGCGATGCGGAGATCAAGGTCTCCGTCTCCCCACCGGCGTACGGTCGTCACGCGGAGATGAAATCGGTGTATCTGGAACCGGCCAGTGTCTCGTTCCCGGTTAAGAAAGCGGACCTGAAGGACCACCCTGTGTTTTCGGGCCCGGCCCCCAAGTCCCTCTCGTCCGACCACGAGATCGGTTCCGGCATCAAAACAGCTACTGCGGAATCAAAGCAGGTCAAAACCGCTGGCCCGTATAAAGTGGGCTTCATCGTCGAAGGTGCCGAGCCGTTCTGGACCTGGTCGGACGGCAAACTCAACGCGCATCCGGGGACAGGTCAGAACCAGAACCACCTCGAGATCGTGCTTCTGGATAAAAAGACGAACGAACCGTTGCCGCACGCAAATATATCCCTGAACCTCAGCGGAGAGAACACGGACAACACCGTGGACCTGTATCCGCTTCTCGCCGAATTTTATCACTATGGAAACAACGCGGCGGTACCACCGGGGTCCTACACCGTCACAGCGACGATCAAGCACCCCAGGGTACATACGCTGAAATCGAACCGCTTCACCGATGAAACCGTGACGTTTGACTGGACGAAATCCAGCCAATAAGTTTGATGAATCATTCATGAAACGGTCTCGATCGGTTTTTCTTCTCATCATCGGTCTATTTTCCGGATAACCGTCTCTTATCGATCCTCGACACACTCCGGAGTACGTGGGCTTCTTTCAATGGCGCACAAGAAGCACACATGTCGCAGTTGATCCTTGTACGTGGTTTTTCCATCAGCTTTGATCATCATCTCCTGATGATGCCACGGATGAAAAAACGACGACTCCAGGGAGAAAACCTGGAGGACGATGCGGGCGAAGCCTGCAGGAAGGCGACGGACCAATGGCTCACCGCCCTGCTCCCGATGTTCGTCGTGCTGTTCCTGTTCGTCTTCGCGCCTGTCAGCGTTTCGCCTCCCCGGCCGCCGGTATAAGGTCATTTGACGATACCGAGCCGGCCGTCCGGATCGTGGAGTTCGAGGGCAGACCTTCTACGGGATAGCTACAACGCATTCAGCGAAAACGTCTGATCTTCGTTCAACCCGGTGCATCCACAGGACTCCGGCGCCCCCCCTGATTTGTGGTGGAAATTTTGTTAGAACAAAAAGCTACACACTCATCGATCCAAAAACCGTTATAATACATTCAAGAAACCTGTCATGTCTCAAAAACAGATTCTGCTTATCACCGGAGATTACGCGGAAGATTACGAGGTGATGGTTCCGTTCCAGACCCTCGAAGCCGTCGGGCACCAGGTGGACGCCGTCTGTCCGGACAAGTCGGACGGTGATTCGATTGTCACCGCCGTCCATCAACCGGAAGGGCACCAGACGTACACGGAACGGCAGGGCCATAACTTCGCCCTCAATGCGTCCTTTTCAGACGTAACGACAGACGATTACGACGCCCTGCTTCTCCCCGGCGGACGTGCACCGGAGTATCTGCGGACGGATGACCGCGTTCTGAACCTCGTTCGTGCCTTTGACGAAGCAAACCAACCCATCGCCGCCATCTGTCATGCCGCTCAAATTCTTGCCGCGGCGGGCGTGCTCGAGGGGCGCTCCTGCAGCGCGTTTGAATCGGTGGCTCCGGAGGTCCGAAACGCCGGCGGAGAATTTGTTGACCCGGGTCCGGAGGGCGCCGTTGTAGACGGAAATCTTGTGACGGCTCCAGCCTGGCCCGCTCACCCGGCATGGCTTTCGAAATTTCTCGACGTGCTCGGCACCTCGATCGAGCCGTAATCGTCACACAAACCTTCACTACCACATTTCAAACCGTTCATGCATAACATCATTTTGACGGCATAACCCCATGGCAGATCAGGTTCAGCAGTTTCTCAATCAGCTCGAAGATGCGCCGGATCCAGGCGACGTCGACGCCATTCATTCGTTGATCGAAGACGTACAGGAAGTATTCGAAGAAATCCTCGGCGGTGGATTTTCCCGTATTGAGGTGTTGACCGACGTCGACAGTGACAGCCTCAGCTTCCGCCTGCAGGACGAGGAAGAGATCGCTGAATACGAACTGTTCAGCATTCACATCGACGGAACGATCGACTTTTACTTCACCGTGGACACCGAGGACTACCACCAGGAAACGTTCGGTTTCGAGGCCCTGGAAAACAATCCAACCAGCTGGTGCCAGGCCACGTTCGATCAGCTGGACGGGATCCCCGTCACCGAACTGCTTGAGTTCGAGGATGAGTTTATTGAGGAACTCACCAGTGCCATCGACAACTTCTCCCTGGATGTCAACACCATCATGGAAACCGACGACGAAGTGGACCAGATGGAACGGGACCTGGGGATGACGGAGCCGAATCCGGACCCGGATCTGGACGTCGGAGGAGGCGGACCACGGGACACCTTGTAACAGGGACTGTACCGGGATCGGAACCCCCTCCGGCTGAACGCCCGTTCGGAACCTTTTTTCGTTCTTTTGATACCCTGAATACCATCATGAAAAAAACAGAACTCCTCACGGTGATCTCCATGTTCTTCTGTCTGATGTCGATTCCCGTGATGGCCCAGAACATCCCTCAAAAAAACGAACGCCCGGCCCAGCTGAACAAAATTCATGGATACACGGATACCCCGACCCTTCCCGGGGAAAAGTGGCACGTGCACGACCCGAACCGTCCGCAACCTCCCGTGGTGACACCGAACTACAACGGGCGACGGGTGCCACCGCCGGAGGAAGCAACCGTCCTGTTTGATGGATCCAACCTGAACCGCTGGAAAAACAGCGACTGGATCGTGCGTGACGGGTACATGGCTGTCAACAACGGCTACCAGACGTCGAAGGAGACATTCGGGGACGTCTATCTGCATCTGGAATACCGAATGCCCAAATCCGTCAGTGGCTGGGGACAGAAACGGGGAAACAGCGGTGTCTTTCTCATGGGCCGTTACGAAATCCAGGTGCTCGATAACTGGGCGAACCGCGTGTATCCCGACGGCCAGGCCGGCGCCATTTACGGACAGAAACCCCCCCGGGTCAATGCCTGCCGGAAACCCGGCCAGTGGCAGAGTTACGACATTTTCTTCAGAGCCCCCGAAACCGATGAGGACGGTGAGGTGATCGAACCCGCACGGATGACCGTTCTTCACAACGGGATTCCCATCCACAACAATGTGGAGCTGCTCGGAAAGACCGCGCACAAAAGCGTGGCACAGTATCAAAATCCTCCCTCCCGGGGGCCCCTGAAGCTCCAGGAGCACGGAAACGAGGTTCATTACCGGAACATCTGGGTGGTCCCGATGGACTGACGGCCAGTAATTACTCCCCTGAAAACAGAATGGATCGTTCCATGCCGATCCATTCTCTCGCCGTCGCTTGAGAATCCGTTCTCACTTATTCGCTGAAACCCCGGGCTATTTTCTGCCGCCCCATTCGGGGCTCTCATGACGTTCAACAACCCGCAACACCCGACATGGATTATATTCTGTAGCCTGGGGCGGTTATCCCTCCCCAGCCCATATTCTTTGTGCCACACCTGCCGGGGTTCAATGCATTGACTTTCGTATAAACCCCCCGGTTTCATTTCAGCCGGGGCTCCAATTCCGACGCGCGCTAGCGAGGGCTCAAGAACCCCCCAGCGGGGGGTAACAGATGGAGGGCCTCCGATGAAGCGAAGCGGAATCGGGGGGTCGGTGTCCCGCCAATCCCCCCGACCCCCCGGATGGGGTGGCATAGATGGGACCTTCTGCGCAAGAGGGAGAACGACCACTCCAGGTTGCCGGGGGGAAACATTCTGCATTTCCTCGCTTCTGAAATGCAATGGATCGACATGGAACGTGCCATTCAATCCAGAGGCAAACGCATGATCATTGCTCACCCGTTACGTTCCGATCATGCGGGTTTAAGGCGTGCTCTCGTCCCGGACACCGGGAGGTTTGGACCCGTGACAGGCAGCGGGATTCGATCCGGGGAGGGATCCGATTTCGCTGCCGGGAAGCGCACCACCTCCCGCAGGGGAGATACGCAGAATGGCGTATTCATTCCCTCTGCTTTCTTCTCGCACCGGGAAGCAGGACCGAGCGACACCAACGGGCATGAAACGGACAGTCCCACCTGTCCGCATCACGAATCGACCGGAATCCGGCCTCATCGCCATCAACCGAGGCACCCCTCCATCACACTCCCCCCTGGCGTCCTCCTGCCGTCGCCCAGATCCAGATTGGAGAGGGAATGGGAACGCCGCGGGGAACGGCGGCCTTGCCCTCGCCGTCTCCTTATCTGCTGCGGGAACCGATGAGGAGAACCGTTCTAATCCTCCACGTTTCAGGATTCTGAACTGAACCCATCGTCTTCACTCAAAACGGATATCGGGCGGGCACCGGTTCCCGGCTCCGATGGCCTCTCAACGTCAGGGAGGTATGGGATGATCCCTTTTCTGCGGATCGGATGTCTGCAGGAGGCTATTATTGGAACGTAAG
>CAZQNZ010000065.1:0-12164 GCA_964594615.1 uncultured Planctomycetia bacterium
TGGGCCTGATGGTCTTCATCGTCCCCAAATTCAAGAAGATTTTCGAGTCGATCGGAGGGGGGATGGAGTTGCCGGGCATCACGCAATTCACCCTGGCTGTGAGCCTCTTCCTCCAGACCAATTTCTGGTACGTCGTCTTCGGGGCGATCGCGCTCTACGGGCTCTGGTACTTTTACACCGGTACCGATATCGGGGAATGGCACTGGCACTGGTTTTTACTGAAAATGCCCGTTTTTGGCCCCCTCTTTCGCAAGGTGGCGATTGCACGATTTGCCCAGACGTATGCAACGTTGATCCGAAGCGGAGTTCCGATACTTGGCGCGCTTGAAATTACCGCCGAGACCGCCGGGAACCGGGTCATTGAGGATGCCGTACTGGAATCTCGCGAGGAGGTGCGTCAGGGAGAACACCTGGGGCCGCCCCTGGAAGCGACGGGTGTTTTCCCGATCATGGTTACAAAAATGATCGAAATTGGTGAGGAAGCCGGTGCTCTTGAAGAGCTCCTGGAAAAAATCGCAGAATTTTACAATCAGCAGGTGGAGGCGACCGTAAACCAGCTTACCAGCCTCATTGAACCTATACTCATCTCGTTTATGGGGATTATCGTTGGAGGAATTGTACTGGCGATCTTCCTGCCCATCCTGAACATTCAGTCGGCGGTTCAGTCTTAGGAGAAGACCCCTGCATACATGAACGACGCAAGCAGTGCCTCTCTGGAATCCGCCGCCCCCTCACGACAGCGGCTGTTCCTGCTTATTGTTATCCGCTTTGCGGTATGCTTCCTGGGACTGCTTTATCTAAGCTTCTCATACGGCAAAACGTTTTCGTCCGTCATGCCCCATTATATGACGTTGTTTGCGGGCTGTGGCGTGAATCTCATCTATCTGATCTGGCTGGGTTACGGCGGCTGGTACCGCGTCCTCTCCTTTACACAAATTTTCATCGATCTGCTTCTGGAAGCGGTGCTTGTGTATCTCACAGGGGGGGTACTTTTCAGTGTCTTTTCGTTCCTCTTCTTCGCAACGGTTCTTTATACACCGGTCTACACACGTCCCAGAAACGGATTGCTCTCAGCTTCGTTTGCCACGGTTCTTCTCAGCGCTGTATCCATCGTCTATTTCCTTTCGATTGAAGTGGGATTCCCCCTTCCATACGTTCCGCTGGAATACACGGGTCGATTTGCTCAGCAACTGAACGTCGTCCTCCCATACCTGGCGTCGTTTGGATTATCCCTGCATCTCGTCGGTTACCTCGCGGGACACCTTGTTCGTCGTGTAGGCCTGCAGGAATTTCTCACCAGAGAGATCCTTGAGAATATGAGAGAGGGAGTCGGGGCTGCTGACAGCCAGGGTCGCCTCTATTTGTTGAATGACCTTGCACACAAATATCTTGGAGCCGATGAAATGGAACTGGAAAACCCCGTGGCGCTAACACAGTTGGAACCGAGTAATTTCTGGTCCTCCCTGATGAATGCAATTGAAGAAGGCACCGGGGGACGATGGGACGTAGCGATTCCTCATGGGCAAAGGGGAAAAAAACACCTGGAAATTACCCTCAGTAACGAACCAGTCCGTATGCCCGGGCATTTTTCGCAGGAGGACGTTTATTTTCTCTTCCTCCGTGATATCACACCGCGCATTGAAGCGGAGCGACACCGGCGTCGAGCGGAAAAGCTTGAGACCGTCTCAAACCTTGGAGCAGCGATTGCCCACGAAATACGAAACCCTCTTTCATCCATTCAGGGGGCTATTCAAAAGGTGCAAAGCGATCTAGAGGAAAACGACGATGAAGCAAACCAGGAAAACGATCAACTTCTACGGATCATGTCGCAGGAAACGGATCGCGTGAATCGAATCATTGACGATTTTCTTGACTTTTCCCAGGAGGAACAGATCACGCGATCAGATCTGCAGGTGCAGAACCTGCTTGAGTCCGTCACACAGATGACGGAACTCGCCTTCGAGGATGCGGACGTTGATATCGAACTTGACCTGGAGGAAAATCTCACCTTTCACGTTGATCGCGACAAATTCAAACAGGTGTTTTATAACCTGATTCGCAACGCAGTGCAACACAGCGAGATTGGAGGAACCGTCATTGTTCGTGGCAGAAAGGAACCCCGGCGAACACTGCAGAAAAAGGAACGTGGTGCACATTCGGATCACTGGACCATGGGTACGTACTTTGAGGTACTCGATGACGGACCCGGCATCCCTGAAGAAGATCTTGACCACGTGTTTGAACCCTTTTATAGCGAAACAAACGATGGCACCGGACTGGGTTTGGCCATCACCTCTCAGATCGTTCACCGGCACGATGGCCAGATTCAGGCCTCCCTCAGATCTTCGGGCGGAACCCGCATCGAGTTCTGGATACCCGATGAATCCCCCCACACCATGCAAAATCATGACTGATACGTTTTTTTCCGAGCGAGTTATCGTTGATGAGCTATGAGTGAACCTGCTGGCATTCACATTTTTTCGTTGGAAGAAGCGCGAAAAACGCTACCACTCATCCGTCCTATCGTCGAAGATGTCACCGAGTGCCATCACACATTGAATAAACTTCTCCAGGACATGGATCGACAGGATACGATCGATCCAGACATCTCGACGGATGACTCCATCGAAAACGCATACCCAACAGTGACCAATTACCGGGAGACGTTAACCGAATACGTACATGAAATTTACGACCTGGGAGCAGAAATCCACGACTTTGATCAAGGCCGTGTCGATTTTCCTGCTCGATTTGAACATCGGGTCGTATACCTTTGCTGGAATTTAAATGACGACGATATCCTGTACTGGCACGACACCTATGCACCCTGCCACAAGCGCCGGCGCATCGATGAGGAAGACTTTGAATCATCTTGAACGATCACACTCCGCTTCCTCATTGTTGCTCTGAAAAGCTGAAAACGAGTGCAAATTTCGGCTCAAAACTTTGTAACGTTGAATTTCCCGGCTGGCTGGTCTAACATTGGTCTAAACTTCTATCCTGAAAACCGATGTTTGATTGATTCAGGTCCTCCGAACCTCAACTTGTTTTGGATTCCCCAATCGCCCTGCTGAGAAATACTCTGTAAGAACTCTAACGTTTCCTTCTCTGTACGACAAGCTGGTTTTTGGGGAATAAGTCCACTGTTTCATTTTCAGTTCAGTTCTTTACGTCAGAACAATGGTTGACATCTATCCCTTTAACGGGTATCGATACAATCCCGAACACCCTGAACATCCCGGTGGAACACCACAAAAACTGGATGACCTCATCACGCAACCGTACGACAAAATTTCAGAATCGATGCAGGACGCCTACTATGCATCCTCCCCGTATAATTTCGTCCGATTAATTCTAAACAAGGGTGATCAGAACGACGATTTACCGGACAATCCATACGATCGCTCCCGTGCGCTGTTAACCCAGTGGAAAAATGAAGACGTATTGACCAAAGACGAAACTCCCGGAATATATATTTATGAAACGACGTTTGTCGACGGTCGGGGAAACGAACGGCGACGACTTGGGTTCTACGCACTTGCCGGCCTGGAGACATTTGGTGAGGGGGACGTGCATGCCCACGAACACACCATGTCCGGTCCGAAAGCAGACCGCCTCAAACTACTTGAAGCCACCCGGGCGAACCTTGAGCCAATTTTCTTTCTATACGAAGATGAAGAACGGTCGGAACTGCAGGAACGAATTGAACGCCTGACGGAACAACCCGCCGATGAGCACGCCCGTGTCAATGATCATGAGGAACATCGGCTCTGGTATATAACGGATGAAGAAACCACCACAAAAATCAAGGAGGCCCTCAAAAAACGATCGGTGGTCATCGCGGATGGGCACCACAGATATGAAACCGCACTCAACTACTGGCAACAACTGAAGGAGGAGGGAGATCCCGCCGCGCAAGAAGCCGGTAAACGAATGGGGGTCTTCATAAGTGCTGAGGATCCGGGTCTGTACATCTTTCCCTCTCATCGCGTGGTACGGAACCTGGAGCAGTTTGATTACAAACAACTGAAAACGTCGCTTGCCTCCACCTTTGATACCAAGACGTTTCCGATCAATTTTGACGATCCGGAGAAGGTCAACCGTCAGAAACAGGAGTTCCTGGAGGACATTCGCTTTGAGGGTATCGATGAACATGCGTTCGGAGTCGTCCCCGCTCATCACCAGGAACTTCTTCTCGTAAAAATACATCCGGATGATATCCCGCGTGACGCATTCCCGGAGGACCATAGCAATCGATGGATTGAACTGGACGTGAACCTTCTCAGCAAGCTCGTTCTCGAACGTGAACTCAACATTACTCCCGAAGATGTAGAAGCGGGAACACACCTGAGCTATCACCGTCATTCCGAGGAGGTATTCGACGAAATCGAAGAGGGGGAGGCACAGGTTGGTTTCATCATGAACCCAACCGGGGTTCAGGAAGTGCTCGACGTGGCTTCGGCGGGGGAACGAATGCCTCAGAAATCAACGGACTTCTTCCCCAAAATCCCGAGTGGACTGGTCTTTCGTCAGATTGAAGCATCCGAATCCGAATAACTATGATGGGTGAAATCCGATGACGAATCCGACCGTACGAGTAATGGTACTGGTAGCTGCCGGTACGAACTGTGATCGCGAAACCATCCGGGCCTTCCGGGAGGCCGGTGCTGAACCGGAACGGGTACACATCCGAAAACTCATTGACAATCCATCCCACCTGGAATCTTATCACATTGTCTCGATACCAGGAGGATTTAGCTACGGCGACGATCTTGGAGCAGGTCGAATTTTCGGTAATGAAATTCGGTTTCTGATCGGGGAGCGTTTTCAGGAATTTGTTGATCGCGGGGGATTGGTGCTCGGGATATGCAACGGGTTCCAGGTGCTGGTTCGAGCCGGACTCCTTCCCGGCGGAGCGACCGGCCGACAAATCGTTACGCTTTCTGATAATGACTCGGACCGTTTCGAATGCCGCTGGACGCACCTGAAGGTCTGCAATTCAAATTCAGCGTTCCTATCCGGTGGAAAAGAAACCCTTTTTCTTCCCGTCGCACACGCGGAGGGAAAGTTTGTGCCCGATCAACACGGAGGAGAAACCGGTGACCAGAACCATTCGAGTGGCAGTGATACCGGAAACGTAAACAATCTCAGAAATCGGGGCCAGATTGTACTCGAGTATACCAACCCGGACGGCTCCCCCGTTCATTATCCCTGCAACCCGAATGGGTCAGTCGAGAATATCGCCGCCGTATCCGATCCAACCGGACGCATTCTGGGCATGATGCCCCATCCAGAGCGATTTTATGAGCCGGTACAACATCCACGGTGGCAACGGGCGGACGCCCCCTTACAACCGGATGGGTTGCGGATTGTTCAAAATGGAGTTGAAGCAGCGGCACGCACCAATTAGGGGACAATCAGATTGGAGTCCGAATCCTGCTCACTCTGCATGCCTTCCCCGCCTCCCGGACCGGTCGATTCTTCCTTTTCCTCCCCGGATAACCCCCGGATCACAAGTTCCCCACCTCGCTGTTCCACCGGTTCCCAGCCCTCAAGATTATATTCGGAATAGAACTCCTCGAGAACATCCACGTAGTTCAGATTTCGTTCGTCGCACCAGTCGAAAAACGACCTGAAACAATTCACCAGGTCCTCCTTGAACTGCTGAATCTCACCGGATGGACCATCGGTGTCGAAAAGGGATCCAAGAAACCTGTCAAGCGCTCTTGCGAGGGATGAAGGTGCACTTTCAGGAGACATGACCTGACCGGTATGCGTTTGTTCAAGATATCGGATGGCATCCTCGACAACCCGCTTGTCCGATCCCTCCTCCTGCTGATTCAGTTTCCAGTGAACCACGTTCAGTAACCGGAAAAGAAGATCCACCCCCGCCTGCCCGCCCGGCACAGAGGCCCCTGGACCGGACATCAGATCTTCACGCAACCAATCAGCCATGTTCGTCTTCTCAAACGAGCCGGATGAAAAGAACGAGTCGCGCTGATCACGCATCGCTTTCTGCAACCACCGACAATCATCCGGACAATCAATTTCCGTCAGTCGATGCCGTCCACAGCAGCGGGAACAGATCTCACCATCCAGGGCCGGACATTCTCGTTGCCCCTTCCGTTTCTTGTTGTATACACATTTGCTCATGACATTAGTTCTTCAGCCGCATCCCGGATATGTGAGGGTCCGAGTTCCTGATGAAGGACATGCTCCCAGATGCCACCACCGCCTTCCTTCGTCACGCCCATGTGTTTGAATCTCGGTGACAGACCGCGTTCCGATAACCATTTGGCATACCGATTCCCAAACCCGGTTTTCTCGTTTTGTCCTTCAACGAACAGAACCGCCGGGGACGAACCGACTCGCTCAAGCATATCTTCATCCGGGACGTTCAACGTCGGCTTGTTGATCAATCCCACATCCAGACCCCGTTCATTCAACTGTTCAACCGCATCCAGACATCGGTACAGCATCTCCCCATAGCTGACGACGTATCCATCCGTTCCTCCCCGAATAAGCTCATCCTCGCCCGGCGTAAATTCGTATCCATTCTCCCGGTCAAACATCTGCTCACCGCTCTCGTCGAGTACATACGGTACTTTTGACCGGATGGTAAATACAATTCGAATACCCTCATCATCAAAAACGGAGCGTGTGACTGCATCCACCTGATTGGGATCCGCCGGGAAATAAAGCCGTGTGTTATCCTCAAAAAATCCATTGTCCAGTGCTGAAATATTGACCCCGTAGTGGCAATTGCTATCCGCCATCCAGTCCACGCCTGCGTGAGAAAAGTGACAGAGGACATCGCGATCGTTCAGCCGTGCCATGGCCACTTCGGAAAGAATCATTTCACTGCCAAACACGGAGAACGTCGCGAAAATACCCTGGCTATCTTCATTCGCCCCGAAACCGGCAGCGGCGGAAAATAGGCCCCGCTCCATCACCCCGCCTTTTACATATCGCTCCGGGAATTCGTCCTCAATTCGACTCACACGTGTCGAGCCACCGAGGTCCGCGCTGTATACCATCACGTTCTGACGTCCTTCCGCTCCGATCTCATCCATGATGTTGAGCAAGGATTCACCGAACGCGGAACGGTTGTAATTGACTTCGTCAGAACACCCGCGATACGCGTCCGGATCCTCTTCACGAACCGGGTCGCCAACCTCCGGTGCCTCCTCGATCATCTCAATCGCGCGATCATAACCCCGGTCGTCCAGATAGTCAATCGCATCTTCCGGGCTGATGGCATCGTGTCCGGCATTCGACCCCTCAATACCCGGGACATTCGGGGCCATAACCCGTGTATTTACGAAAGCGGAGGGCCCACTGTACTGCACAATCGACCGAATTTTATCGTACGTTGCCTGCAGTTCAAGGGATCGTCCCACATCGAGCTCCTCTACGTTCATGCCGTGTCCTTTCAGCGTTTCAGCCACACTGAATCCCGGCAGGTACTGACGTGGATATCCTTCAATGGTTACATCATTATTATCAACGATAACGGAGACGTTCAGGTCATGGGCAACGGCGATACGAGCAGCCTCGGCATCGTTTCCTTCCTGCTGAGATCCATCACTACCGAACACAATCACCTGATCCCCGGTTTGATGAGCGATCCCGTTGGCATCCGCCCACATGTGTCCAAGCCGACCGGAACTGAATTCGATTCCCAGCTCATCGTCCAGTTCCGGATGACCGGGAAGGCCACTGTCGTACTCCCGATAGTGAAGAAGATCCTCCGGTGACAGTTTCTTTTCTTCATCCAGCGCTGCCATAAGGTAATGGATGGCCACACGATGACCCGCTTCGTCGTACACCGTCGGATGAATATTGTTGTTGGGTCCCCGAATGATTCCATCGGCAATGAGCACTTCCGGAACAATACTGTACGCACCTCCCGTGTGTCCTCCAACCCCTTTGGCATCCGCGTAGCCGGTGAAGAAGATAATGGCGTCCCGGCAGATATCGACGTTGGTCCTCAGCTGTTCCAGCTGATCGGCTGTAAGTTCTTCGTCCGCAAGGTCAATTTCGACCGGTTCATACTCTGATAGATCAATCGGAAACGAAGCTGACATGAGAATACCCTTTTGTCCTCAGATTGTGTTATGGAATGACGCTGATGAGAAATAATCTTCTATCAATTGTAGGAAACTGATCATTTCAGATCAACAACAAATCCGTTTTCTCGCGCCGTTCAAGATGTATCCGGACCCTAAACCACACGTAAAAACATAAAAAAACCGGGGAACGGAAATGATCCGTTCCCCGGCAAGCAAAGGCGGAGCGTGTCCTCCTAAGGATTACCGCACGTCCGAGGTGGTCGTCCCACTGCGGCCTTCTCCTCCTTTCATCGAAATGCCCGGACCGAACTCATATCCGAAGATCAGAAACGTCTCCGTGTCGGGGGAGTGAGCACCCAGACCGGCCAGCGGTGCAAGCCGCAGACTCGTCCGCTTCGACGGTTCCCACTCAAAGGAGGGACCGAGCAGAAAGGCGTCCTTCGCATCTTCACGTCCTTCCTTTTCACGAATCCATTCGCCCTCAAGTCCGATGCCAAACTTCTGGTCGATCAGGTTATAGTTAATGCCGCTGCTGATGCCGTACTCCTGTTCATCTTCACTGAGACTCTCCTCGTAGATCAGATTACTGGCCCAGTGCCACCGTTCGCCCAGGGTTTCAGCGAGCAGCACCTTGTATTCAATGCCATCCTCATCTTCCGTGAGAGCCGTTTCCCATTCCACGTAAAGGGTCGGATTCAGCGGGATCTCACCCCAGTTCGCAGGGGCCCATCGGACCTCAATTTTCTGCTCTCCGGCATGGAAGCTATCCTGTCGATCACCGCGTACCTGCGTCCAGTACAGATCGAGCTGCAAACGGTACGGCAAACCGATCTTCAGTTCCTCAAGCAGCTCATAGGACGGTCCACCATTACGTGCATTCGACGAGACGACAAACTGCTCAAATTCGAAAACCCACTTGGGCAGGACGTACGCCCGTGTGGTACCAAAACGCTGGTGAGTAGCCGTCCATTCCGGCTGATTGTAACTTCCCACCAGGCTTTCCTCGCTGGCGGCCTCCGAAACGGATGCGGACACCTCCTTTTCAGGAAGTTCTTTTCCGTCCTCTTCCTGTGCAATCGAAAACACTCCGGACATCAGGAACAGTACCGCGCCGACAAGCCCTACTCCCGCTGAACGCAGTAATGGACCTGCAACTGAGCTCGAGAAATCAAATTGATTCACCGTATCAGGATCCGAGTCGTAAAAAGACATGGCACACATCTTCCTCCTAATAAACGAGTCAAGTAAAAAAATATGCAACCGTCACTCAAATGACCCTCGCAAGACAGACGACCGATGCTTCAAACCGTTAAACAGATGATCGAAACACCGTGATCTGCCGCGAGCAAGAAATTGAATTTCCAACCTCAATTTCGTTCGTGAGCAACACCTTAACGGATACAGAAACTGCTTTCAAGAGAAATGAGATTGGATCTCAATAAGCCCCCTGACCGTTATTTCTCAATCGACGTACAGGTCGGCAACGCAAGAAGTAAATTATCCCTTCAGGTGCCTCAGGGAAGGAATCGATCTTCTTGATCCGGCTCGGGGACACGGCAGGCATTCCTTCGGCCGAACCAATCATAGCGATGTTGAGCGATCCATCGATAAACCCCTTCCCTAAGCATTCGAGGGATTACGAAACAGATTCCGAACAGACGCCACATCCCTCCCAGCATCATGAACAACCGCAACACGGCGTCGGACGCCCGATGCACTCCGTTCTCATCCAGTAACACAATGGCCCACTCGTCCGGGTCGTCTGGCACATCCTCAAGCCACCTCGACGCTGTCTTTCCCTGTATTGGTGCGAACCGAAGGTGTCCCTCTTCTTCTACGGACAGGACAAAGTCAACAAACCCGTTGCAGAGGTGACACACACCATCAAAAAACAGGATCGGGGTATCGGGACGTCCTCGTGCGGAGACCATGAAACTAACCGGCCACACCTGCCGAAAAAAGTAGCGAGCTGAATTCAGGAGACACCCATCAAGCGACTTCAATCCCCTGGAACATGTGGGGTACCAGACCGATCACACCTTACTTTTTGGATCCACAAATGATGGTTTCCGTCCGTTCCAGACGATCAGGGGAAAGCGTCGAATAGGAGGCCTCGTCAAGACGCTGTCGAAGTTGTTGCTCACTGATTTCACTGGCAATGAATGCATTCGCCCGCGCGGCAACGGTGGAATCGAAGAACGTCTTCTGATCCGAAAAGGGCTGTTGTAACCTGCGGACCAGTGACGGCCGCTGCTGGAGATAATACTTCTGATGATACGCCTCGGCACGGGTAAATGATCGAATGGGAAGGATCTTTGTTTCAACCGTTCCCTGCACATCCTTCCGGATCGCTTCCAGAGAAGCCTCTGCGATCTCCTTCTGCCGTTCATTCTGAAAGAAAATCGCGTTCCAGTACTGTCGCTTCCAGGCCTGTGACGTGGGGTTATGATGACGCCAGAACACCTTGACCAACTGTTCGTAGGTGGTTTTCTCCGTATCGTAATCCACCTGAATCACTTCGGTGTGATCCCCGAGTGATTCATACGTCGGATCCTCCTTGGTCCCACCAGCGTAACCAACACGTGTGCGAATGACTCCTTTAAGACCCCCAAACTGGGCGTCGGAGGTCCAGAATCAGCCGAGTCCAAAGGTGGCGGAGCGAATGTTAGACTCACCCGCCGATTCCGATGAAGAACCCGTCTGATTGACGGCTTCAACATCCCCGTCCTCTGTATTTGCCGATGTAATCATCACTAGCAACCCGAAAACAAAAACCGGAAGGACCTGCTTAACAAAACCCTTCATAACGTTACGCACGTTCTGAGTGGTACGAGTGATAGATGGTTATTGTAACTGTTCTCCGGATAGAACTCCAGTGTCAACCACTATCAACTGAATAAACCATAAACATCGGAATCCGGGGATCAAGACGTACGAACCACGGTCGGGGCCTCATCAAGAAACGATTGCCAGGCCTCGTACTTCGGCTGGTTTGCCCGCTTCTTGACGATGGGATTGTGTGAGGGAACGGATGGCTGACGAAGCAAGGTCATATCCGTATTTTCGAGCAAGCGGCCCCCTTTACGAACGTTGCATTCCTTACACGCGGTCACTACATTTGTCCAGGTGGATTTTCCATCCCGGGAACGAGGGATGACGTGATCAATGCTTAGCCCGGATTCCGGTTTCTCCTCCCCACAGTACTGACAGGTGTGATCATCTCGAACGAAGACGTTCTTACGGTTAAACTGGACATCGACGTTCTGATAATCGCGGTAGTTGTAAAGGCGTATGATCCGGGGTACCGCTATTCGGAGGGAGGGGGTGCGGATGTATTCGACAATGTTGAGCGAATCAATGCCGCCGTTGTTACTTCGTTTCTTCCAGGTCTCAAAACTAAAATTCAGATACGTTTCTTCCTCAACGGTGATCACTTCCGCTTTCTCTTGATGAAGCATAATCACCGCTTTCTTGGCAGAGACAACCCGTATGGGCATGTAGAGACCATTCAGGACGAGAACCCGATTCTCAAGCGGATTTTGGCTTCTGTAACCGTTACTCATCTTGATTTCGTTTCATTCTATTTTATGGTTTTGGAAGTTTCAATTTTTCATAACGTGAAATGCACATCCTATTCATCATCGATGTTGTTTTATACCCTGCCACGCAAGCGTGTCCTCACAGCAGACGTATTCTGGCAGGTCAAGCCGTATTTCTCCATGTAAAACCGTCTAAGCAGGTTGGAAGAACACTCTTTTCAGGCTTTCCATCCGTTAAGGGTTTAAGTTAACTTGTTGCCACCACTTGAAACATTTGACAAAGTTTTCTAATGTAAAATGACGATACTAGACGAGAATTCTGGAGATGAAAGGGTACGGTCTAGAATTCTCATTCGACCCCTGTTTGTGGTTATTTTCAAGTATGGATAGAGAACAATGGAGTATGGCACAGTAAAGTGGTTCAGTAATCAGAAGGGATACGGATTCATCGAGCGTGAAGACGGTGGGCAGGATGCGTTCGTTCACTACTCTGATATTGAGGAGGAAGGCTGGAAATCACTTGAAGAAGATCAGAAAGTACAGTTTGAACTCG
>CAZQNZ010000066.1:0-12032 GCA_964594615.1 uncultured Planctomycetia bacterium
GATCTGCTTGGAAATTGAACCGCTGACGATACAAGGGTTTTTCAACAGCCTCCTATGCTATGGCCGTTCCAAAGGGTACGTTTTATGAGTGCTTCAATGAGTCCTTCACACCGTTATACGACGGACGGCCTGCGATAAGGGAAGTGCATGAGCCACCGGCGGGTCATCGCGCTTCCACCGGATCCGAAGGGAACAGGACGGAGAGCGCTAATCAAAAACCGCTGTCCGGTTGTTGTATACGAGAACACGGTGCTGAAGATGGTTCCAGACGGCCCGGGAAAGAACCGTTTTTTCCAGGTCCCGGCCTTTTCGTTTGAGATCATCCACCTGATCCGCATGTGAGACCTTCACAACATCCTGTCCAATGATCGGTCCGTCATCCAGCTCTTCCGTCACGTAGTGACTCGTTGCACCAATCACTTTCACACCCCGTTCGTGGGCGGATTGATACGGTTCGGCCCCCGGAAACGCAGGCAAAAACGAGTGGTGTATGTTGATAATCTGATGCTGAAAACGGTCCAGGAACTGTTTCGTGAGAATCTGCATGTACCGGGCAAGAACGATGAGATCAATGTCGTAATCATGGAGGAGATCCAGCTGTTTCTTCTCGCATTCGCGTTTGTTCTCCGATGAGATTGGAATATGGTGATAATCGATGTCATGTCGCTCAGCAACGGGTTGAAGCGTTTCGTGATTACTGATGATCAGGGGAATTTGAACGTTCCAGCTGTCGGATTCCGAACGGGTGATGAGATCGTGCAGACAGTGGGATTCGTGGGTGACGAAAATGGCCATCCGAGGTGTTTCGTTCGAAAAGTGAAGGTCCCAGTCCATCGAAAATTGCTCGGCGACCGGCCGAAACGCCGGCAGAATTTCATCAGGCGGCAGGTCAAACGGCTCCATTTCCCACTCGACACGCATGAGAAAAATGTCCGTCTTGGGCTCGACGTGTTCGTCCAGCTCCAGGATGTTGCCCCCGTGATCATAGATAAAGCCCGTGATCGCGGATAAAATGCCCGGACGGTCCGGACAGGATACCAGCAGTATGGCGGAGCGTTCGATGTGTTCACTCATGTGAGGATCTGTTGAATTCGTAAGGGGTTCTCCGGCAAGAACGGTCTCTCGACCCCATTCGGGCCGAAACGGTTGATCCGTCTGGACGGCATGAAATCAGTCGTATCGATCACGGGTTTTAACCCAGAAACGTGATTTTGATTTTGTCTTTTCTGAACGTGAGTCGGGAGCAACCCGGGGACATTATGCCCGTTCTCGAAATGGCTATCAATCCAGCGGAAGGTGGTTGCTTGTGCATTCAAGCGGTTCGCTTCTGCAAATCCAGCGAATTTTAACATGGGCGAAAATTGTGTGTCGTGAGGTGTGACATGAAGATTGTACACTCCTGGTTTCAATCGGGTTGGAACTGGATCGCGATTGCGGTGATGTTTGGCGGTTTGTTACTGATGAATTTCGATGGGGTTCTCCGGTATGTGGGCGGTGCATGCTTTTTGGCGGGACTGATCTTTGTTCTGCTCTCGTCCGATCGGGAAGATTATACGAAGGTATAGAGGCAGCCTCCTGGTAGGAGGCAGAATGATTCACCGTCCGCCGCCGATCGTGTATCGATCTCATCGAACGCCCTCCGAAACATCCGATGTGAGGAACGGAATCACTTTTCGGAAGAGGTCTAAATATTGAAACAATGAACGGAAGACGGTACCATGAGAGATTAGTAACTTTGTATACGTGAATGTTCTAACATGCCAGGATCGTCAATTTCCGATTCGATGACATACAAATGATTACCTCGAAAAACAGGTTCCGGAATGGTTTTCTGCTTGCTCTGTCGATCTTCCTCGTAGCCCTGACCGCTCCCGCTCTTCAGGCTCAAGACGATGGCTGGGAGGCGCCGGACAAACCGTGGTACCGAACGAACTACGGTCCATATCTGTCGTTGACGACCAAGATGCCCCGGCCGAAAAACAACTGGGTCCACAAGGCGAAAGTCATCAAACTGGATCAGACCCATCTGAATGAGAACGGGAGATCGGGCGCGATGGTGTTTGATACGGATCTGCTGCGGTTTGCCGGTGGATGGACGGGCGGGTTTATGAAACTGACCGGTGTGGAGTTCAACGGAGATCACGGTGTGCAACCCAAACCCCCCGTCACGCCGGATTTCATCACCCCTCACCTGCCGGGCTGGAGTAAAACGGGCACGTTCGAGGACCCCCGGGACATTCCACACGGACCCATTCCCGAATCCCTCGGAGAATACAAGGGACTGTTCCTCTATCAGGGAAACACGATCGTTTCGTACCGGGTCGGAAACACGGATATTCTGGATACCCCCTCTCTGGAATCGTCTCAGGACGGCGATGTTTATGCTTACACGAGAACCATGAAGATCGGTTCAACAGGGGACTCCCTCACGCATCTCGTTGCACAGGCACGCGGATCCGCGCAATCGATCAACGGACCGGTGCCCATGGCCGCCGTGAAGGACGGAGAGGAACTCGTTGCTGCTGCTGTGAAGGGTGATACGAAGAACATAAGCCTGACGGCCAGCGACAAGCGCATTCACCTGAAAGTGGGACCATCGAAAAACTCCAGGCACGTAAAACTATTGATCTGGCGTGGATCACCGGACAGCGTGAACCAGTTCAAGGCGTTGGTCAAGAAATCGGAGAATCCCATCAACCTGGAGGGGGTCAAGGAGGGAGGGCCTCCCCGGTGGGACCAGAAACTGACGACGAAGGGGAAGATGGGTGCAAACGACGGTCCGTACGCCGTGGATACCATCACGGTTCCCTACGACAACCCGTGGGACTCCCGCATGCGAATCGGCGGGTTCGACTTTTTCTCGGACGGGAACTCCGCCGCGGTTTCCACATGGAACGGGGATGTGTGGAAAGTGACCGGCATTGATGGGGATCTGGATGAGTTGACATGGCAGCGCGTGGCAACGGGTCTGCATCAGCCGCTTGGTCTGAAAATTGTCGATGACAAGGTGTACACCCACGGCCGCGACCAGATCACTCGGCTGCACGACCTGAACGGGGATGGAGAATATGATTACTACGAAAGTTTTAACGATGATTTCCAGGTGACGCAGAACTTTCACGAGTTCGCCTTCCATCTGCAGACGGATGATCAGGGGGTCTTTTATGTGACCAAGGCCGGCCCGGTCCCGGCCGGTGGGCGCGGGTTTGAGAAAATCGTGCCGCATCATGGATCGGTAATGAAAATCAGTCCGGACGGAAGTGAACTCGAGGTGTATGCGTCGGGTTTGCGTGCACCGAACGGCCTGGGGATTGGTCCCGATGGCCAGGTGTCCGTGGGCGGTCAGGAAGGCACGTATGTGCCCACGACGCACATTAGTTTTCTTGAGAAAGGCGGTTACGCCACAGTGCCGCCTACCGCGAACCGGGAAACGGAACCCGAGGGTTACAATGACCCGCTGGTCTGGCTCCCGCATAACAAGCCGAAACGGATTGACCGATCCGCCGGGTCACAGGTCTGGGTCGAGAACGATCAGTGGGGCCCGTTCACCGGGGATATGCTGCATCTCTCCTACGGGAACTCCAGCCTGTTCAAAGTGATGAAAGATCCGAATCAGTACCAGGGAGCCGTGGTTCGTTTCCCGATCAGTGATTTGACGTCCAGCGCGATGAGGGGACAGTTCCATCCGGTAAACAACCAGCTGTACGTGGCCGGTTTGAAAGGATGGCAGACCAACGCCACCAAGTCGGGCGGGTTGAACCGTGTGCGATATACGGGAAAAGACGTGCACATGCCCGATAAAATTGATGTTCAGTCCAGCGGACTTTCGATTCATTTCACATCGAAACTCGATCCCGAAGCAGCTGAAGACACGGACAATTATCTCATGGAGATGTGGAACGTCAAATGGACGTCGGACTACGGATCGAAGCATTATAAGGTGACCAACCCGGACAAGAAGGGAACCGATAAAATCGACGTGACGAAAGCAGAACTGATGGACGACGGCCGCACGGTGAAACTGACCATTCCCAAGCTTCAGGAGTGTACGAATTACGAATTGAGATTCCGGTTGAAGACGAGCGATGGAACGTCCATTGAAGCCGATCAGATTAACGGAACGGTCAACCAGATGGAATAAGCCCGAAAACATCTGCCACTGATATACGATGTCTCTTTTCAGGTGCAGCCGGGAGCGAGATGGAGTTCCGTCGTTTCATTCGAGGCAACATATGACCGCTAAGCGAATTCGTTGTATACGTGATACTATTCTGGCGGTATCGTTCTTGCTGATTATGCACCTGGCCGGTGTGACGCAATCTCAGCGTCAGGGGTTGCGGCTTCACCTTTCCCAAACAAGCAGTGACAGGACGGATGTGCGCCGCGCACGAACGGTATCGCTCTATGTTCCGGACGGGAAACCGGTATCCCCGTTCCTCTCCCCCGGTTCGTTCACAGCCACCTGGAAGGGGGGTCTGACCTTTGGTGATTTCGGCATGGATGTCACGATATCCGCACGGGGACGTGGAAAGGTGGAGGTGACCGTCAATGGAGAGACGGCGCTTGAAGGAGCACTGAAGGGTCGGACCCGTAAAGGCGGGGAGGCGGTGGGAATCCAGAACGGGAAGAACCCTTTAACCATCAGGTATACCTCTCCGTCGGAGGGGCCGGCCTGGATCCGGCTCTACTGGGAGGGAGAGGATTTTTATCCGGAGCCCCTGCCGGTGGATCAACTGGTGTACACACCGACCGATCGAATGCAACAGCAGGATCGGATCCGTGATGGGCGCCAGCTGTTTATAAAACACCGCTGTGTGCAGTGCCATCAGCCGGAAAGTGACGTTCGGCAGCAGATACCTCCCGAATTCACGAAAGATGCGCCGGATCTCTCCGCCGCGGGAACAATGTTTCGCACGAAATGGATGGCGGAATGGATTGCCGATCCACATTCGTTTCGGACGGATGCAAGCATGCCCTCCGTTTTACAGGGGAGCAGCAAGCGCGTGGAGCGAAAGGCAACGGCCATTGCAGCGTATCTGGCCGGGCGCACGGACTCATCCGCTGAAGGACCGGATGTGCCCAAGTCCGATCAGCTTAAGAAACGGGGCCGCCGGCTATACCGTCGATTTGGCTGTATGGGCTGTCATACCCGTTCGGGCGACGAAGAGCAGTCGTCCTCGAATACGTCCTTTGATCGTTTGTCGCTGTCGCACGTTGCCCAAAAATGGACGCCCGGCGCTCTGGCGGCGTATCTGATGAACCCGAGGACTCATTACCGGTGGAACCCGATGCCTGATTTCCGGCTCAATGAACAGAACGCCCGAGCGCTGGCCTCGTATCTGGTTCAAACGACACAGGGGAACCGGGGGTCGGAACCGGTGGAGGTGACGGACAAGCGCGTGAAACGAGGAAAACGGCTGATCGTTAACAGTGGTTGTCAGAAGTGCCATGCCGGAACCGGGACGAAGAACAGCGACCGTCGTACCTATCAAGCGCCGTCTCTATCCTCCATCATTTCGGCCACACAAACCACCTCAGACGCGGAAGGTGCCGGTTGCCTTGTGGAAGACGGGGCGCACGAAAAGGCACCGGATTTTTCATTCGGCGAGGAGGATCGGAAGGCGCTTGTTGCATTTCTCCGTTCGGACCCCGTCGATGCCCTTTCTCGTTGCGTACCGGCCGAATTTGCATCCCGTCAGATTGATCGGTTGAAGTGCAACGCCTGTCATCGTCGTGATGGACAGGAATCCGTCTGGTCCCGGTTGCCCGATGCACAGACGGAGGTCACACTTGATCAGGAGAAAACGCGTGGGGTCAAGCAACTCCGACCTCCCCTCACCTGGACGGGGGATATGCTGCAATACGATTGGATGAAGGACACGATAAGCGGTGATCTGAATGAAAAAACACGACCCTGGCTCGCTGCTCGGATGCCGGGTTTTGGGCCGTACAGTACCGGACTGGCGCATGGTCTTGCTGCGCAACATGGATATCCCCCGGAGCGGATCAGCTATTCCGATTCACTCAAGCGAGGACGGAAGGGCAAGAGGATCGTGGAGGATCTAAACTGTTATTCCTGTCACAGTGCCGGGGACCGCGAATCGAATACGTTCGAAGTGGCGGGGATTAATTTCGTCAAGTCCGGGAAGCGATTGCATCGAGACTTTGCTATACGATGGACACTGGCTCCCGGCCGGATGCGTTCGGACACCGGTATGCCGGCGTTTTTCCAGTGGGGGCAACCCAGTCCACTGTCCGAAATCCTCGCTGGAAACGTGCATAAGCAGATGAAGGCCATCTGGCAGTACCTTCGACAGGCCAGAAAACTGGAGACCGAATAATCGTTTTGACTCGTAGGCTCGGCTCCCGTAGTTGGCGGTAAATGATATTCATTCCTGCCGATTTTGATCGAAAGAACGTCTCCGGGTGATGTGAACACAGATGTTTACATCCGATCGAGATTTGAGATTTTATACAATGCGTTGTAGGGTAAATGTGATAAGGGGGTGTGAAACGAGGCCTGTAGGTTGCTCAGAAACCCTGGAGGTATGGAGTGAAACGAACAAAGCCCCTGCCCACCGTGCTCGACCGACATGAACAGGAGGCCCTTCTCGATCAGCCCAATCCCCGGTATCCCACCGAGCATCGGAACCTGTTGTTTCTTCGGCTTCAACTGAACAACGGGTTACGTCTGCCCGAGATGAGATCCCTCCGCTGGCAGCAGATCTCTTTCGACAGCGGAAAACTTCGTGTGGAGGGTGTTGATGTCAGGGACCGCGTGCTCTGGCTTTCCCCGGAGGACCTGTCGCTTATCAATGACTGGCGGGAACGTCAGAAGCAGGAACTGGCCAAACGCAGACCCCCCGGGTATGATCCAGAAAACCAGCAGTGGGTGTTTGCCGATCTGGACGGCTCGAAGCTGTCCACGAAATATCTCCGTCGGGTGGTGCGTGAAAACGCAAGGCGTGCGGGCATTTCCAAAACCGTTCTGCCGTACACCCTGAGGGATACGTTCGCCACGGACCTGTATATGGCGACGGGAAACCTCAGGCTCGTGCAGAAAGCCCTGGGTTTTTCCCGTCTATCCCGAACCGTGAGGTATCGGCGTGTCGCCCGGCACAAGCTCAAGCGGGCTCTGTCAAATCTCCGCGGGACGAGAACGATTTCCGGGAGGAAGGAGCTCCGGGGGAAGACGGATGTACGATTTACCCGGATGGCGGTCCGACCGGCCTTTGGCGATCGTGAGACGGATAGTGAGATGTCCAGGTGCTAAACTGGAATCGACTCCAATCTTGAGGTGGCTGCAAATTACTCGGGCGGCTCGGTGGCATGCGCCTTCAGATCGTCAAGGTTGATGAACTCGAGTGCGTACATATGGGTTGACTCCAGCTTTACGGGAGGGGCGACGCCGGCTTCTTTCGCTTCTTTCCATCGCTCCGCACAGAGGCACCAGCAATCCCCCGGATTCAGTCCGGGAAAATCCATGGACGGACGAGGGGTCATCAGGTCGTTCCCATGCCGTGCGGAGAACTCAAGGAACTCCTGCGTGACCTCCGCACAGACGACGTGTACGCCGCGGTCGCCGCTGCCGGTGTGACAGAATCCGTCCCGATAGAATCCCGTCTTGGGATCGTGACAGCACGATTGAAGTGGCTCGCCGAGCACATTTTTGGCATCTGAGTCTGTCATAACGACCCATTTTATGCTCTGGTCCTACGGGTTTCAATTTCATGAATGCGATGATCGTTGTATGGTTCGAAACGAAGCCGGCACCCACCTGGGAGCACGCCCGACACGTTGGGGGGGATCTGGATGAAGTGAAGTCCGGTTCAGGCTGGATTTGTTGACCGAATACACCTATGCTGGACATGGCGGCTGGAGGATTGTTATGTTTCTGTCACGTTTTTTTGTTCCGGTTCAGTGAAGGTAACGCCATGGGATTTGGTCCGTGGGAAATCATGATCGGTATTTTGATTCTGCTGCTCCTGTTCGGCGCGAGCCGAATTCCCAAACTTGCGAGAGGGCTTGGCGAGGGGGTCAATGAATTTAAGAAGGGGCTCAAGGAAGGGCAGGAATCCGAGGAATCAAGGAAGGAGCAAGCGGAAATTCCTTCTGAGGGAGAGGACGAAACGCCCCCGTCTGAGACGGGGTAATCCCGGTTTGTTGTCCAGATGAACTCACTCCGTTTCCTCCAGTTTTCCGATCTGCATGCCGGCCGGGCCCTTCAGGATGATCGGCTGAAGCTTTCCGAACAACAGCGATCCACACTGCGGTCCGAACGTCTGGACTGTCTTGAGACCATAGTGGATGTGGCCATTGAGGAGGGAGTTGAGCTCGTGCTGATCCCCGGTGATCTCTACGAGGAGGACCGGGTCGAAAAGGCAGAAATGCGGAAGATTCGACGGGCGTTCGATGCCCTCGCACCGATTCCCGTAATCATCACACCGGGTGATAACGATTATTATTCCCCTCTTTCCTGGTATCGCCAGGAGGTCATGCGGAAGAACCAGCTTGAGACATGGCCGTCCAACGTGCATGTGTTTTCGACGACCTCGTTTTCGACGAAACAGATCGACTCCGTGAATGGACTTCGAGTTGCGGGATTTGCATATGGAGGGGGTCGGAATCGATCCACGTTTCCCGATAGGGAGGAAATATTGAATCGGAGTGATCAGGCGGACCTCCTTTTGCTGCACGGCGAATTCGATTCCTCACAGCAAGCGTCCGGAAACGAGTTGTTCTCCTTTTCGGAACAGCTCGTTCGGAAGCATCCGGCCCGTTACGTGGCCATGGGGCACTCCCATCAGTTTCGGTCGGTTTGCGAGGAGGGAACCGTCCACGGCGCATTCGCAGGTTCTCCAATGGGCATCAACCTCTCCGAAACGGGGGATCGTCATGTGTTGATTGGTGAACTCACGGACGAAGGCGTCGCCGCGTCCACCCTTGAGAAACGACCTGTAAACCCGAGGAGCTTGTTTCATCTGGAAATCGAGCAGGAATCGGATATTTCAGCAGCCCGGTTCCGTCGTCTTCTGCAGGAACGCTTTGATCAAGAAGGGGTGCGCACGGAGGATCTGGTCCATCTTCGGATCCATGGCACAGATCCGGGGCGTGAGGTGCTCGGCAGCAATGTATTACAGACGTTCCTTGGTACGTATTTTCACGTGGAGGTGGATGCGAGTCGGACACGGCCGGTGTTCGATCCCAAAACGGATGCACAGTCGGACACCACGGAAGAACAGTTTGTTCGGGAAATGCTGTCTCGATTGGATGAAGCCTCCTCCGAGGAGCAGAAAGAGATCGTGTTAAAAGCACTCCGCATGGGGAGATCTGCATTTCGAACGGAGGACGTGAACCTGGATCATGATCTTTGAAGAGCTTAATTTCAATTCGTTTGGTGTCCTGGATGGTTCGATCACCCTGGATCAGGATCGGATTAATCTGATTCAAGCGCCCAATGAATCCGGAAAATCCACGATGGTCAAGGGAATCGTGGCCACACTGTACGGACTCGTCACCGACCGGCGTGAGGCGACCAACACGGAGCACCTGACGGAGCGTGATTTACTGGAACCCTGGGACGCGGGCGCGTACCAGCTATCCACAGATCTCCGTTCTGATTCACAGGCCCTTCGCGTTGAACGCGATTTTCTGGATGAAAGCGTAACGGTTTACGATCGATCAGATGATTCAGATATCACCGACCGATTCGAAAATGAGGAGGGAGAGCTGGAACTCGGACGGCAACTGATCGGGTTGAAACGGGTGGTATTCGAACAAAGCGTGCTTGTTCATCAGAACGACGTGTCATTCGAACCGGCTCGTGGAAGCCTGGTTGAGGCCATACAACGTATGGCGGACAGCGCGAGTTCGACTGTAACAGCTCAGAGAGCCCGGGAGGTCCTGATAGAAGCGCGTGACACGTTCTCGGGGCGATACCAGGAGGGCCCGGTAAAAGAGGAACTGGCTCACGTCAAAAAACGTCTGGAGGAGGTGGATGAGGAGTTATACGAACTCCGACGGACCCGGGATCGCGCTGAGAAGAAAGTGGAGCGAGCCACGGAGCTCAACGAGCGTATACAGAGTATTGAAAACGAACTCGAGCGGATTGAGCTGTTTGAAACCATAGCCCGCAAGCGGGAGTGTGAGGAGACCCTTGAGCAACATGATCAACGACGAGAAAAACTGGATGAACTCATTGAAGAACGGGAGGAACTGAAGCAGTACGAGGGGTTTCCGCACGGTCAGCAGGAGCACCTCTTGCGCTCGCACGAGAAACGGAAACGGCTGCAGGAGGAGCTTCATTCGTGCAAGGAACAGGAGAACAAAATTCAGGAAGAGCTCCAGAGCGTCCGTGAGGCAATGCACAATCTGCACGGATTCAGTGAACTGAACAGTCAGGAAGTGGACGAACTGCTGGAGTTCTCGGAGCAGGCTCTGCATTACCGAAACGAGCTTCACAGTTCCCGGAAGGAACTGGAGGAGGAGAAGGAACAGGTGGACGAGCACGAAAAACTGCTGGAGGAGTATCACCGGCTACAGTTCGTGTTTCGAGACCTCGATACGGACGATCGAGCCTTTTTGAGCGACATGGACCAGAGGCTGCGTGAGTTATCCGATCGGGCCGCTGAATCCGAGCGAGAAATTTCCGAAGCTGAACAGGAAATTCAGGACATTGATCGGCAGCGTTTTCGGATCAAGGTGCGACACGCTATTTTGTCCGTTGTCTTTGGCGTCTTCCTCGGGATCGGGGGCGTACTTCTGGTCTGGCTGGCGGATGTCCGTGGAACACTTGGCTCACTTCTCACGCTTTCCGGCATCACCGGTGCGGGCTATTCCGTGTTTTGCTGGTTGGTTGCTGACCGTCACCGCAGTGACGAACGGTCGGAGTGGCAGGTCAAGCTGGAACACCAGATGCAGCGGCAGAAAGAAACGGCGAGGAATCGTGCCTCTCTTCGGCGACGGGCGGCCATTCTGGCAGGAACACTCGGCCTGGATAGCATTGACGAGCTTCATGAAACGTACGGACGATACCGGGATCTGTACGATCAGTTGTCCTCCCTGCTGGAGATCGACGCACAGGTTCAGCGACAGGAGAAAAAGATAGAAAACATGCACCGCTCCCGGAACGATCTGCTTGCCAAAAGTGGATACGACCTCTCACCCAGCGGGGCGATCGAGGAACTGGAACAGTTGAAAGCAGATCTTGAACAGTATCGAACCTACCGGGAACGGGTGGCGGACCTGGAGACCAGGCAAGCCAGCGTATGGGCGGATCGATCCGCCGTCGAGCGCAAAATCCAGGTGCAGGAGCGCAATATGCGATCCATCCTCGACCGGGCGGGTGTCGATTACGAGGAAACATCCCTTGACGAAGCCGTGGACGTTTTTTCGACCCGGCATGAAAAATACATACGACTGCAGGCGGTCAAGCAGAAAATACCGGCCATCCGTGAAGGAATGCTCTCGCCGCGCGAACGGGAGGAAACGGAGCGAATCCTGGATCAACTGGAAGAACATCTGGATCACATCCGGGATGAATGGTCTGACATAGAGGTGCCGGAGGAGCTCGGGAATCGGGAGCAGTACCGCAGCCGGCGGAACACGCTGGACAGCCGAAAGCGCACACTCATTGCCAATCATGCCGACCTCGAGCGGGAAGTCGGTTCGCTGGAACGGTCGTTTCGTCAGCGATACGCCGATCTGCAGGATGAAAAAGAGGAATTAAAGCGGTATCGTAATCGGCTCGTTCGACTGAATCGATCCATTGAGATGGCCATTGAGGTACTGGAACAGGTGTCACGCGACGTGCACGCGGAGTGGGCGCGTACCCTGAACCGGCATGCGTCTGATTTGATCGAACGGATTGTTCCGGGCTATTCGGATCTGCGCTTCCACGGGGATCTTTCATTCACGGTCACCGCGGAGGATCGCGAGGAGGCGCTGTCACCGGTCCGTGTACGGGAATCACTGAGCCAGGGGACGCGCAGTCAGATGTATCTTGCCGTGCGGCTCAGGCTGGGCAAGTTCCT
>CAZQNZ010000067.1:0-2668 GCA_964594615.1 uncultured Planctomycetia bacterium
GGAGATATTCAGATCGAATCTGCAGGGACATCATCGCTGCCCAGAACAAAAGGACGGAGGCCGTAACGATGGTTCTGAACTGCATCAATCGGTACTCGCTTTTACTGGAGTGAGGTGGTGAAGCGGATCATCTCGCTCAATCGACAGACGGAGCTTTTCAGTCCGGTTACTTCTCCAGATCCGGTTAAGATTGCTCTTCCTGTTCCTCAAGTGTTTCCTGTACTTCCTCGTCCGGTTGCTCTTCTTCTGCGTCTTCGGCTGATTCATCTGATGTTTCGGGGGCTATCGAAGAGGAAGAGACCAGTATGTCACTGTCGTATTTCATGGACATCACCTTGACCCCTGCTGTATTTCGCCCCTGGACAGGTATTTCTTCCACCGGGATACGAACCCCCAGTCCTTTCCGGGTACTCAGAAAGATATCCTCCGACTCGCGAACACGTTTCTGCGTGGCAACGTTTCCATTCCGTTCATTTGTTTTCACATCAATCACCCCCTTACCACCGCGGTTCTGGACCGGATATTTGTCAAATAAAGTCCGTTTCCCATATCCGTTTTCACAGATGGTCAGGAGCGTGTAATCGTCATTGACCACCGTTAGTTCCGTGGCCCGGTCATCTGCTGTAAGACGGATTCCCCGGACTCCCCGTGTCACACGGCCGGTGGGAGAGACATCGGATTCATGGAATTTAATGGCCCGTCCATCCCGGGTGGAAATCATGACATGGTCATCCCCGTCCGTGATCTGGACCCCGACCAGCTCATCACCGTCCTCCAGCTGCACACCGCGTATTCCGCCTTTCATGGGGCGGCTGTAATCGGTGAGATCCGTTTTTTTGATCCAACCCCGTGAACTCACCATGGTCAGGTATTTTCCTTCTTCGAAGGAGTCCACCGGTATCACAGCAGTGATACGTTCGTCCTTCTGAATGTCAATCAGGTTGACAAGGGCCCGGCCGCGGGAGGTGCGCGATAATTTTGGTATACCGTACACCTTCTGCCAGTACACCTGGCCGGTGTTTGTAAATAGAAGGAGGTAGTTGTGCGTTGAGGAGATTTCGACGTGTTCCATGACATCGTTTTCCTTCGGCTTCGCGGCGATCATCCCGACGCCCCCACGATGCTGTTGCTTGTAGGTCTCGGTGGGCATGCGCTTTGCATATCCATCCTTGCTAAGGAGGACGATGGAATTTTCTTCCGGGATCAGATCCTCCATTTCGAAGCCTTCAACCGGCGCACCAAATTCCGTTCGTCGTTTGTCCTTGTGTTTTTCCTGAACTTCCCGGATTTCATCCCGTATGATCTCCGTCCGCTTTTCCTCACTTGCCAGGATTTCTTCGTACTCCTCAATCTTTTCCCGTTCGCTGGCCAAACGGTCACGCAACTTGACCCGCTCAAGCCCCGTAAGACGCCGAAGGCGCATCTGAAGGATGGCATCGGCCTGCGTCTCCGATAGTTCAAAGGCTTCACGAAGACGGTCATGTGCTTCTTCCGTAGATTCAGAACTGCGAATAATGTTGATGACCCGATCCAGGTTGTCCACCGCAATGACAAGTCCTTCCAGACGATGGACTTTCTTCTGTGCTCGTTCCAGAAGGTATTCCGTTCGGCGCAGGACAATTTCCTGGCGGTGTTCAAGGTACTGGTTCAGAAGCTCTTTAATCGTAAGAATTTCAGGCTGCTGGTCGACAAGCGCCAGGAAAATCAAACTGACCGTCTTTTCCAGATCGGTGTGTTTGAACAGTTGATTCCGAATCACATCGGGGTTGGCATCCCGCTTGAGTTCGACCACGACACGGATTCCGTCCCGATCCGATTCGTCACGTATGTCCCGTATACCCTGAATTCGTTCGTTTTTAACACTATCTGCAATATCCTCAATAATCTTCTTTTTCTGAACACCATAGGGGATCTCGGAAACGATGAACCGAGAACCCTGTCCGCTGGACGGTGTTTCATGATCCATTATCCCCCGGAGGGTCAGTTTCCCACGTCCACTGCGATATGCTTTGCGGATCCCCTGTTTCCCGCAGATCTTTCCACCGGTGGGAAAGTCCGGCCCCGGCATGACTTCCATGATTTCATCGATGGTGGCTTCCGGTTTTTCCGTCAGCAGTAATAATGCGTTGCAGACCTCATTCAGATTATGAGGGGGAATACTCGTCGCCATCCCGACCGCGATTCCAGAAGCACCGTTACAGAGCAGGTTAGGCACCTTGGCCGGGAGAACGACCGGTTCCTCTCGTGTTTCATCAAAGTTGGGTTCAAAGTCAACGGTCTCTTTGTCAAGATCCTCCAGCATTTCCGTCGCAAAGGTGGTCATCCGCGCCTCCGTGTATCGCATCGCGGCGGGCGGATCACCATCGATCGATCCAAAGTTCCCCTGGGAATCGACAAGCGGATACCGACTGTTCCAGGGCTGGGCCATCCGGACAAGGGTGGGATAGATCGCCTGGTCCCCGTGGGGATGGTAGTTCCCCATGGTTTCACCGACGATCTTGGCGGATTTTCGATGTCCTCGACCGGGGGTTAGATTCAGGTCCCTCATTGCGTACAGTATGCGTCTCTGGGATGGCTTCAGGCCATCTCGCGCATCCGGGAGAGCACGCGAAACAATTACGCTCATCGCGTAATTGAGATATGAGTCTTTCATCTCGTTTGCGATGAA
>CAZQNZ010000067.1:2768-12006 GCA_964594615.1 uncultured Planctomycetia bacterium
CCGTGTGTTTCGTAGGGCATCTCAACAGTCTCCAGAATGATCTCATTCCTTTCACTCATCATAAAGAGATGAACAAACCACAGATTGTTGTTCTTGCGGCGGGTATGGGGAACCGATACGGCGGATTAAAACAGATGGATCCAATTGGGCCCAACGGGGAAGTGTTGCTGGACTATTCCCTGCGAGATGCGATGCAGGCTGGTTTTGAGCGTGTGGTGTTTGTGATCCGTGAGGATTTTGAGGAGGCGTTTCGCTCTAACGTCGGAGAATCGATCGAGAAACGCGCAGAGGTACGATACTCATTTCAAACGCTGGAACATGGGGTTCCTGATCATCTTGCGGTACCTGAGAATCGGAGTAAGCCCTGGGGCACCGGCCATGCCATTCTTTGTGCAGAAACAGAGATCGATGCCCCTTTCGCTGTGATCAATGCGGATGACTATTACGGTGAAGGAGCCTTTCAATACCTGTACAACCATCTGATCAATCAGGACAAACTGTCAGGATCTGTTGCAGATCACTGCATGGTCGGTTATCCCCTTCACAAAACGTTGAGTGAGCACGGTACGGTGTCACGCGGGCTCTGTGATATCGATGAGGACGGGATGCTGGTGCGGATTGAAGAACAGGAGAATATTTGCTCCCGGGAAGGGGCCGTGGTATGCCAGGGAGCCGATGGGTCCTGGGAGGAGCTTCCATCCGATACCATCGTGTCGATGAACTGCTGGGGATTCGCCAGAGACCTGATACCTCAACTTAAAACATCTTTTGATCGATTCCTCGAGAGCCACGGCGATGATCCAGAAGCCGAGTTCTATATCACGACGGTCATCAACCGGCTATTGCAGGACGGAAGTGCCCGGGTAACCGTGTATCGAACGAAGGCGAACTGGTTTGGCGTAACGTACGGGGAGGATCAGGAGTTTGCCCGCCAGGAAATTCGTGAACGAATTGACCGTGGACAGTACGACTCCCCCCTCTGGAATTCATAATCAACTACCGGTTGAATCCAGCGCAGGGGACCTGAGAACGTCCTTTAAAGAGCAGGGGCCACTTTTGGTTCAGAAAACCATCTGGTCCAGAGGGGTGCTCCGGAAGCGTTTTTTTGTGATCGATCACCGGATCAAATGACCCGAGAGCCTCACCGTGCCGATTTGCGACATCCACGAAGATGAACCATCTCGGATTGGCATTCTTCTAAGAGATGGGTTCGGGATGGGAATTGACCTCAGTAAGCAAGTTTCATGAGGAGTAATGTCAAATAAAATGACCCCACGGATACCGTAAGGATACCAATGTACATCCAGATATTCGGAGATTCATCGTGGTCCTGATTGTTGGTCTCAGTTGCACTCATCGTCCCGTCCTTCGTGAATGTAAATGATTCGATTGAAAGAAGAGCACATAGTAGTTGTCCTGCGTGATGAAATCAAAACCTACCATGATCAACCTCGATCAGGTCCCGAGTTCATTCGGTACAGCTGTCCTGGTCCTCAAAATAATTTTTTCTGTGGGCCTGAGGGAGGTTTAAAATGTTGACTGGACAATTCCGGCCGTTCATCCGTCAGTCCAGACTGTTTCAAACCAACTTCAAACAGTGAAGCAATCTGCTCGGCGAATGTCCCCTCTCCCTTCATCCGCTTGTGAAAGGTCGTGTCGTTCAGATCACCGTCCCGAATCTCACGAACACGACGGAGAATTTTGTTTTTCTTCTCCGGCAGTTCGTCGGCAAGCCAGTTCTTGAAAAGGGTTTTGACATCGCGCGGCATGCGAAGCATCACGTACGACGCCGAGGTGGCGCCAGCCTGGGAAGCGGCCTGTAGGATCTCGGGTATTTCGTGATCGGTTAATCCCGGCACCACCGGTGCAACCATGACGTTCACCGGGATCCCGGCGCTCGACAGTTTCTCAATTGTTTGCAATCGCCGGTGTGGACGGGACGTTCTGGGTTCCATTTTGCCCGCCAGTTCCGGATCAAGCGTGGTCACGGAGACATTCACCACGATAGCATCCTTCTCGACCATCGGTTTCAGAAGATCTCGATCCCGGAGGATCAGGTCATTTTTTGTGATCAACGAAGTGGGATGTGCACAGTCCGAAAGAACCTGTAAACATCCTCGTGTAATCTCGAGTTCTTCCTCCACCGGCTGATACGGATCGGTGACCCCGCTGATAGCGATCGGTTGCGGGTTGTGAGACGAATCCCTCAGTTCCTTCTTCAGGAGTGCTGGAGCATTTTCCTTGGCGATGATCTTCGTCTCGAAGTCGAGACCGGAGGAGAAATCAAGCATTTCATGAGTAGGTCGGGCGTAACAGTAAATACATCCGTGTTCGCAACCGCGATACGGATTCAGACTGAGATCGAATCCAACATCCGGACTGTCGTTTGTGGTGAGAATCGATTCCGGACGGGTACGAATAACGGTGGTATCCGGGTCTGGTGGGGCGTCGCGATCGGTGTTTTCGGGATCGGGGTCTCGATGAATGTCCTTGAAGCGATTCTCCGGATTTCTGGACGCGCCCCGACCATCGACGCTGTAAGAGGTCGAGTTATTCATTCAATATGGTGGAAAACCGATGTTCTCAAGCACCGGGGTCGAAATCGACTTTTGTTCTGTCGAGCGCCTGTTCCTGCAGAGTGGTTAACCGTTCTATGGCCGGAACGGTTTGATTGATCATGTCATTCAGACGGTTTACCGGGAACGTACTCTCTTCTCCCGTCCCCTGAATCTCAGCGAATTCACCCGAAGCCGTCATCGCAATATTGAGATCTACGGATGCATGGCTATCCTGTTGATAATCCAGGTCCACCACTACGTCGCCGTTCACAATACCAACACTGATGGCCGCCAGGGGTTCCCGAAGAGGATTTTGCGTTATGAGTTTTTCCTCTTTCATCTGTTCGAAGGCACCGTGAAGGGCCATCCATCCACCGGTGATGGAAGCCGTGCGTGTTCCTCCTGCTGCCTGGATCACGTCACAATCGACCTGTACGGTTCGTTGACCGATGAGATCAAGGTCCACCACGGACCGAAGTGCTCGACTGATCACACGTTCGATCTCAAGCGAGCGCTTGTCCGTGTAACCGAATCGATCCCTGCGCTGTCGTCGTGGGGCGGAAGAGGGAATCATCGAGTATTCGGCCGTTACCCAGCCTCCGCCTTCCGACTCTTTCCAGTTGGGTACGTAATGCTGAATCCGAGCTCCGCAGATCACCCGTGTATCACCGGTTTCAATCAGCACCGAACCATCGCTGAAACGCGAAACGTTACGTTCGATGGAAACCGGCCGCATCTGTTGCTCCCACTTGGACGGCGTATCAGTCATCGAGATACCTCAGCTGGCGGATGATGCTTCATCTTCTCCTCCTTCTTCTTGTTGTGAGGATCCCATTTTCCGATCTTCCTCGCGGGCTTTTTCAATGATCGAATTGATCTTGATGGATCGGTCAATGGAGTCATCCAGGTAGAACTGGAGTTCAGGAATATGTCGGATGTCCGTCGTTCGACCAATTTCACCCCGTAAGAATGACCGGGCCTCCTCCATGACTTCAAGGATCTCTTCGTCCTCGTACGTTTCCCCGTCCAGATCCGTTATGCCGATACGGGCTTCTTTGAGATCCGGTGTCACCTCAATCTGGGTGATGGTCACTTTCCGTGCACGGGGGTCACTTAATTTTTTCAACATCAGGGAGCCCAGCTTGCGCTTGAGCATCTTTTCTACGGAAGACAGGTAACGACGGCCCATGAATTCGTTTCTAGTTAGCTTTCAATTTCAATTTCATACGACTGAATGACCAGATCTCGTCGCTTGTGCAAGGTTTCGCCGAGCTGATCAAAGGTCTTCTGAAGGAGTTCTCCGTTGCGTGAAATACAGGCAATACCAATAACGGCGATCCCGTGCTGATCTTCGCGATCTACTTCCGACACAGAAACGTTGTATTCATTCTTGATACGATCTTTTACACTCTGAATGACACCACGCTTCTGTTTCAGACTCCGGCTCCCGGGTAAAACAAGCGTGATCCGTGCAGTTCCAATTACCATATGGGCTATGAACCGAGTCGTAAAGGTCGTCCCCGACCGTTGATGAAGAAAACGGGTTACTGGTTCACCGTCTCAGCAGTTCGGAGCACTTCTTCCTCCTCAAACGCCTGAATGACATCCCCCACCTGAAGGTCATTGAAATTATGAATGGTAATTCCACATTCATACCCTTCTTTTACCTCTTTCTTATCCTCCTGAAATCGCTTCAGGGAGCTGATGTTTCCTTCAAAGATCTGTTCCTCATTCCGATACACCTGAACGATGGAGTCGCTGGTTACACGGCCGTCAGCGACATAACATCCTCCGACCGTTCCGACGCCGGAAATCTCGAAGACTTCTTTGACCGTCAATTGACCGATCCGTTCACGGACCGTTTCCGGTTCGAGAACCCCCAGCAGCGCATTCTCCATTTCCTCGAGAAGGTTATAGATCACTTCATATGTCCGTATCTCAATGTCTTTTCGATCAGCAAGGTCCTTGGCCCGAGGGGTCACTCCGGTCTGGAAACCGATCACAATCGCATTGGACGCTTCAGCAAGAATAATATCGGATTCCGTGACATTCCCGACGCCATGGTGGAGGATATTCACAGACGCTTTCTCCTTCTCCATGTCTTGAAGAGAGTTCACAAGCACTTCGCCGGCTCCCTCCGAGCCTGCTTTGACGACCAGATCAACAAATTTTTCTTCATCCGGATCGCCTTCAAGAATCTTTGCCAGTTTAGCTCGCTGTTGACTCGATTGTTGCTGAAGCGATTCCTGCCGTTCCTGATCCTGACGATCTTCAACGATTTCCTGTGCTGTTTGCTCATCCTCCACGACGTAGAAAGGCTCACCAGCTTCCGGGGTTTCGTTCAGTCCGAGAACCACCGCCGGCGTGCTCGGACCGGCCTGGTCAATTTCATTGCCCAGGTCGTCAAACAGGGCCCTCACCTTTCCATACGTAGAACCACACAACACGACATCACCGGGTTTCAGGGTACCTTCCTGTACAAGTAGTGTACTGGTGACCCCCTGATTTTCGATTAACTTCGACTCGAGACATGCACCGCGGGCTTCTTTGTGCGGGTTCGCTTTCAATCCGAGAAGTTCCGATTCAAGCGTAATCATCTGGAGCAATTCATCTATCCCTTCTCCCGTTTCTGCGGATGTATTGACAAAGACCGTCTCCCCTCCCCATTCTTCCGGAATCAGTTCCAGCTCGGATACTTCCTGACGAGCTCTTGTCGCGTCGGCGTTGGGTTTATCGATCTTATTGATGGCGACAATCATCTGAACGTCAGCCGCACGTGCGTGGTTGACCGATTCCTTCGTCTGAGGCATCACCCCGTCGTCCGCCGCTACAACCAGAACCGCCAGATCGGTGGTATTTGCTCCACGAGCACGCATTTCTGTAAATGCTTCGTGTCCGGGCGTGTCAATGAATATGATCTCCTCATCATCATACTCAATTCGTGAGGCTCCTACCTGCTGTGTGATACCTCCTGCTTCCCCTTCCGCAACCTGGGTCTCCCGTATCCGGTCCAGGATCGAGGTTTTTCCATGGTCGACGTGCCCAAGGACCGTCACCACCGGTGCGCGGGGTTCAAGATTTTCCTCGTCGTCTTCTTCGGATTCGAGCTCCTCAATGACTTCATCTTCGAGATCCGTATCCTCAACGATTTCAATCGTTTGATCGATGGTCTCTTCAAGTAATTCGAGGTCCTCAACGTCAACCTGATCATTGATTGTTTTCTGAACGCCCCCCTGCATGAAGGTCATAATCAGTTCGTTGGAGGGAATCCCCAGTTCTTCAGACACATCCCGCAACGTCATCGGAAGAGCCAGTTCGACAATATCCTCATCCTTCTGTTCATCCGCCGGCTGCTGTGTTTGAGTTGATTGGGATGGGGTGGATCCTCCGGTTTGCTCCCGGTCTCGATCCAGATCCGACTTTCTCATCCGTTTCTGGGAGGATTGCTGTTCGCCCGCTTGCTGAGCAGCGTCCTGATGCGCTTTTTGATCGGACGATGTTTCCTGTGCCTCTTCCTGTTCGGTGGATGTTTCGGTTTCCGTAGCTTGATCCGGATCTTCGTCTCCGGTTTCGGTATCGGTATCCGTTACCTCTTCTGATTCTTCGTCAATGAGCTCTTCCGGATTCTCGTCGAACAGTTCGATCAGATCATCAATAATTTCTTCATCCACGTCGGACATATGATGTCCAAGATCGACACCGAGTTCCTCCGCTCGTTCACTTAGCTCACCAAATTCAACGTCCAGTTTATCGGCCAGTTCGTATCCACGCATGAAATGTACTTTTTTGAATCGACGATGTTATGAGTGTAAAAACGATAACTTCTAAAGAATGATACGGGGTCCAATGACGGTATCCATCATACCGTCGTTATTCTGGGTTATCAGAATCATTTTTAGTATCGGCTTCTTCGCGAGCCTCTTCGCTGTCGGATGTTTCGGGGGGAGTGTCCGACGTCTCCCCTGACTCCGCGGGGGATGTTTCCTGATCTTCCGACGAACCATTCTGAGCGGATGAGGTCTCCATTTCATCTCCCTGATTAGACGGGGCGGACTCGATCTCTTTGTCAGACGCGGAAACGGCTTCATCCGCTGCCTCGGAGCCCGAATCAGATATATCTTCAGAACCCGAGTCCGAAATCTCATCATCGAGATCGTTCTCCTCCTCCTCACTCAGAGAACCGTCTTCCGATGGAGCATCATGAATAGGCTGTGAATCGTCTTCCGGCTCGCCTTCGGGCATCTCTTCTGAATGTTGGCTGGTTGAATCCGGTCCCTCGTTTGATGGTGGCTTTGATTCTCCCGCAGCCATCTGTTGCTCCTGTTCCAGAAGCTCCTGCTCCTCCTGGCGTGACATGACGTCAATTTCCCACCCGGTGAGCTTGGAGGCCAATCGCACGTTCTGTCCTCCTTTACCAATGGCCACGGACAACTGGTCCTCATCGACGATCACCCGCGCTAAATTGTCTTCCTCAAACAGTTTGACCTCCTGCACATCCGCTGGTTTCAATGAGTTTTCAATGTACCGATCGTCCAGTGGATGCCATTCAATAATATCTACCCGTTCGTCATTGAGTTCGGCTACGATGCCTTTGATTCGTGAACCGCGAACCCCAACACAGGCCCCTACGGCATCAACGTCCTCTTCGCTGGATGCAACGGAGACCTTTGTACGATTCCCCGGTTCACTGGCAATTCCTTTAATACTGATGACCCCTTCCTGAATCTCCGGCACTTCAAGTTCAAACAGGCGCTTGATGAAATCAGGATGCGTCCGAGAAAGCTCAACCATAATTTTACTTCCTTTTTTCCCGACGTCTTTCACCAGCGCCCGGAGTCGATCACCCACCTGATAACTTTCCCCCGGTACCTGTTGCGATTTCGGAAAGAACGCTTCAACGTCCCCAATGGTGACGAGCATGTTCGGTCCGCTGAAACGAGACACGGAGCCACTGACAATTTCTCCTTCTTTTTCCTTGAAATCCTCATACAGGCTCTCGCTTTCTGCTTCCCGGATTTTTTGTATCATGACCTGCCGGGCTGTTTGTGCCCCGATGCGTCCAAGCATTTCGGGATCGAGCTGAGACCCGTTGCGCGTGGCCGAGATGTCCCCGGTTTCCTGATCAATGTTGATGTCGATCTCTTCATCGGAATCGAGCTGTTTCTGGGCTGCTTTTTCCAGGGCCGTCTCAATCCCTTTGAAGATGATCGACTTGTCGATGGACTTGTCCCGGTGGATTGCGTCGACAAATCGTAAGATGTCACCGTTCATGATTTACTCCGTGAAACCAATTTCGATTGCTCCACCATTGCTTCGATCCGTATGACCGGACATCAAAACAAAAAATGTGGGTCAACCCCACATTTCTTAAGGAACGAACTCAACTGCTGATCCTTCCGAGCTGTATCGTCAGCACATTCTTTCGGTCGATAATCCTGTCGAAGATTTTATATCCGTATGAATAACTCCATTAACCAGAGTAAAGATTATACATCGAACGATGAGGTAGATCAAGTTAAATAGACCCCATCCGAAAAAGAGGGGGCGTACTCAGCGTACGATTTTTCGGGTAGAACAAGGGGATATCGAGGAGGTAATGCGGTGAAATAGTGAAAAGTCGCAAGAAATAGCTCCGTTATACCTGAAAAAGTCCTCTCTGTTCTCTTTGCCTCTCAGGATCGCTGGGTGTTTCCGTGCTTTTCTCTTCCTTTTACAGTGGATGTTTTGGTCGATCGTCAGTTTTCGAAGGACTGGTTTTATGGTAAGAGGCGTTTGATTCCGAAATGCTGTGTACTTTTTCAAGCGTATCTTCAATTCGGGAGCGTACTGTTGCCGGTACACGAACCACAACAGCCTGAGTCAGCATGAGAAGAGGACGGCCGGTATATGATGACTCGATATCCCGGGCGATGGACGTACCAGGGTACAATGCAAACCCAAATAAAAGCATAGCTGAAATCAGGACCCCCTTCGCTATTCCGAGTAACGCACCAAGTTTCCGATCCTCGCTTTTCAACTCCGCTGCACGGAGTGCGGTATCAAGTAGATTGAGAATTAACAATGCAATCAAATAAATCATTACAAAAAGCAGGATGTACGCCAGCAGTCCCGAGAAGGGCTGGTCCATAAACTGCCCGAGCCATTTCATGACGGGCAAATGTAAATGGATGGACCCATATACCGCAGCGAAAAGTCCGACCACCCGGCCGATCTGGTTGAGGAAGCCCGTGAGATATCCAAACATGCCCCCTCCACTTACCAGTATCAAAAATCCGATATCAATCCAGTTCATGCTGTTGGTACTGACGAAAAAGCAAATCCGATCGAATTGAGAATATTTTTCCTCCAGGACACATTGCATTATCGGAGTCTCCGGGGGGGAAACTGCAATCGATCCTCATTTACAACAGATTTAATGTCAAAATTGCAAACAATACCAGACTGTTGAACTTATCTCACAGGATTTGCTCTGAAATGGAGCCCCTTCATTGTTATTGATTCTTACGCAGTGACTCGTGGGCAAAAAGAAGCTTTCCAGAAGCAACATCACCGAGCTAAAATTCACTTGTATCGCGATGGGCGTTCCGTTAAAAATATTTATAGGTCATTTTCAGGAGCAATACTTACTGATTCAACTTTTGCGAGGGTGTGACATGAACAACAATCTCAGTATGATCGGA
>CAZQNZ010000068.1:0-11872 GCA_964594615.1 uncultured Planctomycetia bacterium
CGCAACGTGACCTCGACGGAGAGGGACTCCCCCGCCCGAACGCGGTCCGGTGCCGAAATCGATTGAATCGCCACATTCTGTCCGTAACCCCCCTCCACCGGGATCACCGTCAGGGGACTGGGCCAGTCGTTCGAATCACCGGACGTGAAGTCGGCTTCCGGAACCGCGTATCCATCCGTCAGCACGATGGTTTCAGGTTCCGATGTTCCTTTACCGAACGCGGTGCTGTCCATGATTGCCGTCCGGAGCCGGGATTGGTACGGGTTCATCTGCTTCAGGGTGGATTCCCCCAGTGCGGAACGCCCCTGCTCCAGCCACGTGTCCGGCACCGGTGATCCGTCCGGCTCCACCGATCCAATGTGTTCGTAGGCCTCGCCGAACAGGTGCACCGAGGCCGCTGCATTCCCGGATCCGTTGTCCAACGATCGTTCGACGCGGTTTACCGTCTCGTTCCAGGAGGGGTCGGAAATACTGTAGCTCGTATCGATCAGAAGATGTTGCTCCCTCGTTTCCACAAGCTGTACCGTCCAGCGAGGTCCGGCCAGGTAGAACAACAGGGAGACGGCGATGATTGCACGAAGGAGTCCAATTGCAGAGAGGCGGAGGGTGGACTTGATTCGGGTGTACCTCAGGCTCAGCCAGACTGCCAGAAGGCCGAGTGGAAGGGAGAGAAGCAACAGTACGGGTCGGGTGAGTTCGAGCACGTTACTCATTCCGCACCAGATGCGCCCCCGCCCAGTTGGCATAATCGAGGAACCCCGTTTTGAGGTCGACGATCAGCGACATCGTGGAGGCCCCGCTTACATCCACGTCCAGCGATTTGGGGGGGTCCGTGCTGGAGATGGCGGAGGAAAACCGCTCTTCTCCGTCCACCACAACCCGGAAGACCGCGGCGCCCTCGTGCTCCGGGTCGTCGGCCCGGTCGTCGAGTCCAATGGTGGCGCGGAACCGGCGATAGGATCCGTCCAGCTCATAGGTCAATTTTGTGTACGACGTGCACCCGATGCCCTTCTCGTACACCGTTCCATCAAGGCTGATCGGATCGCTTTCACCGGGCTGATCCGGAACGGATTTGTCCCGCCTCCAGCGAAAGGCCTTCGGAAGCTCGTCTCCCTGAGACGGATCCGTTTGCCAGGGGAACACCTCTTTCTGAATCACGTCCGTCGGCTCCATGTCGGACAGGTATCGCACCTTCCCGTTCCGGATGAGGATGGTGCGTACGCTGTTCATGTTGACCGCCCATTCGCTACCCTCCATAAGTCCGGAAAGCACAAGTTGATTGTCCGAAAAAGACAGCGGTGCTCCCGGCAGCACAGAACCGCCGGGACCGTAGATCTCCAGGAAGGCTCCGTCGGGTTCGGAAGGGGGAGGTCCGATCGGGGCGAGCAGAAGTTCCCGGACCTGTTCGAGTGGAATGGTTTTTTGGCCGAGGTTTTCATCTTCAAACCGAATGTTTTCGGGGGTAATCCCGGTCAGGACCCCCTGATACCGGTCGCCGCCGGTGTCGAAGAGGAGATCCTTATCGTTCCCGTCCCGCGTGTCCGTTTCCCGATCGGTGCGCTCGGTGAACGCAATTCGTTTGATCCAGGTCAAGCGGATGTCGCTTTCTGAAGACAGTACAGGAGACGATAGCCGGAGTGCATTTTGGTTCCCCCCCTCCATCAGTTCCCCCATAAGCCGTCCGCCCCCCCGCAGCTCCAATCGTGTGGGCAGGTTCGACGAAAACCCGGATTGATCAAACTGAATCTTCAGGAGCTTACGGATCGGAATGCGACGAACCGATCCGTCGTTTTCCATTTTCACGGAACGACCGTTGGCCGAAAATCCACGGAAGGTGCCGTTCAGTACCGTGTTATCCCAGCGTGTGACCGTGACCTCCTCAGCCCGGGCGTGCGGGCCGGTCTGGTAGAAGGCAGCCAGCGTAACAAACGCCAGAAAAAAGAAGACTGAATTTCGGCTCGGAATCATGGTTCTTGCCAGCGGATTGAGTCGTGTAAAAGCGAACGGAAAAATCATTGTATCCGACGCGTTCGAAGCAGGGGATTACATCCCGCTCAACGCCTTCATGATACCATAAGGTCCACCGCCTCGCGAAACGAGTGAGCGGAGCAGATGTTCGGATCCTCCGGCTCGGAACGCTCCGGTTGTCCCACAAGGACCGCTCCGGTTCCAAGATCACGTCCGGGCACGACGTCCCGTTCTCGATCACCGACGCTCCAGCTGGACGAGTAATTCACGGAACCGGGCAGGTCGGACTCGGCTTCATGCCAGAGTGCCGGGCCGGGCTTTCGACAGCTGCACGTTTTCAGCAGGGATGGGTTCGCTCCGTCTTCTTCCTCCGGGCGAAGCTGCGCGGGGGGCAGGTGCGGACAATAGTACCAGGCCAATACCGCTGCGTCGTGCTCCAGAAAGGTCTTGTGCAGAACTCGATGGATGGACCGCAGTTCTTCTTCCTCGATCAGCCCCCGCGCCACGCCGGATTGGTTGGTCACCACAATGGGGATGTACGCATGTTCAAGGAGTCGCCGAACGCCATCCAGCACGCCCTCCCGGATGGAGATGCGATCGGTTCGGGAGAGGTAGCCGACGTCATCGATCAACGTGCCGTCCCGATCCATAAACACGCACCGGTACGGTCCGGACCCGTCCAGCGCGGGGATGGGGGGCGTGGCGTCGGGTTTCCAGAACGTGTGTTTCAGTGGATTGACCGGTGAATCAGGCGGACTGGTTCTGTTTCTTTTCGAACACAAGGTAAAACTGCGCCGGCACCACGTTGGAAATCCCGACGTGGCCGCAGACCTCCATCATTTTGTTCAGTGGTTCCACCATGTCGAACTTATCAATTTCGAACACAAGTGGTTCCCGTGTGGAGACCATGAACCGGTCCGAGCCGAGACGGGTCACCGTCAGCTTGGTCTTCTGGCTTTTGGTGACATCGTATGCACTGAGCTTTCCAATCGCCGTCAGAGGAGTGGGTTTACCCACCGGCATGGGTGAGGAGACGTCCTTCCCAAATTGCATCTTCCCGATCTCGAAACGCAGTGTTTCGGACACGATGTTATCCCCCATCGCCCGGAAGAAGTAGGTCAAGATGTTTTTATCACGCTCATCGACGCCGGTGTCCAGCGATGCGAGTTTTACGTTAATTTGTCCGGTGGTTTTATTCAGCGGCGTTTGTTCGTCCACGCTGATCTGTCCATTGAGGTCATCGAACGTGCCGGGTACGGATACGTCCTTGTCCTCCGTTTTCTTGATGGAGGCGAAGGACACCATCGATTCGTTCGACACAAGTTCATAGGTGCCGGAGAGCGGTTCGGGCGAGTCTGAGCCGGCATCGTTGCCTCGCTGACAGCCGGTGAAAAGCACGAGACAACCCAGCAGAAATAGTGTGCTTTTGCGTAGCATGGTATGTGGAAACGACAAAATCTGAACGGATTTGAGCAGACGAAGAAATGGCATTTATTATAATCCTCAAGGGGAATCGTTGCAATTCCTTGACGCAACAGAACAGATGTGCTTCAATGCGGTATCGATTACTCTTCCCCGTTCCCTTGTTCATTGGAATTGTGAACCTGACGAAGCTCGTGACCCGACCGGTGACATGGACGTTGCTAGCATGCATCAAATGCTATCAACTGTTCCTCTCTCCGATTCTTCCGAGCACCTGCCGGTTTTCGCCGACCTGTTCGGAATACACCCGAAGGGCCATCCGGAAGCACGGCGTGTTGATCGGTCTGGTGCTGGGCGTTCGGCGGCTTTTTCGTTGCCATCCGTGGGGGGGCAGCGGGTTTGATCCCGTGCCGACGGCCGAGCAGCGGTCTTCGGTCGTGAGTGTGAGCGACCCCGACCCCGACGAATAAGTTTTCGTCCGTCCTTATTAATTACAAGGCATCAGAAAGCGCATGAGAAATTCTTTCCATTTCATCCGGATCCTCACCATTCCGCTGACGGCGGTCCTCCTGTTTCACGCCGGTTGTGCAACGGAGAATGGAGATTCCTACCGCGGAAAGCAGGAGGATCCCCGGGCACTGTCCGATGATGTTCAGGAGGATCTGCGTCCGCGTCTGAAACAGGCGTTCGAACGGATGCGAACCGCTCTCGACGAGGGAGACCTGAACACATTGCAGGAGATCTGGGTCTCTCCGGAGGGGAACACGTATGACATGGAAACCCTGTCGACGTTTTATTCGAGCAAGGGGAAGCAAGTGGCGGATGCGATCCGAAGTGCACAGATCATTGAATCCCTCGGAGCGGACGTCAGCGTGCCGTCCACACCCATGAAAAAGCGTCATCCGGACGCCACTTACGCCGGTACGCTCCCCGTGCGAAACTCATACGGGGACCCCCGTCCGCTGAATGCGATCTACTCAAATGGAGCATGGCGTTTCATCTATCAAATTACAATTGAATCATCCAGCAAGGACAATGACTCAGAAGAACCATCGAACTGAAGAAGATTCCATGGGCACGGTCCGCGTTCCCGCGGATGCCTATTACGGTGCACAGACCCAGCGTGCGAAGGACAATTTCCCGGTGAGCGGCTACGAGTTTACCCGCCCGTTTCTGTGGGCCATCGGACATGTAAAGAAAGCGGCCGCCGTCGTGAATGAGGACCTCGGTCTGCTGGATTCGGACACGTCCGACGCCATTCAGACGGCAGCAGAAGAATTGATTCAGGGCGATCTGGATGATCACTTTCCGCTGGATATCTTCCAGACCGGTTCCGGCACCTCCACCAACATGAATGCCAACGAAGTGCTGGCCAACCGGGCGATCGAACTGCAGGGCGGCGAGATCGGGGACCGGTCCGTTCATCCCAATGACGACGTCAACATGGGACAGTCCAGCAACGACGTCATCCCCACCTCCATTCACCTGTCCGTGCTTCGTGAATGGTATGAGAAACTGAAACCCGCACTATCGGAGATGCAGTCCGTCCTCGAACAGAAGAGCGAGGAAATGGAGGATGTCGTCAAGGTGGGACGCACCCACCTCCAGGATGCCACACCGGTGACGCTGGGCCAGGAAATCGGCGGGCACGCGGCGCAGATTCGCAAAAGCATACGGCGGCTTGAGTCGTCCGCGGAGGAACTGAAGGAACTCCCCATTGGTGGCACGGCGGTGGGTACCGGTCTGAACACGCATCCTGAATTCGCCGAACGGGTTTGCAACCATCTGGAGGAACGCACCGGGTACGATGTACGGGAAACGGACAACCATTTCGAGTCACAGGGGGCTCGTGACGCACTGGTGGAGTTCAGCGGTAGTCTGCGGACCCTTGCCGTTGCTCTGATGAAAATCGCCAATGACATTCGCTGGCTCGGATCCGGGCCCCGTTGCGGTATCGGAGAAATCAACGTGCCGGCCGTGCAGCCGGGGTCGTCCATCATGCCGGGAAAAATCAACCCGGTTCTGGCCGAATCCGTCACCCAGGTTGCAGCGCAGGTCATCGGCAGCGACACGACGGTCTCCGTGGCCGGACAGTCCGGAAATTTTGAGTTGAACGTGATGATGCCGGTGATGGCGTACAACGTGCTGGAATCGCAACGTATGCTAACGAACGTCACCACCGCGTTCCGGGAAAAATGCCTGGAAGAGATCGAGGCGGACGAGGACCGGTGTGAGGAAATGGTGGAACAGAGTCTTGCACTGGTGACCAACCTCGCCCCCGAGGTCGGCTACGACCGGGCGGCGGAGATCGCAAAGGAAGCCCACAAGACCGGCAAAACCATTCGCGAGGTGGCCCTGGAGAAGGATCTCATGTCCCCCGAGCGGCTGGACGCACTGCTGGATCCCTCTCAGATGCTTTCACCGGACGAGGACGCTTGATGCAATTCGGTCCGTACCGAGGCTCTTGAAACGGGCTCTTGCTTCGAGAATAATAAGGGTCTTCTCAATCACTTCTGCGTCTGTCGAAGCAGGTGCCCTCTTTTTGCAGTGGACGCGCCTTCTGGATGGTCGCTCTCGTCGTATAACGTCTATGCATTATTGAATACGTCATGTCACGAACACCGGTTATATATGGAAACTGGAAGATGAACCTCCGAACGCCGGAGGTGAAGGAGATTACGAACAGTGTATCCAACCTGCTTGAGTCCGAGGATCCGGACGTGGATGCCGGCATTTTCCCTCCGGCCGTCTACCTGCCTCTGGTCCTTGACGAGGCCGGCCCGGCGGTTGACGTGGGTGCACAGAATTGCCACTTCGAAAAGAACGGTTCGTTCACCGGGGAGATCTCGCCCTGGATGGTTCAGGACGTCGGGGCGAACTGGGTCATCGTCGGTCACTCCGAGCGCCGTCACGATTTCGGCGAAGACCATCCATTTCTGCAGAAGAAGGTGGATGCCGCGGTGGATGCCGGCCTGAATGTCATTTACTGTATCGGGGAGACGGAGGCGCAGCGGGATGACGGCCGTACGCAGGATACGGTGATCGAACAGCTGAACGCCGGACTGAATGACACGGGTGTGTTCGACACGGAACAGGAATTGATCATTGCCTACGAACCGGTCTGGGCCATCGGAACGGGCCGTTCGGCCGAACCGGAACAGGCCCAGGAAGTACACGAATGGATTCGGGACTGGATCGCCGATCAGGCGAGTTCGGAGCAAGCCGAGCGCGTCCGTCTTCAGTACGGGGGAAGCGTAAAACCCCATAACGCGGAGTCGATCCTGGCGATGAGCGACGTGGACGGGGCGCTGATCGGAGGAGCAAGCCTTGACCCGGACTCCTTCACGGAGATTATTCGAATCGCCAATTCGTAAGAGAAACCATGTATTACTTTCTACTGTTCGTTGAACTTCTACTGGCCATCGCCATCGTCGTGATGGTTCTTCTCCAGCCTCACGAAGGGGAAGGAATGGGAGCGGTATTCGGTGGCTCCAGCAGTGTGGAAACGTTTCTCGGGACCAAGACCATTTCGGTCCTCTGGAAAGCCACGGTGGTCTGCGGATGTCTGTTTGTCATGATTGCGATCGTGCTGAACATCATTTCCCCCTCCTCGTCGGAAGGAGGGGCACTCAAAGATCAACCGCCCGCTCAACAAACCGTGCCCGGTGAAACGAACCAAGGCGGTTCCTCGGACGGCGGGGGAACCACGTCCTCGGCCGGTGGAAACGGATCTAGCGATGGTGCGGCACCGGAACAGCAATGAAAAGCATGACCGGGTATGGCGACGCCCAGGGCGAGGTGGACGAGTGCCTCGTAGACGTGGTGCTGAAATCGGTCAATCACAAGCATTATCTGTTGAACGCCCATCTGCCCAACGGATTGCGTCCGTTCGAGCAACAGTTTGAAGAGGTGGTCGCCGAATATGTCGACCGCGGACGCGTGGATCTTGATATTCAGGCCGACGTGCCGGCCGTTGATTCACGGCAGATAATCGATATGGAACAGGCTGCATCATACCGGGATGCCCTGCGGCAGGTACAGGACGAGCTTGACCTGTCCGGGCCGGTGACCCTTTCGGACATCGTCGATGGGCCCGGTGTGATCCCCGACGAACTGCCCGAAGACCGGAACTGGATTCGTGAACACCTTCCCGATTTGAAGGAACTGATTGAAGAGGCAGCCGCCGAGCTGAAGCAGAGCCGTCGAGAAGAAGGGGAGTCGTTAAAGGAGTCTCTCAAACGTGATATGGAGGAGTTCCGGGAGGGACTGGACCGCATCGACGCCCTCGCGCCGGAGGTGGTGGAGTCGTACCGCCGGAAATTAACGGAGGTGCTGGCAGAGGTGACGGAGGAGGACGGCATTTCCGATCAGGACCGTGATTTGATCGATAAAAAAATTCGGCTATTTATCGAAAAAGTGGACATCACCGAAGAAATAGACCGGCTGGCCTCCCATGTAGAACAGTTTCGTGAAACGCTGGAAAAGACGGAACCCATCGGTCGTAAGCTGGACTTCATCGCTCAGGAGATGCTGCGCGAAACCAATACCATCGCCTCCAAGTGCAAACATTCGGACATGAGCAAAACGGTGGTGGAACTGAAAACAATCGTGGAAGGCCTTCGCGAACAGACCCGCAACATTGAATGATCCATCCGACAACCTCTTCATCAGTATGTGTGCATCATGTCGCAGCTCGTTGTGATCTCCGGTCCATCCGGTGTGGGAAAATCAACCATCACCAGCAGGATCATGGAGGAGGAACCCCGACTCGAACGGGTTCGATCCGCCACCACACGGGATCGGCGGTTTGACGATGACCGGGAGAAACAGTACGATTATCTGTCAAAACAGGAATTCCAGGAGAAGATTGAAGAGGGGGCGTTCCTGGAGTGGGCCCAGGTGTACGGCGAGTACTACGGAACGCAGCTGTCGGAACTTGATCGGGTGCTGCAGAACGGACACATACCGATCCTGGAAATTGACATCCAGGGGGCCGAGCAGATCCGCGAATCGGATCGAGATCACATCTCGATTTTTCTCGAACCGCCCACGTTCGAGGAACTCGAATCCCGGTTGCGCAATCGGGGAGCGGGGGACGAACAGCAACTGCATGAACGACTGGAAACGGCGCGGGACGAACTTCAGGAAGTTCCCGCCTATGATTTTCGCATCGTCAATGACCGGATCGACTCAGTGATTGATCGCGTGTCAGACATTATTCGTCATAACGTTTCTTTTCCGGAGGAATAAACAATGGATCTTGAACGTATCGAAAAGGCGGTCGACAAAATCGGCGGACGGTTTAAGCTCACGGTACTGATGCAAAAACGTCTGGTTGAGCTCCGACGGGGTGCTCCTCCGCTGGTGCCCGCCGAGGACAACGACGACGATTACGACGTCGTTCTGGAAGAAATTCTACAGGGCAAGCTGAATTTTGAGGATCGCTTCGACGAAGAAGACGCCGAAGACGAGGACGAATAACCCGATCAAACGGATTTTTCTTTCGATCCATCGTTTCGTACATGGCGCCATCGCAGCACAACCAGACCGAACTCCTCCTGGGCGTCAGCGGGAGTGTGGCCTGTTACAAGGCCTGTGAGCTCACGTCCACATTGACTCAGGAAGGATACGCTGTGGACGTGGTGTTGACGGAAACGGCGGCGGACATGATTGCGCCGGAGACCTTCCGGGCGCTTTCGCAGCGCAACGTATACACGGACCTCTTCGATGAGGCCGAGGACCGTCAACCGATTCACATCGACCTCGCCGACCGTGCGGAGCTTGCTCTGATGGCCCCCGCCACGGCAAATCTAATTGGTCAGGTGGCCAATGGCCTCGCGGACGATCTGCTCGGCTCCCTGCTGATGGCGATCTCCACCCGGATTCCGGTGCTGATCTGTCCGGCCATGAACAGCAACATGTATGAGAACCCCTTTGTGCAGCAGAACATTTCGTCCCTGCGGGACGCCGGTTACGAGTTTGTCGAGCCCGACGAAGGGCGCATGGCCTGTGGCGATGTCGGTGAAGGACGGCTTGCGCCCGTGGACCAGATTCTTGAGCGCGTGCGCCGTCATGTCTGACCGACAGCCGGTTGTCCCGTTTCGTACCGGCCCATGAACATTCTCATTACGGCCGGTCCCACTCGTGAATACCGTGATCCGGTCCGGTTTATCTCGAATGCATCCTCCGGGCGCATGGGTCTGTGCCTCGCTGAAGAGGCGGCCCTCCGGGACCACGAGGTTTCACTCGTCCTGGGCCCCACCGCGCTGAATCCGGCTGATGCAGTCGGGGAGGTCTGCCGGGTCACGACCGCCCAACAGATGCAGGCCGCCGTTTTCGATCGGTTTCACGAGTGTGACGTGCTTGTCATGGCGGCGGCGGTGACGGACGTCCGGCCCGCCGAATCGGCGGAGGAGAAGGTGAAGAAGTCGGACCTCGGGCAACACATGGAACTGGAACCCACGCCTGACATTCTTGAAGAAGCCGGTCGCCGAAAGGAGGGGCAGACCCTGATCGGGTTCGCCGTTGAAAGCGAGCGGATCGAAGAACACGGACGATCAAAACTACGTCGAAAAAACCTGGATCTGCTCGTGCTGAACCGGCCATCCGCCATGGGAAGCCACCGGAACCGGGTCTACCTGCTCGAGGAATCCGGATCGCTTGAACCCTGGCCGGAACAGGAAAAAACGAAACTCGCGGACCGGCTGCTGAACCGGATCGTGAAGGTCGCGCGGTCCTCCGGTGCCCCTTAGAAGAACATTCGTTGAATCCAGTGCAGAGCCTCCCTCCTGTCCTCCTCACTCAGGCTCGCGGCTTCTCTCATGCCATGCTGCAATCCGTTCAATTGCACAGGGATCAGCCGAACACGTTCACCAGCAGGAAGGCGTTGATACATGAAACAAGCAGGGTTGGCGCTTGAAAAGGGTGTGCTGCATCTATTAAGTCGTTATGGTGCACTGAGAACGCTCCATGCCCGGCCCGCACACCGCGGCTGGTTCGCGTTTTTCCGAACGGTCTCATGAAGTTCTCTGGAGAGGGGAGATGATGAACGGTCAACAATCGTTGTTTCAGCCGGACGCGTCGGAAGAAGACGAAGTGCTATCGTTCGATCTGGAGACCCAGAAGACCTTCCATGAGGTGGGGGGTCATCAGAACACGGAAGAATTGAAGCTGTCCGTCGGTGTCATCCGCAACGAGGAAACGGACGAATTCGAGGTCTTTCGAGAGGATGAAGCGGAAGAACTGGCGGATCGACTGTACTCCGCGGAACTTGTCATCGGATACAACGTGATTGATTTTGATTATCGAGTTCTGAAACCATACACTCCACTGGACTTCGGCGAGGTGGACACGCTGGACATGATGAAATCCATCGAAGAGGTGCTGAACCAGCGGATTCGGCTTGATGACGTGGCCAGCGCGTCCGTGGATGCGTCGAAGTCGGCGGACGGCCTGCAGGCGGTCCGGTGGTATAAAGAGGGGAAAATCGATCAGATCGCCGATTACTGCAGGGAGGACGTTCGCATCACCTCGAAGGTCTATCGATTTGGCAAAGAACACGGATACGTTCGGATTCCCCGGCACGAAGGGGTGCAGGACGTCTCCGTGGATTGGTGAGGCAGAGGGACGGACCCGCGACGAATCCATTGCACGCATCTTTCTTTCATTATTCGTTTCCGCCGGCGTTTGTCCGGCATTGTGAGCAGATTATGAGCACGAGCAGCGATTCTGAAAAAAACGTGGTGATCGTCGAGTCCCCGTCGAAAGCCAGTACGATCAAGAAATTTCTCGGGGAAGGGTTCTCCGTCGAAGCCTGCATGGGACACGTGCGGGATCTGCCGGAGGATCGGTTCGGCATCGACGTGGACGAGGATTTTACGCCGGAATATGAGGTGATGGAGAACAAGAAGGATGTCCTGAAGGATCTGAAAAACAAAGTGCGGGACGCCGAGCACGTGTATCTCGCTCCCGATCCGGACCGGGAGGGCGAAGCCATTGCATGGCACCTGATTCAAGCGCTCGAACTGGATAATGGACGGTCGGATGACGTCTACCGCGTCACGTTTCATGAAATCACGCCCGACGCGGTGCGGAACGCATTTGACGAACCCGGTGAAATTTCATCGGATCTCGTGCACGCCCAGCAGGCCCGGCGGTTCATGGACCGTATCGTTGGATACCGACTCAGTCCGTTGCTCTGGGAGAAGATTGCCCGGGGGCTGAGCGCAGGGCGGGTGCAGTCGGTTGCGGTCATGCTGGTCGTCGATCGTGACCGGGAAATCGAGGCATTCGACCCGGATGAATACTGGGAAATCGACGCGCGCCTCGCCGCGGATCCGGACGCGGACCTGGACGCCTTGAAGGAAACGGAGGACGGCGGGTTCGAGGCGGAACTGTTTAAAATCGATGGCGAGAATTTCGACCTGGAAAACGAGGAGGAAGCGACTGAAGTCGTGGAGCGTGTCGAGGCCGACGATTTCAT
>CAZQNZ010000069.1:0-11587 GCA_964594615.1 uncultured Planctomycetia bacterium
CGCTTTCCACCGGGTCAGTGCTCCTTCAGGTGCTCATAAAGAAGAACGGCAAGGTGGTTGGAAAACAGAACGGAAACACCGTCCTCTCCGGTTCCCTTTCCGTCGTCCCCAACATGCCTCAGGAAGGGATTGACGCCGGACTTGACGCGAACGGAAACGTCGGTCCATACGATGGCCAGTTTTCGTATGAGGGCACGGTGAAGGGGGTCAAAATTCGAGTCCGGAATGTGCCGGACAAGCCCTACGTGGACCTTCGGTGATTGATGTCTGAAATATTCAACGATACCTTGCCTGAAACAAACTCATTCAATTGTATTGCTTGAACCGACGCTGTGCCTGGCGTAGAATGGATCTTCAGGGGTTCACTTATGACAGGCATTTCTGATTGAGAGGACATGGCAAAGGTTGCCCTCGCCTTTTCCGGGGGGCTGGATACCCTCATCTGCATTGACTATTTGAGGCGTCGCAAGAATCTGCAGGTGATTACGTTCAGCGGGAACGTTGGACAGGGGCAGTACATTGAGCCCATCGGAGAAAAATCGATTGAGCTGGGAACAAGTGCATCACACCTGGAGGATCTTCGTCCGGACTTTGCGGAGAGCTTCATTCTACCGGCCCTACGAGCACGAGCTCGATACGGTCAGGGTTATTACCTCGGCTCCGCTCTAGCAAGGCCGTTGATCGCACGCGAACTCGTCCAGGTGGCCCGGGAGGAAGGTTGCGAGTACCTGGCGCATGGTTGTCGTGGGAAAGGAAATGATCGCCTCCGGTTTGAGCGATGTTTCGAGCAACTTGCTCCGGAATTAACGGTGATTTCTCCCCTCACGGAACTTGGTGTTCATCATCCGGGTGAAGACATTCAATATGCTCGGCGTTCATCTCTGCCGCTGGAATCGACCACAGAGACCCTCTTCAACGTTGAGCAAAATCTGTGGGGGGCCAATGTCCAGTTAACACCGTTCCTGGATGAGTGGGAGGCGGCTCCGGAAGAGACCTACATCGTCACCGAGCGACTGGAAAATACCCCGGATCGAAAGGTCGAACTGGAACTGCGTTTCAGGAAAGGGAAACCTGTTGCCCTGAATGGTGACGAACAAGCTTTGCATGAAATCATTGAGACGCTCGGGAAGATGGGGGGGACGTTCGGCGTCGGCCGTACTGATGTAGTTGAAGATTCTCTGGAGGATCAAAAAACGCGTCAGATTTATGAGCAGCCGGCCGCGACGATCATTCATCGGGCGTACAAAGCACTTGAGGAGCTCGTACAGGAACGGGAGGTCATTGAGATGAAACAATCTCTGGAGAGGGACTACGGGAAACTGGTGTACAGCGGAAAATGGTTTTCGGACGAGCGAAGGGGACTGGATCAGTTTTTTCGCCAGTTGAATTCTTCGATGTCCGGAACGGTTCGACTGAGTCTGTATAAAGGAACGGTTCGCGTCGAGGGCAGGAAATCCAATGAGCGTCAACTCCGGAGTGGTGAAGGGGATCTGGATCTTCAGGAGCTAAAAGATCAGATCAAGAAACGTGATTCAGGATCTCCCTACAGACGATGACAGAAGCTTGTGCTGAGAAGCTGGTTGATGTATTTGATGAACAACATCGGAAACTTTCCCTGGCTGAATCGTGCACGGGGGGGTTGATTAGTGCGGATATTACCTCCGTTCCGGGTGCTTCCTCCGTACTCCAGGAGGGGATTGTCTGTTATTCCAATCGGTCCAAGATACGGCGGCTGGGCGTGGATCCGGAAACCATCGAAGAACACGGAGCGGTGAGCGAGGACGTGGCCGTTGAAATGGTGAAAGGGTCCTTTCTCCTCCCGGAAATAACGGATGCTCTATCTGTCACGGGAATCGCTGGACCAGCGGGGGGGACGGAAGAGAAACCGGTCGGAACAGTCTGGTTTGCGTTAAAATCACACGAGGAACCGGTGATGACCGCACACCGGGAGTTCGACGGAGACCGCAGTGCGGTTCGGCACAAGAGTTCGGCCTTTGCTTTACAATTCCTGCTTGATCCGGACCGGGGGGTACCGTTGCATAAGCGATGAATGAGTTTCCAGCCGATTATCCAGTTAATTCGCGCATGGAGAAAGGCTGGAAACGTCCACTTCACGTCGTCGAGCTTAACCGTGAACTGGACCGGACGATTCTCTTCCTGCACGGCAATCCGACCTGGTCATTTTTGTATCGGAACCAACTGATCCCGCTGTCCGATGAGGGCTATCATCTCATGGCTCCCGATCTTCCCGGATTCGGTCGGTCGGGAAAATGGACGGATCCTTCAGATGTATCATTCCGATCGTTCGTGGCCTCTATAACACATCTTGTGAAGGAAAAGAATCCCTCCGAGCTGATTGTGGTGGGGCACGACTGGGGAGGGCCGATCGGATTAGAAACCGCATTCATATTTCAGGATCGTTTGTCTGGCATCATGCTGATCAACTCCGGGACGTTTTTTGATCTAAAGGTGCCGTGGTATTTTCGCCTTGGTATGAAAAAGGGGATGGGCGAGCTTCTATTTGGGCGTCTAAACGGCTTCGTGGAAGTTGGACTCCGGATCGGATGCACACAGCGCCAGAGGTTGAGGCCGGATGTGATGAAGCAATACCGGTATCCCTTTCAACATCCAGAAGAACGAGCGGCCATCGTGGCATTCCCCCGTATGATTCCAACCGGCCCATCCCATCGAAAATATGATCGATTTCAAACACTCCATCGCCAGTCGTCGGAACTGGACGTTCCTGTCGGCATTATCTCGGGACGAAATGATCCCGTGTTCGGTCCTTCGTACGGTCGGCGTATGAAAGAGGTGTTTCCGAAAGGGGTTCACGGTGTTATCGACCGAGGTAGTCACTTTCTACAGGAGGATCGACCGGAACGGTTAAGCCGATTCATGAAGGCGTTTCTGGAAACGGTTTGAAGATTGGTGGCTACCGTCCGTGAGGTGGAGTGATGTGAGTGCGTTTCTCCGGCACTGGGGTATCGCTCCTGAACATTTAATCTCGTTTCGACTTCACTTATTTCAATCCGAGAAATCGATCGGTGATTTTCCTGCTGGTTTTTTCCTGCTGGATCAGTCGCTGAGATGATTTTCAATCTGCTCTTGTATCGAAAGAGGGGAGTGTGAATTCAGCTCCCAATCCATCTCTGACGTTTTGAAGAGATACCTAACGACATGAAAAGGAAATCTCAAGAGAAGGTGTTGCTCGCGATCAATTGCAGTGGCAACACGGAATGCAATGTGTTTGAACACCCAAACATTTCATCGGAGCAAAGGCACTGCGCCATCTTGAAGTCAACGAAGTCGACTTCCGTAGAGAATGTCCTGCGCAGTATGGGGAACGAGAACTTACTCAATAGCAATTTTCGCTTCATCTCGCGACATCTCAACCTCGTACCGAAAACGATCAGCCCGGTAATAGCACTCATTAATTTCGAATGGACTGTCATTCTTATCGGAGACGATCCGCTCCCGGTATAGAATCGGAAGACGACGTTCGATATTCAGTGTTTTCTTTGTCTCTTTATCGGGCAATTTCGCCTCGATGGTTTCTTTCGAATTTACCGGGGATACGCCGTATTCGGGTTCGAGGATGTCCTCGTATAATCTACCCGTGAACGTTTCATCCTCATCAATGTCCAAACGGGGGTGAAAATAACTAATGAACGACACAATGGGGCCCGTATCATCTCCGCGTACGCGTTTTAATTTTGGAAGTTGAATATGAGGATCCACACCAAAGACGTTCTCCACATTTTTCGGTGGGAGGACCCAGGACACTTCGTTTTCATACTCATGGATCTCGACCCCCCGTTCTTCCATTTCCCGGGTGAAGCTGATCCAGGCACGAAGATTCGTGGTGACCTTTTCCCGGTTTACTTTGCTTCCTATGCCTTTGTTCCGAATGATCAAACCTTCACGCACGAGGCGTTTCATCGCCATCCGTACGGTGTTCCGGCTGATATCGAGCCGCTCAGCAATTTCCGTTTCACCAGGAAGCAACTTCCCCTGCTGGTACTCGTCCTGTTTGATCAGGTTCCTGATGAGATCTTCTACCTGTTCATGTATGGGAGCGTCCGCGTCTCGATCGATCGACCAATCCATTTTGTCTCCTTCAGTATATAATTTCACTCATACGAAATGTTTAAACATACCGTAGTAAATTAAGTTGTTAAGTCCCGGATGTCAAACTTCACATGTTTATACATATTAGAGATATCAATGCCTATGAGTGTACAGTAGAGCACGACTCATTGGACCAATATCAGCTTAAGTGGTCCGGAAGATTATTGAGTGCATTGGTATCACTCATCAAGCTGATCCTTTTCCTTCGCATCCGCCGTATCCGATTTGACCACGGCGGGAACCGCATGACCAAGCTCCTGCTCAAGTTTTTCTTCAGCCCGTTCCAGATCATCCGTAAAGTCACCGGCGTAAAACAGTTTTACCGCATCCGTGAGCCGTCCCTTTTTCTCTGCATTCTTTCCACTCTGTTTCCATACCGTCTGATCCACAAGGTCCGGCCACTGTTGATGTATGCGGTTGATCAAGAAGTAGTTGCCCAGTTCCGTTGCTTTTTCGAGGACGTTCTGCCCTCCTTCCTCGATGTCCCCTTCCACGTAGGCATCAAGTGCGTCCGATAGGTACTCTTGTTCCAGGAACCGGTCGCCGAGTTCTTTGAGTTCATCCGGTGTCGTGTCGTCATCATAGATACGGTCCCGTTTCTCGATCGGATCAGGGATCTGCTGAGGTGTCATTATTCGACTAGTTGGAACCTGTAACCGTTTTGTTGACTTGTTTGTCCCCTTTCCCGTAACGGTTCTCGGCAGCGGAAGACACGTTCTGAGTGACATCCTGCAGTGCTCGGACATCAATTTCTTCGTATTTCACCGCTTCGATCGAGGCTGCCAGGGCCTGTGCCCCCGGAATCGTCGTCACGACCGGGACGTCATGTGTGATGGCGATTTCTCTGATCCGTGCCTCGTCCGTGCGGGGGCCCTTCCCACTTGGTGTATTGATGATCAGGTCAATTTCACCGTTGATGATCAGGTCCAGACTGTGGGGACGACCTTCTCGAAGTTTGTTGACCACCTCCACATTGAGTCCATTCTCGCTAAGGACATGAGCGGTACCGGAGGTCGATTTAATATCGAAGCCCAGTTCGTCAAATTTCTTTGCTACGTTGACCACATCCTGTTTGTCCTGATCTTTGACACTGATGAAGACGTTTCCATCCGTCGGGATCTGTTCCGACGCACTGATTTCCGCCTTGGCAAACGCACAGCCGATGTTGGGGTCAATACCCATCACTTCGCCGGTGCTTTTCATGGCCGGACCGAGTGTGATGTCGGCGCCGGGGAATTTATCAAACGGGAAGACGGATTTCTTCACGCAGTAGTAATTTGGGGTGATCTCCTCCGTAAAGCCGATTTCCTCCAGGGTTTCACCGGCCATGATCCGGGTTGCATATTTGGCTAACGGTATGCCGACCGCTTTGGAAATGAAGGGGATGGTGCGAGAGGCCCGCGGATTGACTTCGATAACGTAGATGTCATCTCCCTTCACGGCAAGCTGGATGTTCATACATCCTTTGACATCCAGTTCTTTTCCCAACTTTCGGGTAATATCACGAATCTCATCGATGGTTTTATCACTTATGGAATGCGGGGGAAGGGTCATTGTAGTGTCGCCCGAGTGTGTACCTGCTTCTTCGATGTGTTCGAGGATACCGGCAATCACCACCTGTTCACCATCCGCCAGGGCATCTACATCGATTTCCGTCGCGTTTTCGATGAAACGGTCAATTAGAATCGGCTGTTCGGGAGACATGTCCACGGACGTCTTGACGTATTGCTCCAGTTCACGCTCATCGTACACAATCTCCATGGATCGACCACCAAGCACATAACTTGGACGAACCAGCACCGGATAGCCAAGTTCATTACAAATGGATTTGGCTTCTTCGAGACTGACCGCCATGTCTCCCGGGGGTTGAAGCAAGTCCAGCTTGTCAATCAACTCGCTGAACCGTTCCCGATCTTCGGAGCGATCGATGCTATCTGGATGCGTGCCGATGACGGGAACACCTGCTTCAAGAAGACGATTACTGATGTTCAGTGGGGTCTGGCCACCAAACTGGACAATGACTCCATCCGGATCCAGTTTGTCACAGATGTTCATCACACTCTCTTCCGTGAGCGGTTCGAAGAAGAGCATGTCCGAGGTGTCGTAGTCCGTGCTGACGGTTTCTGGATTACTGTTTACCATTACCGTTTCATATCCCATTTCATCGAGCGCGAAGGCCGCCTGTACACAACAGTAATCAAACTCAATGGCCTGGCCGATCCGATTCGGGCCCGCACCAAGGATGACGATCTTCGGATCATCCGAGAGATCAATCTCGTCTTCTTTTCCGTACGTTGAGTAGTAATACGGTGTATATGCTTCGAACTCGCCTCCACAGGTATCCACGACTTTATAGGTCGGGACGATGTCACTGTCTTTTCGGCGTTTTCGCACAGCAGAGGAATCCGTATCGAGAAGCTCTCCAATACGATTGTCGGAGAATCCATGTCGTTTTACACGTTGCAATTCCTCGTCCGATACCTCCTCAAGACGATCATTCTCAGCGAGCTCCTCTTCCTCGAGAATAATCTCCTTAATTTGATACAGAAACCACTTGTCGATCTGACTGCGTTCGTTGATTTCATCCACCGAGATACCGGCTTTGAGCGCCCGGTAGATCGCAAAAATTCGATCTTCTCGAGGCAATCCAACTTTTCGAAGCAGGTCATCTTCGGAGCGGGGTTCTTCTTTGGTGTACGGTCCTATGCCTTCGTAACCCTTTTCGATCGAGCGGAGTGATTTCTGAAGCGCCTCTTTAAAATTCCGACCGATGGCCATGGCTTCACCAATGCTTTTCATCTGGACGGTCAAGTTTTCATCCGCCCCGGGAAATTTCTCGAATTCCCAGCGAGGGGTTTTCACAACGGTGTAGTCGATGGTCGGTTCGAAACAGGCCGGGGTTTCCCGGGTGATGTCATTCTGGATTTCGTCCAGTGTGTAACCAACGGCCAGCAGGGCGGCAATTTTGGCGATTGGAAATCCCGTGGCTTTGGATGCCAGCGCGGAACTCCGCGATACGCGTGGATTCATCTCAATGACCGACATTTCACCGGTTTTCTGGTGGAAAGCAAACTGAATGTTGGATCCACCGGTTTCCACCCCGATCTTGCGCATGATATCGAGGGAGGCGTTCCGCATTCGCTGATACTCCCGGTCCGATAGGGTCTGAGTTGGAGCACAGGTGATACTCTCCCCGGTGTGTACCCCCATCGGGTCAATGTTTTCCACACCACAGACTATCACGACGTTGTCGTCGATGTCCCGCATGACTTCCAGCTCGTATTCTTTCCAGCCCACCAGGTATTCCTCGATGAGCACCTCATTGATCATGGACTGGTTTAGCCCGTGGCTGACGATGCGATCAAATTCCTGGATGTTGTAGGCAATGCCGCCGCCTGTGCCCCCGAGAGTAAAGCTTGAACGGATCACGCAGGGCAGACCGACGTCTTCCAGTATTTCGCGCGCTTCCTTAAGGTTGTAGGCGTACTCATTGTTCGGCATGTTGAGGCCAAGATCCTGGAGGTTTTGCTTAAACTTCTTCCGATCTTCCGCTTCCTGAATGACATCTTTCTGGGCGCCGATCATTTCGAGCCCGAGCTCGTCGAGAACCCCTTTTTCAGAAAGCTGTACCGCCAGGTTGAGTCCCGTCTGTCCACCGAGTGTGGGTAACAGGGCGTCCGCCTGTTCCTTGCGACAAATTTTTTCCAGATACTCCGGTGAGAGGGGCTCAATGTACGTACGGTCGGAGAACTCCGGATCCGTCATGATGGTGGCAGGGTTGGAGTTCACCAGAACGATTTCGTAACCAGCTTCTTTGAGAGCCTTGAGTGCCTGGGTTCCGGAGTAATCAAATTCACAGGCCTGACCGATGATGATGGGACCGGATCCGAGCACAATGATTTTTTCTATGTCTTCTCGCTTGGGCATGGGTATGAGTGAGTTGTTATCAGTCGGACTGTTAAACGAAATCGTTTCGGCACAACGTCCCGGAACGACTTCGTTCAACAGGAATTAACCTTGAACATGGTTCCATTCCGCGAGACGTTCGGGTAGAGTCCTATCATACAGTTTGTAGTAATCTTCAGGAACGTACAGCTGTTTTCATGTTTCCCTCCATCGTTGATGCATTCACTTACAAATTTGATTTGTACCGGTTGGATGCAATTCGCAGGATTCATCCCTCGATTCCTCGATCAACTTTTCCGCCCACGTCCCGGTGAAATCGTGACTTCAGATCGCGCCATTATCCAGTCCGTCGTTTCTCAACAAAGGTTGATCATTTTAAATGAACGTCCCTTCGGAAGACGACAGACGATATCCGTTTTTGAATCGATATAAGGCCATAAACGACTCACCGGGGAACATGATGACCTCATATGATCTGCAAACAATATGGGTACAATTCAGTCGAGTTCCTCCACGTCCAATCACCTATAAAGACGGAAAAATCAGACAAAAAAAATTCACCACCGGAAACGAAGATGAAAACCAGTATCCCGGGTGCCGGTGAGTTGCTGTGCGCTTCTTCCATAAACACCGATGCAGATTTCTACCGAAGAGTGTATGAAAGTGATCAAACGTTTGCAAATATCCTTCTTCCAGGGACACTCGAACGGGCTGCTGGAAACTGTGTTTTCAGCAGTTCAAGCAGACATAAAAAAAGAGCGGGCGACCGGATTTGAACCGGCGACAACCACGTTGGCAACGTGGGGCTCTACCGCTGAGCTACGCCCGCATTTAGGGATAGTTATCCTAATCAGAATCCGGAACCATATCAAGAGGTCTAATGGGTCGGTCCACAATCCTGAAATACGCCAATTATCGAGTACAGATCAGATCCCAGAATCTTACTCCTCCGGGAATTTTAAGATTCGGGTACAATTGCTGCAGAAGTAGATGTCGTCACGCCGATAGAGTTTGTTTTGAACCTGCTGGGTTAAGTTTTGAAAGCAGCCCTGACACACGCCATTATTGACGGCGGCGAGGGCTTTCGAATCCGATTTGTTTTCAACAACGTCCTCGTACTCATCGAGGACATCCGGTGGGATGTCCTCGGAGATGTCATCCCGCTTCTCAAGGAGCTCTTCGCGCTTTTTCTCAAGCGCTTCCATTTTTTCTTCGGATTGTTCTTTGAAGGATTGAAACTCCTCTTTCGTTTCGTCGAGTTCATCCTGCAGGTTGGAAATGGTTTCTTCGCATTGTTCGTGTTGTTCCATCAGTTCGAGTGCCTCTTCCTCGACCTGTTCTTCGTTCGACTCAACGTGGCCAATTTCTTCCTGAATACCGGCGTACTCTTTGTTACTTTCCGCGTCGAGAAGTTTGTTTTTCAGCTCGGCTTTCTCTTCCCGGAGTTCCTCGAGTTTGAGGTTTTTGCGGTCTAACTTCTTCTGTAATTGCTTGGCTTCTTCCTGTTTTTCATCGATCTTTTCCCGAACTTCGTCCAGGGTTTCCGAGCGACGTTCGATTTCCGCGGGAATTTCATCGATTTTCGTCTGTAAGCGATCGAACTTCAGGTCGATGTCCTGAAGTTCGACCAGTCGATCCATTACCTCCTGCATTTGATTGAACTCTTAAACCGTTGAAGAAATATCGTCATGGCGAGTGATGGCACGTTAGCGCCTGTGAACCGCTTTCAGGAATCCTTCCAGTTTTCGGCTGCGGATCGGCTTCTGGAGTTTTTCGACCGCCTTTGCTTCAATCTGTCGAACACGCTCACGCGTCACCTTAAAGATCCGCCCAACTTCCTCAAGCGTGTAGCTATAACCCGTGCCGATACCGTACCGCAATTTTATAATTTCTCGCTCTCGGAAGGAGAGCATCTGAAGTACGTCTTTCACCTTTTCCTTCAGGAGATCCTGTGAAGCGATGTTGGACGGATTATCAATACTTTCATCCTCGATGAAATCACCGAACTCCGAATCTTCACCATCGCCAATCGGACGATCGAGTGAAATCGGATTCCGGGCAATTTCCATGACTCGTTTGGCTTCACTCTTAGAGATGCCGCATTCCTCAGCGATTTCCGGCACCGTAGGTTCACGACCTTTTTCCTGTACGAGTTTTTTGCTGATGCGACGCAGATTACTGATGGTCTCGATCATATGGACCGGGATTCGGATGGTGCGGCCCTGATCGGCTATAGCACGGGTGATGGCCTGTCGTATCCACCACGTAGCGTACGTGCTGAACTTGTAACCTCGACGATACTCGTACTTTTCAACCGCTTTCATCAGGCCGGTATTTCCTTCCTGGATCAGGTCAAGGAAGGATATACCGCGGTTACGGTATTTTTTGGCCACGCTGACAACGAGCCGGAGGTTTCCGCTGGACAACTGCTGCTTGGCACTGTTGTATGCGTCAAGTCGTTCTTCAAGCTCTTCTTTACGGGCATGGAGCTGTTCCGGGGTTTCACCCGCTTTGATCTGCAATTCTCGGTGCTCCCGTTTCAACTTCTTGATTGGTTCACGGTTGGCTCTGGTGTCCTCCAGCTCGTCGAGTTCCTGTTCGATGTCATCAAGCTCTTCGACAAGCTCAAAGAACTCGTCCAGAATCGGACGGATACGCTTGGTCTGGAGGTTCATTTCCTCCACTTTGATGACCCCTTCGTTGGAACGATTTTCGATTCGGTCCCGGATGTTTTCCTTTTCGTCCTCATCCTCCGTATCCAGGTATTCTTCAAAGTCTTCCCGATTGGCCTCGATAATTTCGTCCAGTTCGTCAAGGACATCCGGTATCTGTTCCATTACCTCCTCCTCGGTGATGTCGAGGGAGGCGGTGGATTTGAGGGTGCGATCAAAAGCGAGTTCATCCTCGTTGAGTTCTTTGAGTGTTTCACGTGCCATTTCCAGGGCGCGTGTGTTGGCCAGGAGGTGCTTCCGATAACGTTTCCGAGTCAGTTCAATTTTCTTGGCCAGATTAATTTCTTCCTCCCGGCTCAACAGCGGAATTTCACCCATCTGGGTGAGATACATTCGTACGGGATCGTCGATCTGTTCCGTGTCACTGACCGAGGGCAGATCGGCGTCAATTTCCTGCTCAACATCCTTTTCCTCCGCTTCATCGACCGGAATGGCCCCCTCCACGTCCGAATCGTCATAGAGTGAAACACCGGCCTCGTCGAGGATCATCAGGATGCGATCCAGCTTGTCAGGCGGGATCATTTCATCCGGTAGCCGCCTGTTGATCTCGTCGAAACTTAGTGATCCCTGTTTAATTCCGTCCTGGATCAGTTCAATGATTTCGGGTTCGAGGTTCTCCCAGTTTTCCAGATCGGAAATATCGGAACTGATGTCGTTCAACAGATCCTCTAACTGATCTTCTTCGGCCGTTGTTTCGTCCGATTTTGTTTTGTTAGCCATGGTATTTTCGGAATTTCGATGAAATGTAAGGACAATGATAGGCTATCGACTCGATCGTTGCAATGATGAAACCCGGTCAAGTAATTCTCGGTACCGTTCTT
>CAZQNZ010000070.1:0-11500 GCA_964594615.1 uncultured Planctomycetia bacterium
TGACGTGATATGAACTCACGTCCTGCTTTCGTCGTCCTTCGGACGGTCGCGGCTCTCCGCCTGCATGAAACAGGGACCGTAAATAGCAAGAGGGGAGCCTCCCGTTATCGGATGGTGTCTGCTCATGAAGTTGGTATGTCCCTCGCCCGTCACGTCGTATCCGACGCATCCAGCTCCCCGTCCGCTGCGGAAGCTACCAAGCTCCATGTCCGATATTTTACCCTGCCGCCGACTAGGACTCGTCCCATTCCGGGTCGAACATCATCGCGGTGCAGAGACAGATATTGCGGTCCTTGGACTGGAGGATGTCATGGTTGGGACAGGTTTCGCAACCGGCCCAGAACTGCTCGTCCTGTGTAAGTTTCGAGTACGGCACGGCGCGATATCCGAGGTCCTGGTTGATTTTCATGACGGCGGGACTGGTGGTCAGACCGAAAATTTTGGCATCCGGATACCGCTCACGAGACATCTCAAAGATCTCTCCCTTGATCCGGCGCGCCAACCCCTGTCCGCGGTAGGCCGGCGCGACCACCAATCCGGAATTGGCCACGTACTCTTTGTCACTCCAGGTTTCGATGTAGCAAAATCCGGCAAATTCGTCGTCCTCGGCCAGTGCGATGACGGCCTTTTCCTCTTCAATCTTTTCGGCAATGTACGACGCACTCCGTTTCGCAAGCCCGATGTCCTGCTGCTCAGCGATGCTGGAAATCAGGTCACTGATCTCTTCCGCATAGTCGGTGTGTACCTCGGTTGTTCGATGGAGTTCAACACTCATGATTTCTGTTAAGTACGTGTCACATGCGTTCGTTTCGCGTCAACCGTACCGGTGCGATGGGTCTTTTATGAGCCGGTCCGCCTCTGTACGTTCTGAGTTGGCCCCACAGCGTCCGGAACACGTGTTCGTAACACATCCTACGTGAATTCAGCAACGGTTAAAATATGTACGTTGAACCGGTGGAACGGGTATGTTACCCTCGTATTCATTTCTCGCTGAATCCAGATCACGCCACCGAGTTTTCGCCATGAGTCAGCCGTCAGACAACACCGACAACGAGGCAGCCTCTGTATCCGAGGATCAGGTGCTGGAGGCATTGAGCAACGTGGAGGATCCGGACCTCGGCGAGGATATCGTCTCTCTCGGTTTCGTGACCGACCTGCGCATCTGCGGGGGCCAGGTGGCGTTTACCATCAACCTGACCACCCCCGCCTGTCCGGTCAAGGACAAGCTCACAAACGAGGCGGAGCAGTTCGTCGGCGCGATCGATGGCGTCGACACGGTGAACGTGGAACTGGACGCCACCACGCAGGGTCGAAGGATCGAGGGAGGGGTCGAAGCCGGCTCCGAGGCCTCCACGCAACAAGACACGTACGAGTTTGAGAACCTGAACTCGGTGAAGAACATCGTCGCGGTGGCCAGCGGAAAGGGAGGTGTTGGTAAATCCACCGTGGCGGCCAATATGGCCCTGTCGCTGGCGGAGGACGGAGCAAGCGTCGGTCTGATGGACGCGGACCTGTATGGACCCAGCATTCCGACCATGTTCGGCATTGAAGGAGCAAAGCCGAAAGCAACGGGTGATAAAGAAATTGTGCCAATTGAAAAATTCGGGGTGCAGACGATTTCCATCGGTTTCCTCCAGCAGGAGGAAACGGACGCCCCGACCATCTGGCGCGGCCCGATCGCAACCAACATGATCAAGCAGTTCCTGAGCGGGGTCATGTGGGGTGAGCTGGATTATCTGATTATCGACCTCCCGCCGGGAACCGGGGACATCCAGCTCACGCTCACACAGACGGCCCCGCTAACCGGTGGCGTCATTGTGACCACCCCGCAGAACGTGAGCCTGATCGATGCCCGCAAGGGGCTGAAGATGTTCCAGAAGGTGAATGTGCCGATTCTTGGCATCGTGGAAAACATGAGCAAATTTGTTTGTCCCAACTGTGAAGAAGAACATTTCATTTTTCGGAAAGGGGGCGGAAAACGAACGGCCGACGAATTTGACGTGCCGCTTCTGGGGGAAATTCCGATTCATTCCACCATCGCGGACGGAATGGACGAGGGGGTTCCGTTTCTGACCGAGCATCCGGAAACCCCCGCCGCCCAGGCCTTTATCGACGTGTCCCGGTCCGTTGCCGCACGACTGAGTACCCTCCATCTGTCCGACCGACAGCGGTCCGAGTCCTTCTCCATTGAATGGTCTCCTTCTTAAACGCAAACCCATGACAGACGCTTCGAACGACACGACGGACGACAACGTGCCCGCCAACGTTGAACAGGCCGACCCCGATCACCTGGGGATCCGCTGGAAAGATGGACATGAATCCGAATACCACGTCTATTATCTCCGGTACCACTGTCCCTGTGCCCACTGTGTGGATGAAGTGACGGGGGAACGACGGATCGAAGCGGATGAAATTGATGAGGATGTGCGTCCGGTGCGGCTCGAATCGGTCGGCAACTACGCCATTCGCATCGAATGGGACGACGGACACGATACCGGTATCTATTCATTTGAACTGCTTCGTGAATTGTGTCCCTGCGAATCATGCGCGGACCGGAATGTGACGGGGCCGGAGGACCTGACCTGACATCCGTCCCACCGGATCTCCCGTCCTGCGGTGTGCACCGGAAGACCGAACAACGTCTCTGAACGGCTCTCCATTTCGTTTGAAGATCAATGTCTTTTCCACTCCCTTCAATAAAAACCCAATCTCTGTGGCAATCAGATACAGACGGAGAGGAATCAATACGGTTTCAACGGTTTGAAATAAATCATTTGAACTGGTACAAAACAGTTCTTGATCCATCTTACCCCAACAGTCAGTTACCCTTTGGTACGGAGGTGTAGTGATGCGGAGCAGGAACCACCAGTTCAATCGGATTCGACGCCGTATTCGTCGGAAGCGCAGTACGCAAAGCCGAAAACCCTGGGAAACGAATACGGAAAACTCTTCGGAATCAAGCACGGACCGGAACCTGCCCGATAGCTTCCTCAAAATTCTCCGGTAACCCTTCCCGGCTCCGATCCCCCGGCGGAACACGTTTCAAGGGCCCCAAAAGCCGGACTCAATATCTCTGTCGAATCACGCGCTCGCCCGTCGTCTGCCTCCCTTCTTCCCGGTACGGTGGTCTTCGATGATCACCGGTCAATCCGGTTCTTCCGGATTCTCGCCCTCCAGTGCATACAGGTGGCCGTCGTCACTGCCCACGTACATTCGGCCCCGGTGTGGTAACGGTGACGAAGCAATTCGGGCGTCCGTGTCGAAGGTCCAGCTGATCACGCCATTTTCGCTGTTCAGCTCATAGAGCGTCCCCGCGTATGTGCCGACATACAGCTTGTTTCCGGTAATCGCCAGGGAGGAGTAGATGCGACCGTCCAGTTCCGTTTTCCAGATCAACTCCCCGGAGTCCAGCTCAAACGCGTACAGGTGACGATCGTAACTGGCTGCGTACAATATACCCTCCCGCACCGCCGGCGACGACCAGATCGCTCCCTCCGTCTCAAAGGTCCATTGTAACGTTCCTTCATGGTTCAGGACATGAATCGTGCCGGATAGATCGCATGTGATGGCGTACTCCTCTGTCAGGACCGGTGATGAATACACCTTGCCATCGGTTTGATGGGTCCATATCACCTGTCCATTTCGACGGTTGACCGCAATCAACTGATGGGCGTCGTTTCCAATGTACACACGACGGTCCGTCACCGCCGGCGACGACCAGATCGCTCCCTCCGTCTCCGTGTGCCATCGATGTTCGCCCCGCCCGAGTCCGATCGCGTGCAGCACCCCGCTTCGGTCGCCGACGTACACCGTGCCCTCCTTGACGGCCGGGGATGATCGAACGCCCCCCTCCAGTTCCGTTTTCCAGTACGCCACGCCTCCGTTTCGGTCAAATGCATAGAGGTTTTTGTTCTGGCTGCCCACGAGTAGGATGGAACCGGCCACCGCAGGTGTGGCGGTCACCATATCGCCAATCCGGTAGCGCCACTGAATGTCTCCGTCGGCCGCATCAAGCGCAAAGACGCGCCCGGTCATGTCACAGATATAAACCGTCCCGTCCCCGAGCACCGGCGATGAATGTACCGGTTCTCCCGTTGGAAACCGCCAGAGGACCCTGGGCCTACCGGCCAGCGGCGGAGCTTCGTAGACGCCCGTATTTGATAATCCCCCCCGGAACACCCCATTCCCGGTACTTGACGCCGTTTTCATCCGGCCCGGTACCTCGGACCGTTCACAGCCGATGAGGAGGACACCGACCAGAAGAAGAAACCACATACCGACCCCTCTGCCGAACGTTCTCATGCTCCCGTTGTACAATGAATGACCATTAACGGAACACCGTCTGGAGTGAGCTTCTGACGTACGAATCTTCCTTCGTCACGCACCCTCATTATCCATATTTCACACCCCTGCACAAGATGAACATCCCCTGTCTTCACCCATGCAATTCCGACTCGGATCTGTTAGGCTAAGAGCCCCCTGAAGAGGAGGGTAATTGTATGGGCCCTGATCAATGACTTCGGGCAAACGTTATCGAGCATTACCGAGATACCTGATATGCAACAACATTTCGCGGATCGACTCGCCGAAAAAATTCACGACACGAGTAGTTTACTTGTCATGGGACTGGATCCTCGACCCGGCTGGCTGCCCGGTGATCTTCAGTGTGATCCCGGGACCCCGGTGTCGGACATCGTGACATCCGTTCGGACCTTTGACCGACAGCTGATCGACGTTGCCGCCGATCGAGTACCGGCCGTTAAAATCCAGATCGCTTTCTACGAAGCACTCGGTGTTCAGGGTATGCAGGCCTTCCGGGACACGGTGGACCATGCACGTGAGGCGGGTCTGATTGTGCTGGTGGATGCCAAGCGCGGAGACATCGGCACCACCGCGAGGGCCTATGCTCGTGCGTTCCTCGGATCCGGAGCCGAACGGGATCCTGAGGGACCCCTCCCGCAATCCGGTCCGTTCTTCGATGGTGATGCCATGACGATCAACCCACTGTTCGGAACGGACGGACTGACGCCCTTTCTTGATTCCGCAATCGAACAGGGCAAGGGACTATTCACCCTTGTCAAAACGTCCAATCCGGGCGCTGCAGACCTGCAGGACCTTGTTACCACGGAGGATCAATTCGTGTACGAGCACATCGCGGAAACGGTGAGTGCACTGGAAGACCCGATCGAAAGCAGTTGCGGTTACGCCGCAACCGGAGCCGTCGTTGGGGCGACCCAATCAGACGCCCTGCAGCACGTACGTTCCCTGATGCCGGATCACTTCCTACTCACACCCGGTGTGGGGGCTCAGGGTGGCAACCCGGAGGATCTTTCAGGACTGGTGGACGATCACGGCCTTGGATTACTCGTTCCCATGTCGCGTGCGCTAATCTACGCCCATCGCAAGTCTCCGGCGAAGGACTGGAAAACAGCGGTGGCAGATCAAGTTGATTACTGGAACAATCAGCTTGACCTCGTGTGAAATGGGAGGAGCTGAGCGCGCGGCACCTCTCCAGACGAGTCCAGCGAACACCCTGTTCGGTTCAGGTGGATGAACCATTCTTCAGCACGGAGAGGTACCGATTCTTGTTCTGTTCAAACACGTAGATAATGGTCATGACATGGCGATCCCGCCAGGACGGTGCATAGCGGTCACACCATTCACGAACGATCTCATCACGCTCCACATCCCGGTCGTGCAGTGATTCCTGACGTTGTACCTCCCGTTTGATATCCTCCATTTCCTTCTGGATCTCGTACTCCGGGTTGATGGAGCGGATCTGCATGATGTAGGTTTTGGTAGCAACCGTCAGGTTGATCTCCTTTTCCGGAAATTTCTCTCGAAGGTCCTGCAGGGTCTCATGAATTTCCTGCCTTCGACTTTTCAGAAACGAAAAGAGATCCTCTTCGACCTCCGCAAGGCCTCCCTCTTCGTATTCTTCTCGTATTTCCTCCAGCGATGGCTGGAATGGATCCGCACTCCCTTCCGGTGGATGTTGCATGAGGTGTGCCTCCTGAAATACTAGAAACCGTAATCCCCCAAACCCGTTTATGACGGACGTTGAACCGGCAATGACGCTGTGTAGATACGCCGGACTTCCAGTCAGAACGAACGAAATCGGCGACCCAGCCCCGGATTTAGAAACAACCCACTCAACACGCCGTTGTACGGGTTCTGATCAGGCTGGAACATCGAATGATGATCAACGTGTGTTCTTTGCTGCGTGCTCTGACATTCAGCAGTCAAGATCAGGTGAAACGTGCTGCTTCACTTGCTCGTATTATAAGAACTGCCTTCGAGGTTCCAACACGTCAGGGAAACTCGATGATCCAGTGGTGTGTTTCCGTTTCCGGCAGTACCGGTGTTACTGCAGCTGATTCATGATCGAAATCAGCGGGAGAAACAGAGCGACCACGATGAACCCGATGATTAAACCCATCAAAATAATCAGGGCCGGTTCCAGCAAACTCATCAACCCATCAACAGCCGCATCCACCTGGTCCTCGTAGGTGTCAGCGATTTTCAGGAGCATGTCGTCGAGTTCCCCGGTTTCTTCCCCGACGTCGATCATGTTCACCACGATATCGTCGAACACCTCGGTTTGCTGGAGAGGTTCGGCAATCGTCTCACCGCCTCGAATGCTTTCATGCACCTCGCCAATCGCATCGTTGACCACCTCATTTGAAATAGAGCCCCGAACGATTTGCAGAGCGTCGAGAATCGGGACCCCTGACGACGTCAGCGTGCCGAAGGTGCGGCAGAATCGGGTCGTGATCGTTTTTCGATACAGGTCCCCGATCACCGGGATCTTCAACTTGAATCGGTCAAGGTATTTCCGGCCGGATTTCGACATGCGTATCAACTTTAACAGCCCCCAGAACGCAATTGGCACGACCAGGACAAGCGCCCAGCCGCCGCTCGCGATGAAATTACTGAATCCCAGTAAATACCGCGTAATCGTGGGTAACTCACCTCCCGCGAGTTTATCAAAAATCTGTTTGAAGCGCGGAATGATGAAGTACATGATGCAGATCACAACGAGAACGGCAAAGGAAAGCACCGCCGCCGGGTAGATGGAGGCGCTGAGCACCTTCCGCTTCATCTCCTCCGCCTTTTCCATGTATTCGGACAGGCGTTCAAGAATGGTATCCAGGACACCACCGGCCTCACCGGCTTTAATCATGTTGACGTACAGACCGCTAAACGCCTTCGGGTGCTTGGACATGGCCTCCGAAAGGGAACTCCCCTGCTCAACGTCTTCGGATACCTGCTCCGATATGGTTTTAAGCTGGGAGGACTTCATCTGATTGGTCAAAATCTTCAGACTTCGAACGATCGGTAGTCCGGCGTTAATCAGGGTGGCAAGTTGAGAAGTAAACTGTGTTAGTTCCTGGGAACTCACGCCGCCCAGTGAAAAGTTTGCCCAGCTAAACCAGCCCTGATCTTCTTCTGCACCTGTTTCTCCGCCCGGTACCTGATCCTCGGTCTGGGTCACTTCCGTCGGTACATATCCCATGTTATGGACTTTGTCGATGGCGTCCTGCTTGGTGCCGGCTTTCACGTTTCCATCCACGCGATCTCCATTGTCATCGAGGGCCTCGTATTTGAACGTAGGCATGGAACTGTTCCCTTCCTAAATCAAGAATTTAATCGGCAACGGTTAACGGATACACCCCGAAAGCATAATATCACTGCTGGTCTGCAAACATCGTTTCTTCAACCACTTCTTCGATGGTCGTCAGCCCATCGTAAATCGCGAGCAAGCCACTTTCGCGCAGCGTTCTCATCCCCTGCTGGCGTGCCATTCGGCGAATCGCGTCCGTAGACGCCTCCTCGACGATCAATTTCTTGATGGAATCCGTAATCAGCATAATTTCGAAAATGGCCATCTGCCCGCGGTACCCGGTGCCTTTGCACTTATCACACCCGGTACCGCGCATGAACTGCTTTCCTTCGACGTCCCGAGGACTCAGATCCAGCTCCATCAAGTGCTCTTCGTCCGGCTCGAACTGCTCCTTGCAGTTTGTGCAGATCCGCCGGACCAGACGCTGAGCGATGATGGCTTCGAACGTCGCCGCAATCAGAAACGGCTCGATCCCGAGGTCAATCAAACGGGTAATGGCCGACGGCGCATCATTTGTGTGAAGCGTGCTGAACACCACGTGACCGGTGAGGGACGCCTGTACAGCAATGCGGGCCGTTTCCAGGTCTCGAATCTCACCGACGAGAATAATATCCGGGTCCTGCCGCAAAATGCTCCGCAGACAACTTGCGTAGGTGACACCAATTTCCGGATCGATGGGGGTCTGAACGATGCCATCCAGATCGTACTCCACCGGATCCTCCGTGGTAATAATCTTGCTTTCTTCGTCGTTGAGGTGGTTCAGACAGGAGTACAGCGTGGTGGACTTCCCGGAACCCGTTGGTCCGGTACAGATAATAATTCCATTGGGCAGGGAGCAAAGATCCGTAATGGTTTCGTGCTCGTCTTCACGCAATCCAAGGGCATCCAGATCCAGATCCACAACACTTCTGTCAAGCACACGCATCACCACGCTCTCACCGAACTGCGTCGGCAGCGTAGATACACGCAGGTCCACCGGTTTCCCGTCAATGGACAACATAATCCGTCCATCCTGAGGCAAGCGTGTTTCGGAAATATCAAGGTCGGCCATGACCTTGATGCGTGACGTGACCGCGACCGCAAGCTCAAGGGGAGGTGGATTCATTTCATACAGTACCCCGTCGACCCGATACCGGATCTTAAACTCGCTCTCGAACGGTTCGAAGTGAATATCCGAGGCCTGATCCCGGATCGCCTGAAGAAGAACCAGGTTCAACAGCTTGATCACGGGGGCTTTGTTGGCCATCTCCTCCAGGTTGTTAATATCAATGGCCTCGTCCTCCTGATGCTGCAACTGCAGTTCTTCCATCTCCTCCTCCCCGTCGAATTCACCGAGAAGGTCGTCCACCGACTCCGTTTCGTCCCCGTAATAACGCTCAATTGCCTCCTGAACTTGCTCTTCATCAGCTACGGTTCCCTCCACATCGCAATCCAGCATAAACCGCAGGTCGTCAAGGACGCTCAGGTTCAGGGGATCAGCCATGGCAACGGTCAGTTCTCCATCCTCGTAGGAAATCGGCATGATCTTGTACACGTTCGCCATGGACGGATTGACCATGTTGATCGCACGCTGATCAATGCTGCGATTCGACAGGTCCACCACCTCCATGCCCACCTGATTGCCGAGTGCGTTGAGGACGCGTTCCTTCGACACGTACCCGAGGTCGACGAGAATGTTCCCGATGACGCCTCCCTCCTGCTGCTGTACGGAAACCGCCTCCTGCACTTGCTCTTCCGTTACATGCCCCTCCTCCTTCAGGATTTGCGCGATCTGCTGCTGGGTTTCCTTCATTTTATCCCGCTCAAATTCAGTTCAACGCTTGCCGTGAACTGGCCACCTGCCACCGACCGAGGAAAACAATTCACATGCAGTAAGGAGATATCGGGTACGAATGGGATGGAAATCAAACCAATTTCAACCGTCCAGTCCTTCATCTAAGAACCAGGTATCATTCAGGTTCGACATTGTTCTGTTGACCACATCATGTTATCTTATCGATGCAACATCGAGCTGGAGAAGATTCATTGTTACGAATATGAACAACGAATTCAATCACGGTTAAACCCTCTTAAATGGAAGACGAAACGCTCGAATTTGAAAAGCCGATTCGGGTGCTGGAAGAAAAGATCGAAGACCTTCAACAGGTGTCAGCGGACAGCGACATCGATCTGAGTGACGAGATCCAGCGGTTGAAGGAATGCCTGGAACAGCAAAAACGGATCACCTACTCCAGCCTCTCGGCCTGGGAACGCGTGCAGCTTGCGCGCAATCAGGATCGCCCCGGCATCACGGATTTCATTGACCTGATGCTGGATGACTTTATGGAACTCCACGGGGATCACACCTTCCAGGACGACACAGCCATGATTACCGGTTTTGCCGAGATGGACGGGGAACGCATGCTCATTCTCGGACATCGACGGGGGAATGACACGGAAGAGCGTATGGAGTGCAATTTCGGCAGTGCCCATCCGGAAGGGTATCGTAAAGCCCGCGAGAAGATGAAGCTTGCAGAAAAATTCAATTTACCGATCGTCTCTTTGATCAACACCCCCGGGGCATATCCGGGGATTGGCGCGGAGGAACGGGGTCAGGCGAAAGCGATTGCTGAAAACATGTTTGAAATGTCGAAGCTTCGCACGCCCATTATCTGTATTGTGACCGGTGAGGGCGGTAGTGGCGGAGCCATCGGAATCGGTGTGGGAGATTACTTTTCCATCATGGAAAACGCTTATTACTCGGTGATTTCACCGGAGGGATGCGGCGCTATTCTCTGGAAAAGCGGGGAAAAAGCTCCCGAAGCCGCCGAAGCACTAAAACTGACACCGGATGAACTCAAGAAGCATGAGATCGTGGATGAAATCATTCCCGAACCCCTGGGCGGAGCCCACCGTGACCCCCAGGGAACAGCGGACATTCTCAGGAGTACCATCCTTCGATACCTGGATGACCTTCAAGCCTATGATATGGATGAACTGCTTGAACGCCGATACCGGAAGCATCGCAAAATCGGTGCGTTCCTGGAAGGTTCGGCAGCGGAGCAGGAACTCCCGGTTGACGAAGAACAAACGGCCGTCCCCCGGAACGACGGTCCTTCCTCCGAGCAACACCGATCGGACGAACATTCGAACGACGAAGAGGATCCCTCCCCGAAAACGGCATCGTCAGGCCGACCGTCTTCCTGACTGAAACCCCTCGTTCACAACCTCATACATTTCCTCATTCAGACGACCACCCATGTCTGACCAAGAGAACCTCAGCGAACCCATCAGCGGAAAAGGACAATCGATCGACGATCAGTTTCCGGACGCGTCCGAGCAGCTTTCCCAATCCGTTGCATCCATGATCGATCAGCTCGTGTCGGACTCGGACCGGGAGGGGCTTGAGGAGACCCCGGAGCGTGTGGCTTCGGCCATGGAATTCCTCACGGATGGATACAATCGCAGCCCCGAAGAGCTGTTTGACGGCGCCCTGTTCGAGATTGAATACGACGAGATGGTGATCGTCGAAGACATTGACTTTTACAGCCTCTGCGAACACCACCTCCTGCCTTTCTACGGACAGGCGCACATCGCGTATATTCCCGATCAGCGAGTCGTGGGATTAAGTAAACTATCCCGGCTCGTGGACCTGTATGCACGTCGCTTGCAGGTACAGGAACGGCTCACGACCCAGGTGGCGGAAACCATTCAGGAAATCGTTGAACCGAAAGGGGTGGGCGTGGTCGTGGAAGGGCATCACCTCTGTATGATGATGCGAGGTGTTCAAAAACAGAACGCGAAAGCGGTGACCAGTTCAATGCTGGACCTGTTCCGTCGAGATTCAAGAACACGGATGGAGTTTCTCGAACTCCTGGACGTGAACCGGGTCTAACT
>CAZQNZ010000071.1:0-11477 GCA_964594615.1 uncultured Planctomycetia bacterium
CGATCCACCTCTCCGTCCGCATTCAGAATACCGACCGGATCGTTCTCGCTCCAGTAAGAGGGCACGTCCGTCTCACGGTCCTGAATCGGAAACGTCAGAATTTCCCGGTATCCTTCGCCAATCATCCGCTCGCGGACGTCGCTCAGGGTGTCTTCCTCCCGCTGGGGCGGCGAAAACGACTGGATGGTGCCGGGCGAGATGGAAATTTCATCGTAACCGTAAATGCGAGCTGCTTCTTCGATCATGTCTTCTTCCCGCTCGATGTCGGGGCGGAACGTGGGAATCCGGTAGCGAAGTGCGTCGTCCTCCGTGCCGGCCGGCTCAAATCCGAGCCCCTCGAAAATCCCTTTCAGACGGTCCGGCGTGATGTCCACCCCGAGCAGTTCGTTCACGCGTTCCGGTCGAACCAGTACCACGTTCTCGCTCGTCGCTTCCGGGTCCTGATAATCACGATCGACGTAGAGCGATTCGATGGTGCCGTCCGCGACCTCCTGAATGAGGTAAGCAGCGCGTCGCGAAGCGAGGTCCACCGTGCGTGGATCGGGACCGCGCTCGAAGCGATACGAGGATTCGGTGGATACCCCGAGTTGCCGGCTGGTCTGCCGGACGTTGACCGGGTCAAACAGGGCACTTTCAAGCACCAGGTCCGTGGTGCCGGCGTGCACCTCCGTGTCCCGGCCTCCGATGATGCCTGCGATCGCCACCGGCCGCGACGCGTCGGCAATGACCAGCATCTCCTCCGAAAGCTCATACGTTTCCCCGTCCAGCGCAGCAAGTTCCTCCCCCTCCTGTGCGGCGCGAACCTCAATTTTGTTGTCTTCCAGGAGGTTCAGGTCAAACGCATGCAGGGGCTGTCCGAACTCAAACAGGACGTAATTGGTGATGTCGACCACGTTGTTGACGGACTGAAGACCCATGGATTCGATGCGTTCGACGAGCCAGTCCGGGGACGGTCCGACGTCCACGTCCCGGACGACGCGCGCTGTGTAACGCGGGCACTTGTCCCGGTCGTTTACCCCCACGTCCACCCGGTCGAGGTTCCCGGTGCGTTCAGCCGGGATGTCCAGGTCCGGAAGGGTCAGCTTCGAACCGGTGAGCACGCTGAGCTCCCGTGCCACACCAATATAATTGTTGCAATCATTCCGGTTGGCCGTGACTTCGACGTCCAGGACCGGGTTGCCGGCTTCATCCTCCTGGATGCCCTCCACGTTGAGGCCCGCCATCGTGAGCTCGGACGCTGCCTCTTCCGCGGTCAGGTTGCAGTCGCAATAATCGCTCAGCCAGTTGTAATTGATGCGCATTTGCCTGGTCGTCGAAGGAGTTGAATGAGAAACGTTGTTGCGTGCGTCACGTCAGTATGATGTTCGGTCTCGTGGGCTCCCGGCTGGAACCGGGTAGCATCTTATTCAAACTGCTTCAAGAACTCCTCGTTGTTTTCAGTGTACAGTCGGATGTCGTCGATGCCCCGCCGCAGCATGTCGATCCGTTCGACCCCGAGGCCGAAGGCAAATCCGTCCCAGCGGTCCGGGTCGTACGAGACGGACTCAAACACGTGCGGATGGACCATGCCGCAGCCGAGCACTTCCAGCCATCCATCCCCGCCGCAGACCGAACAGCCGTCCCCTCCGCAGCGAAAACAGGAAATGTCCACCTCCGCGCTGGGTTCGGTGAACGGAAAGTAGGAGGGACGGAACCGCATGTCGATGCTGCTGCCGAAGAGCGTCCGGCAGAAAATACTGAGCGTTCCTTTCAGATCGCCCATGTTCACGTCTTCGTCCACAAGCAGGCCCTCCACCTGATGGAACATCTGGTGATGGCTCGCGTCGATTTCATCCGGTCGGTACACCTTGCCGGGCACGACGCTTCGCACGGGGGGGACGCTGTTCTGCATGATGCGAATCTGCATCGGTGAGGTGTGGCTGCGGAGCAGGCGGGTCTGCTGTTCCAGGTAATAATTGTCGAACGCCTCCCGTGCCGGGTGGTCCAGGGGAATATTCAGCGCTTCGAAGTTGTTGAACTCCGTTTCGATTTCCGGTCCGCGCTGGATCCGGAACCCGAGCCGCCCGAACAGTTCGCAAATCTCATCCAGCGTTTCGTGGATGGGGTGGGGACCGCCGAGTTCCGGTCGTTCCCCCGGTTCAGTGATGTCCACGAACACCGACGTGGCCGAGGCGTCGTCCGAAGGTTCCAGTTCCTCATCCAGCGACGCGACTTCCTCTTCCAGTCGGTTCTTCACCTGATTCATCGTCTTGCCCGCCTCGGGGCGCCGGTCCTCGGGCAGTTCCCCGATACGCGATGAGAACTCCCGCAGTTCACCCTCCTGTCCGAGGTATTTCTTCTGCAGTTGATCCAGTTCGTCCGTGGACTCACACGACTGCAGTTCGTCCAGCGCCTTTTCCTGGAGTTGTTTCAGTTCGTCGACGAAGGACATAACCCGGGGAACGGCAAATGACTGAAATTAGCGTATACGGGCATTCCCGCACCGGGGTCGGAGATAGGAACAGTGGGGAAAGTCGTCGAAGGGGATCGGTTACGATTCGACGGCGATCTCGACCAGACGATCGAAGGCCTCCGGATCTCGCACGGCGATTTCGGCGAGGTGTTTCCGGTTCAGATCGACGTCGTTTTCCTTGAGACCGTGAATAAATTCATTGTATTTCGTGCCCCGCTGGCGGCAGGCGGCGTTGATCCGGGTGATCCAGAGCTTCCGGAACTCCCGCTTCTTGCGCTTGCGGTCGCGGTATGCGTGTTCACGCCCTTTCTGCACCGACTGTTTCGCCATGCGAAACAGTTTCCCGGTGGACCCCCAATAGCCTTTCGCCTCCTTGATGACTTTTTTTCGTCGTTTCTTCGCCGGTTTCGGATTACTGGTTCGTGGCATGGTCTGCTCCTACAGCTGTCTGAGTAAACGTTTCCATTTCTTCGCTCGGTCCCCTTCCTCCACCGCTTTTTTGCGGAGATGACGCTTGCGCTTGGAGGATTTCTTCGTGTTCAGGTGATTTTTTCCTTCCTTCTTTCGAAGAACTTTTCCGTTCGCCGACACCTTCAGTCGTTTTTTGGCGGCTTTATGTGTTTTTTCTCTTGTCATGGCAACAGCACTCGCTATCAACAAAATACGAATGGGCATGTATATATAGTATCGGCGCCAATGGTATGCAAAGTTTAATAAACTTTCAACCCTTGCTCGACTCATCCGATCAAAACGAGATCAGGAAGAACGCACAATGCATCATCCGTCCGGAAGGACCCTGCGCCCGTACTGGTCGTCTCGCGTCCGGCGCGTCCGTAGCACGAAATACGCTGGCTCGAGTTGAAACGCCAGGTTTGGTGAACTACAGACGTTCTGAACAGATGATGAGGGACCGATGCGGTGAGGTGCATGATCCGGGCTTGGAGGACCGTTTGACCAGAAAAACGGTCCGGATCGTCCGAGAAGATTGCAATGATGAGTATATGTCGTATAATCTGATTGTTGATTACCAGACATTCGCGGACGTTTGCCCGTTTGACATTTCATTTATTCCTTCCGGAGTACAACTATGGCTGACGACACTGAGCTGGAAGAAGTCGAGACCGAGTCCGGCGGTGAGCCCGAACCCACCGCTGAGGATCAGGAGGATGAACTCCTGATCGGCATCGACGTGGGTACACAGAACACCGTTGGACTATTTTCGGACGGCGAGACTGAAGTTGTGAAGGAGTATTCAAGTATCGTCGGATTTCCGAAGAACGATCTTTCCCGACAGAAGCTGGAAGACATCCTCGGCCGGCCCGTGGCATTCGATGACGAAGTATACGATAAAAACATCGTCCAGAACATCGAGATGCGCTGGCCGCTGAAAACCTTCGACGAACAGTACGACGGGGATCAGGATGGACTGTCCGAAGAGGACCGGGAAACGCTGAACACGGTGGTTCAACGGGTCCTGAACGAGGAGGAAATCGAGAACAACCTCGAGGACTCCCCGTATCTTCGCATTGCCATCGCCACCCCCTCCACGACGGCGCTGGAATACAACCAGAACCTGATTGATTTCGCCCGCCGGAACCTTCCGGAGGAAGCACGTCCGTCCTTCCTGATTGAATCGGAGTCCCATTTTGCCGGGTACAAACTGGCCCAGCTCGACGGGGATCTCGGACGGGAAGGTGTGATCGTGGTGGACATCGGAGCCGGTACCACGGACTTCCACGTCTACGACGGAAACCCCTCCGACAACACCAACACACACTCCCTTGCCACGGCCGGAAACGACATCACGGATCGACTGTTTGAGCTTCTGCAGGATTCCGGGTATCAGAACACCTGGCAGGAAGTGGAGAGCATCAAGCAGGAGTACGGTCGTATCGAACCCAGTGCCAATCCGCCGCGCCGCGATCCCGAGCTGGTCATTTCCGACCTGCGGTACCAGGGACGTGACAACGTGCGGGCCGACATCGGGCCGGAAATGGAGAAAGCCCACCGCCCGCTCCTGAAGGAGCTGGTCGACGGGTACAAGGACCTGATGAACGAATACACCGGTCCGCTTCCGCAGAACGTGGTGCTGGTCGGTAACCAGGGCCAGGTCGACGGCCTCAAGGAAGCGTTTCAGAAAACGCTGAACGAGGAGAAATTCTCCGTCGACGTGCGGAACCTCGGGGACTTTGACATCTCCGATCCGAACACGTTCGTCGCCAAGGGCGCGCTGGAACGGATCAAGTACACGCCGTACAAACAGCTCGCTCACTAGGACTGATATTCCACCCTCCCGAGCCACATGGAACCTGAAGGTGAACTGGTCGATATCCTGGAATACCGGAAGAGCGTGGATTTTTATAGCTCGTCGTACAAGCAGTCTTCAGGTCGAAAGTTCGAATCCGAAAAGCTCCGGGAGGCCATCCGGGAGGAGTTGCACAAGTACTCCATTCCCGCGCTCGGCAGCAACAACCCGGCGCGGGACAACGCTGCGACACTCGGGGAGGTGTTCTTCTACTACCTCCCTGAGTTCGACTCCTCCTCTCTGGCGGAAAGCAGGAGTCGGCCGGGGTCGAGCCGCACCCTGCGGCTGACGGCCGATAAGGCCACCACCCTCGCCTACTGGTACGTCGAAGCGGTGCACAACGAATGGGACCAGTGCAAACCGGTCGAGGAGGAACTGATCGAACGGTTCCTCCGATACCTGCGGTTTAAGATCAAGCAGCGGGTCTACGAGAAAGCCAAGAGCGACAACCTCCAGAAGATTCCGTCCCTGGACGAAAATTTCGAAATCCAGAAACGGTCCTATCAGTCCCTGGAGGACCTGGAGCGCCGGAGGGACGAACTCGAAGAAGAGCTGGACGAGCTCGAGGCGGAATACGAGGACACCCAGGAAAAGCGGAAAGAATCGGAGGAGAGTTCGATTCTGAGCCGGTTGTTCTCCCCGTTCAGCCAGTCCAACCTGCAGCAGAAAGCAGTGAAACTGAAAAAGAACATCCATCGAAAACGGAAGGAGCTGAAAACGTTGAAAAACATCCTGAACGTGCCGAAGGAGTTTCCGGCCCTCCGCAAGTGGGTTCGTGAACGGAAGGGAAAGTACGAAGCCGCAAAGAACCGGGATGAGTTTGAACGAACGGTCGAAAAAATTCAGGAACAGCGGGAGAAACAGCAGGGCCTGACCGCGCTCCAGCCCGGTGAATTTCGCAACATGCTGGAAGGGGCCATGGAAGGCATTGCCGTGGCGGCACCGGGCGGAGAAGCGGAGGGAGCCGAAGACTCGGGACCTTCTCGTCCGACCTTTCCCCCGTACCTCACGCTCAAGGACACGTACGAGCAGGAGGACATCCAGCGCATCTTCCAGGCCATCAACAACGACGAACTGGAGCTTGGCGATGAAACGGCCCGGATCCGCAGCATGCTGCTGACCGGCGATGCCCGGGGCGCGATCAAGGACATTCGATCCATCATCAAGCGGCGGCACGAAGAAAATGAGTGATCCCATCCCCCGATTCGCGTACACCGCCGGCCCCGTGCAGAACCAGCGGCAGGTCGACGACCTGAACGAGCTGGCCGAGGCGGAGGAGGTGCCCGCGGTGCTGAACAGTTACGTGCCGTTGAGCACCAATTTACGGAACAAGTTCAAGCGCATCCGCGACAGTGTTCGACGGGACCACGATCCGAAATTCTGGGGATCGCTGGATCAGCACATCCTGGAAACGGACAACCGGCAGAGCAAAGATTACCGGCTCGCACTGGAAAATCACCTGCGCGAGGTACTCTCCGCCTACGAGAAGCTGAACGAGAACGTGATTCTCGTGCCCGGTCGTTTCGATCTGTCCGTGGAGGAAATGCGGAAGTTCAACCAGAAACACGACCTCGGCATCGACGAGGAGCTGTTCGACGACGAACGGTTCTCGTTCCGGATCAGCGACGGAGAGATGGTGGAACTGCCCGGCCAGGACGAAGACCTGCTGGGCATCGGTGGCATTACCGGTTTTAACAAGGACCTGCCGGATCTGATTCAACGGGCGGACTTCTTCCTTCTCTCGGAGACCAACTGGCAGGAGGCGTCGGAGATCGTCAGCACGCAAACGGATTACCTCGTTTCCGCCGCCGGCATCAGCGGCACGTATGACCATGACCTGTACGACGGCGGGTCCTTCGAGGTGTTCAACCAGAAATTGTCCGGCGACAAGCTCGTGCTGGATCCCTGTCCGGACCGGCTCGACGTGCACCACATGGCCACCGTCACCGGGGGCCGGCCTCTCGTGCATGGAAAGGTCACGTCCTTCGACTGGACGGTCCATCTGGTGAAGGACCGCCCCGCACACGAGTGCAAATTTTCCATTCACATCCACGACCGAACGGACGAACGGCTCGTCATCGGATACAAACCGGGCGAATGGGTGGAGCTGTCCTCGGCGGAAGAAGAGGAGGAGGAGGAACAACCGGAGGAACCGCAGGAGGAACCGGCTCCCGCCGGTCCGGAGGGAAACACGGATCGGTTGAAAGATCTGATCGAAGAGCAGGATCCGAACATCCTCGTGCTGGTGAACAACCCGGATGAATTTGTGGATATCATCCGGATGCGGTTGTTCGACAAGCTGGATCACTTTCACATCTTTGACAGCAGCAAGGACGCGTTGAAGGAATACCGGGACATTGATCCGTCCTTCGTGATTCTGGAGGACCAGGTGGAGGGGGGAGATGATTTCCTGCGCGAACTGAAAATTCAGCCCGGCAGCCGGCTGGTGTCGGTCATCAAAATTTATGACCGGGGGGAGGATCCGGAGGACCAGCCGGTGGATTTCAAGATCTGGGAGGACAATCACCTGGTCGAGCCGTTCGAGCTGATGGAACTATTTGCCCAGATCGAAGCGGAACTGGTCCGGTTCCCGGACCGGGAGGAGTCGCACGTACACCAGCTGCGGTTCTCATTTCGTCCGACCGAGGAACACGTCGAACAGGCGCTGGGGCTGGGCAACGAACTCATTCGAAACCTGGAACTGAATCGGGGGGATCACCAGGGGTTGCAGTCCACCTACAACGAACTGCTGTCCGCAGCGGTGAACAGCCAGGAAGACGAGGAGGAGAACAACCCCGTCAACGTCACATTTCACCTCTCCCGCAAACACCTGACCCTCACCGTCGAAGTGGAAGACGGCGATTACATCAAAAGCATCTCCGAAAAGCTCGGCGCCCTCCCCCAGCTCACCGGCTCGTAAGCCGGTCCAACCGATCATGCTTACAGTACGGAAGGCGGAGCAGAACGAGGCCATAACGTGACATGCTCAAACTTTGCAGGTGAGCAATGGCGGATAGCCAGAACATGAGGTTGAGCATGAGTGGAAATAGAATAATCTTTTTCAGACAAACTTGACGTAGTATGGTGTATGCTGCCGCAACTGTTTCTATACACGAGGAGGAACGTAATGAGAGTCCCAAGTGTTGAACGTCAAAGCCCATGTAGGAAGGCTCCTTTGTTTTTTTTGGTCATGTTTCTGGCCTGTTGGTTTCAGGGGGTCTCCGTTGCGCAGAATCAGGATTTTGATCAGGTCATCGAGGTCGGGGTCCGTCCTGGCCAGATGGTGTATGACATTGACGAGTTCACCGTCCCGGCTGGCGGCAATATCAAGCTCATTTTTGATAACTCCAATGGTCAATTGCAGCACAATCTGCTCATTCTAACACCCGGCGACAAGGAGTTTGCCCTTCAGATTGCTCGGGATGCCCGGAGCATGGAAAATCCGATTCAGAACAATTATGTTCCTGATTCAAAGGAAATTCTGTTTCACACATCCCTGCTTGACCCCGGAGAGAAGGAAACCATCACATTTCAGGCGCCGAGCGAACCGGGTGACCACCCGTTCGTCTGCACCATGCCCGGGCACAGCAGTTCCATGAACGGCGTGATGCATGTGGTGACAGGGGAGAACCAAGATTCAGAAGGGGATGCCAGTGGAACCTCCACCAGAAACAACGCCGAAAATGATGCTGACAGGTCGGGAGCAGACCGTATCGCCGATGGAGAAAAAACAAACGTATTCCTTTCGGACCTGTCTTATAAATACTACGAAGGGTTCTGGACCTCGCTTCCGGATTTCGACAAACTCGAGGTGAAAAAGAGTGGGACCCTATCGGACAACAAATTGACGCTTGCCCCACGCAATAAAGATACTCGGTTTGGGATGGTGTTTGAAGGAAAAATTTACGTCCCTCAGACCGGGATGTACCGTATTTTCCACCGGTCATCCAACGGAGCACGGTTGTTCATTGATGGGGATCTCGTCTTGAATTACGACCAGTTACAACAGGCTTCACTGGCCCTAAAAAGGGCAAAATTGAAAAAGGGCTTACACGACTATCGGTTGGAGTATTTTCAATGGCAGTACGATTCCGTGCTTGCCCAGGCCATTGTCGGACCGGGTAATACCCGTTACTTGCTGTCCGAGACGGATTTTGACACCACGGTGGATTATCTGGTGAAACCGGTTAAAAAGCCGCACGTGGTTCGAGCTATTCTTCCGGATGTACCTCCACGGTCTCTCGCGGTCGGCCTGCCGGGTGGGCCTCACTACGTGTTTGACACGGTGAACGGTGTGGTGCGTTATGCCTGGACGGACGGGTTTTTGAACGTGGGTGGGCTTGTTGGTGAAAAAGAGCTTAAAAGCGGACAGGGTCGAGGTGGATGGATGGTAAACGTTGTCGGGAGACGGTTTGACGTAGGGCTGAAAGGCGTCCAGCCGGTGCGGTTCGGCGACCCGGAACAAGTTCCCGAGGTCGAATTCAACGGATACGAAATCGACGGGGACGTGCCGGTTCTCATATTTTCTCTTAACGGTGTACCCGTCCGTCATATGGTCACAGGGAACGAGAAGAAGCAGGCCGTTCGCCTGACCTACAAATTTCTGAAAAGGCCTGAGAAACCGATCTACTTTCGGATCAATCGGAGCAAGGTCAACGTGACCTCCCGTTACGGGGAGTGGGTGGACGACCGCACGCTGAAGATTGGCAAAAAGAAGAAGTTCACGATCATCATAAACAATGATTAATTTGACCCCTTCGAATAATACGTCCTGTTTTGTCGCATTCAAGTGGGTTCTCCTGTCGGGTGAAATGTCTTTGCAGAATATTCGTTCACGGAGTGAAAAGTAGAACATCATGAATAGTTCGAGGACTCACCGTTTTCATAAGATGCATCTGCTTTGTGTTTGCGTTGCAGCCACGTTCCTTGCACTACACCTTGCGGCTTTCGCGGAGCCGAAACTGCTTCCGGAGGGGTATAGTGTGCAAACGTTTGAAACCCCGGAGGATGTGGTGATGAAAGTGGGCGGAATTGATTTCGCTTCGGACGATACGGCGTACATCTGCACACGATACGGCAAGGTGTTGTCGTACAAAGACGGTGAATGGAACCTGTTTGCTCAGCATCTTCAGGAACCCCTCGGTATACTGGTCGATCGGAATGCCGAACAGAGAACGGTCTACGTGGCACAGAAACCGGAACTTACGGCCCTGGTCGACACGGACGGAGACGGGACCGCCGAGCAGTACCGCACGATCGCGGACGAATGGGGACTCTCCCGGGACTATCATGAGTACGCGTACGGCCCGGTGCGTGACAGCAAAGGGAACTTTTACGTTATGCTGAATCTGAGCTCCACGATGGGACCGCGTGTGGGAGGCTCCTCGATGTCACATAACGCTCCGTATCGGGGCTGGTTAATGAAGATATCTCCGCAGGGGAAGGTTACCCCGTATGCATACGGATTCCGTTCCGCAATGGGTCTGGAAATCACACCGGACGATAGTATTGTCGTGACGGACGGGCAGGGAGATTGGTTGCCGACATCCAACCTGCATGTGGTGAAGAAAGGAGCATTTCACGGACATCCCGCATCTCTTATGGACCTTCCCGAGTTCAAAGATAAAAATCTCAATGACGTCCCGTCAAAGAAATTTAAGCAAATGCGACGTCGTCCGGCGGTATGGTTTCCGTATGGAGCAGCCGGACACCACCCCGGAGAACCGGTATATTATACGGATGAACATCAATTTGGACCGTTTCAGGGACAGTTTTTTGTTGGAGATCAGAGCAGGGGAAACGTCATGCGTGTGAGCCTTCAGAACGTCAAGGGAAAATACCAGGGCGCTGTCATCAATTTTGTGGATCGCCTGCAGAGTGGCATCGCCCGAGCGGAATTTGGACCGGATGGTCGAAGTATCTGGGTGGGGCAGATCGATCGAGGCTGGGAAGCAAGCGGTAAGAACCAGAATGGCCTTCAGCGCATTGTTTACGACGGTGAAACCATCCCTTTTACGATCAAAACGATCCGGGCGCGATCGTATGGATTTGAACTCTTCTACACGCATCCGATTGACCGGGAGAAGGCGCTTAACCCGAACAACTACACGATGAAACACTGGACGTACAATTACCACGCGAGTTATGGATCCGACAAAAAAGATGTGACGAAGATAACCCCCCAAAAGATCAACGTAAGTTCGTCCCGGAGACGTGTTCAACTGAAACTGGAGAACATGCCCAACCCCCGGGTGTATATGATCAAAGCGGACGTCCCCGGTGCAGATGGCACCTCTCCTGCTCCCGATACGGGATATTACACGCTGAACCGGGTACCGTAACACCTGAAGATACCCATTCACTTCAACGCAAGTGAAGAGGAGGGCTTGATTTGCGGCCGGGCTTTTTCAGAAAGGTGGTGAAACGGGTCAAGTGTCGTAGAGCGGGAAGAAATTCCGTGTACCGGTGTGAATCCGACAACATCCCCGAACCCCTGGAAGGGATAAACAAACCGTTCCGCATGTTTCCGGCGATCGATAGACCGGCATAGCGCGTTCCATGCGATCCATTCCCTCGCGTACGCTCGGGAATCCCGTTGATGTCGCGTGATCTGAACCCCCCGGTTGCCTCCGCCGTCGGCGTCGGTCACCGGCGGCGACCATCTTTCGCTCCCTTCAGGAGCTCTGTTTTCTCTGCAATCCTCCCAAATCGATGACCGGA
>CAZQNZ010000072.1:0-7237 GCA_964594615.1 uncultured Planctomycetia bacterium
TAATCGCTTGCTCTGCTGTATCCCTTCGATTCAAAATCCACCAGGGGCGGAATTTCATCGTCGACCACCCTGTAGCATGATCAGACGAACGGAGGGCGCGACACCGACTTCAGAAGTGATTCATTTAATCAGATCGAGCCGTCTTTTTGAAAAGTAGCCGACCGAATCTGCCCGAAATTTCACATCAACGGATGGTGGGATCCAGGGATTCGGGAAATTCCTCCCGTAGCTGGTCCAGCATCAACTCGCGTTCGTCCGCCCGGACCGCACCTTGCTGGTAAAGGTGTGTGAGGGTAAGCTGACCGTGGACAAGACTCCATACAAAACTGCTCCCGGGCGATGGGGGCACACCGGCGGTGGGAAACCCATCCAGGATCTGCCCCCCGCACAGTTCCGAACAGTCGGAAAGCAGTGGACCCGTGTATGCAAAAAAGAACGAACAGAGTTCACCCCCCGTCTGAGAACGCATCATACGCCGGTTGACCTCCGCTGGGATATACCGGTTGTTTTCCATGGATATCGCCATTTTTCGGGGAAATTCGTCCCGGATTTGAGAGCGTTTCTGCTCCTTTAATAAATCAATCAGACCCTGCCGATCGTGCAGTTCCGATGGTGCAACGCTGAACCACAGGAACGTCACATGATTGCGAAAGGTTGGATTTATGTCCGTTCCTTTGCGGAGGTCCACCGCCACCGGGACCAGGTACTGTGAAGGCACGCTGGAACGGTGATGAAAGACACGGTGGTGAGCGCGAATCGTGATGGCGAGGTAGAACAGCATCGGAGAAATGACACCGGCTTCGGCACGAGCCAGTTCGTCAAAGGAGTCCGTTTCCGCCGGGCGGAACCGATGGATGTCATAATCAAGCTGTTTTTCCATCCTGCGTATCGGCCCCGCCGGTGAGGTCGGCTGGGGTTTCGCGAGCTGTTTCATGGTCTCGGTGCAGGAACGCTGTATCCGAAGTCGTTCGAGGAGGTTGGGCAGGTCGATCGGCGATCTTATTTCCTCCGTCCAATCGAGCGGGATGTCACCGTGCGGATTGGCTGCCGTTTCGGAAAGGAGTCGGATGAAATTGGTAATGCCTTTGCCGTCGAACAACAGAAAATGCCAGGTGATGGCCAGAAGGGTTTCCTCATCGCTTTCGACGAGGTCAAATCGGATCAGGGGATCGTTCCGAAGATCATGTGGTCCCGAATTGAGCAGGTTGCGAATGAATCGGGGGGTACCGCGTGACGTCGAATGTCGGTTGCCAATCTCGTGATCGTGTACGTGGATCGGTGCGGAGCCCGGAGAGACGGGAGCGTGATAAACCGACGGCCCGAACAGGCCTCCCCATTTCGGACGGATCGAGGCATGCAGGAAGGGGATCGTCCGGTATATCCTCTGCACCACCTCGCAGAATGAATCGCGGTCGAATCCGGGACCCAGACGGAGCACGAGCTGCGCCTGGTGACTGGCGTTAAAAAAACGCCGCGATTCCCGTTCCAGGCTCATGTGAAAATGATCCGCCCCCGTCAGTGAAATGCCCTGTGTGCGATATTTGTACCGTTGCTGAGGAGTTAGCATGTGGTTGATACGTTAGTCAGTTGATTCAGTGATTCTCAGATCAGGCGTCGGCAACGGTCAGGATACACCGCTGAATCGTCCATGAGTACGATGTGTTCACCGTGGATCCGACGGTTGATTCGACGTGCAACAATGGACGAAGACTCTACAACGCCCGTAGAAACCTATCCGGTGGTTCAGGTGAATTACAAATGAGTGGTCTGGTTCAATCGGACGTCTCACCACTCATTCACTGTTCGCCATGAACATACCGGTGCCTATCAGCCGATCGAAGGACGTCGATAATCGGCTGAAACGATTTGGTATGGCGTTCGTCTACAATATTCCGATGAAGTTTCATTGAGTTCATACGTCAGAACCCCTATTAGAACATCGAATCGAGATGATCAAAAACGTCAAACCCGATGCGGATTCACTCCTTTTCAGTGAATTTGCTCCGGAAGATGAAATGCAGGAAGCGATGTTCGATCTGCTTGAAGCTCGCCGTGTCCCCACTGACACCATTCAACGCCTCACCGAGGCTGTGGTTTCCGGCATGGATAACATGAAACAGCTTTCGGCACCGTCCGATCAGGAGGGATATGTGGAGGTCCACATCGAGGTCGACGATAGCCGATTCCATGCGAAAGTCGAGCAGGTCGCCCGGCAAGAGTTCACGCAGGATCTGGACGGATCGTCTGCGAAAAAACAGGGAGAACATGAAGAAAAGGAAGGGCTTAACCTGGCATCCCTGCAGGAACAGATGGATGAAGTCAAACTGAATTACCGGGATGGCTTCCATACCACGCTGGAGCTGATTCGGTATCTGGGATAGGGGTTCCAGGGAGGGATCAATTCATCACCAAACCCTCGTGTCTTCCGGTGTGGACCTTCTGGTGACGATACAGCATGACCCGATCTGCCAAGCGGATGGGTTCTCAGCGTCCGGTTGGCTACGTGTCAGGATGATTTGAGGAGGAAATGCCGTACAAAAGGTATTTTAGTTGAGAGACAACCCGGCATGCCTGACATGCTGTTTTGCATTTTTTTGCCGAATATGTCTACCAGGGGGGCATTCTCGGAAATTGGCAAAAACGGACCGAAATTTATGCAAAGCGGGGGTGGAAACGGAACTTCGGCGGTGCTGTCACCCATTGAACGGGAAGGGGTGCGAAATCGGATCACACGTATGAGGTCGCTGGCGGATCGACAAAATTCATTCGACGGAGTTAGGGTTGTCCGTTCAGAAGATCGTCTCATCCTGATCAAGTGAGGCGCGTGCCTCGAAAGAACAAATATACACCGACAGCCCATCAATGCCCTTGCGTGAAATGGAAGTGAACGAGGGATCAAAGGCCCAAAATTTGAATATATGATGCCATTTAGTGTAAGGTATTATCCCTTGAGCTCGTCCCATGATCTTGTTATTTCATTCCTCCGACCTCATGAAACAATTTCGAATCAAACTGATCCTAGGTTTCGTTTCTCTCGTCCTGTTCACGGGATCGATCGCCCAGTCGCAATCCGACGTTGAACTGGTTCCTCAGCACGATCAGAATCGGATACAGGTTCGAATCGACGGAGAACTGTTCACCAACTACATCGTGGATGAATATCCGTTACCCATCCTTTATCCGATATACGGTCCGGACGGACTGCGTATGAACCGGCAGTATCCCATGAAAGAAGGGGTTCAGGGAGAATCCTCGGACCATCCTCACCACAAATCACTGATGTACACCCATGGAAAAATGAATGGGGTGGATTTCTGGCACCAGGGGGGAGCGAAAACGGTTCACAGCGATGTGCTGGATATCGGGGATAATTATCTGAAAACCCGAAACAGGTGGGTGGATGAAGATGGAACGAAAATACTGACCGACACGCGAAAAATCACGTTTAGGTCCGTCCCGAAGGGCAGAGCGATCGATTATGAAATCACCCTTCACGCGTCGGAAGGGGATCTCAACATCGGTGATACGAAAGAAGGGACGATGGGCTTTCGCACCCATCCCAACCTCCGAATTGACAAAGGAGCTCATGCCATCAACAGTAACGGCACCGAAGGGAAGCCGGTCTGGGGGGAGTCCGCGAAGTGGGTGCATTATTCCGATAAAATTGACGGAAAAAAAGTGGGGGTAGCGATCTTCGATCATCCCACGAATCCCCGGCATCCCACCACCTGGCATGCAAGGGATTACGGTCTGATTTCAGCCAATCCCTTCGGGTACAGCCACTACAAGGGAAATAAGCACAACGGATCCATGACCGTTCAGGAAGGGGGAGAGGTCACGTTCAGTTATCGGTTCCTTTTCATCAGGGGGGACCATGAGGATGCGAACATCAAACAGCGGTACCGGCGTTACGCGAAGAAATATAAGCCCTCGTACGTGCCGGAAAAGTTTGATCTGCAGTTCAACGAGCATTTTCTGGACGAGCAATCCCTCCAGCAATTTTCGTTTTCCAGCCCGGGGGACTGGAGCCGGGAACCCATCATGAACGGCGCCCGCCATGTGCTTCAGCAGAACAAGGATGGGGAAGACTACAAACCACCACATCGGTCACCGCATAACATTGGTCTGGTGAACGAACCGAGTGTGAACAGTTTCCTTCTGGATTTCAATGCCAAACAGATCGGAGAGGAATACAACCATATGGATGTGTGTGTGTTCTACAACTTTGTGGACCCGGCAAACTATTACTACACACATATGGGGGTCTCCCGGGATAAGCACGCTCATCAGACCTTCATCGTTGATGACGCTCCACGGACGGCCATCACCAACCACGCGGAGGTGGACAGATCCGTGGATTGGACGGATCGGCAGTGGCATCACATCCGTGTCTTCCGGGACGGTGAATCCGGCGAGATTGAGGTGTATATCGATGACATGGATGAACCGGAAATGACAGCATCCGATACCACGCATGCCTTCGGACGCATCGGTTTTGGCAGTTTCGACGATCAAGCTCAGTTCAAGAACATTCAACTATACGCGCCGGACCAAAAAAAAAGTGATGCACCCGATTTTTTCCAGAGCAAAAATCCACTGTCCATCTCGCCGTCCGGCGGGCAGTTCTATCATCCCCAGAAGGTCAAAGTGAACTCGCCGCTCTCGAATGGGGATCAGCATCATGTGCGTTACACCACGGACGGCTCAACCCCGTCCGCCAGCTCCCCGATCTACAACGAGCCCATCAAACTCACCTCGGATACCACACTGAAGGTGGCTCTCTTCAAGAAGGAGAAACGTATTTCGGGCATCAAAACCGCGTCATTTGACAGGCTCTCGAAACAGGAATACCAGTCGTTACTTCATGTCAAAGACCTCAACGTGAAAACAGGGGCGTCCTACGAAGTCGTCGAGGATGGAATTGAGGAGGGGGATCGCGTTTTCGTCGATCGATCGTACGAATTTACGGAGGTCCCCGCGCCGGTCAAAGAGATGGTTTTTATTCGCACCGCCAATGACGATTCCGGGGCGTCCGGGACGGTCGCTCAGTTTCGTACCAACGTTCCAGGCACCGTATATATTGCCCTTGACGAGCGTGCCGACCGGCCCGACTGGATGGCGTCGTTCAAGCGCACCGATCACGTCCTCCAGACGACCGACGTCCCATTCCGGTTATACCGTAAATCGTTTCCGGCCGGAAAGATTCGTCTTGGTGGCAATAACGCACCAAGCATGTACCAGGTATTTTTGAATAAATCATCCAATTAACCTATCATTTGTATTGGTCCGCTCTCGACGGCCGGACCCCGCCCACCCCGAGCACCTGCCGCCCGTGCTCATTCGCCGATCAATCGTGTTCAAATTGTTTGTCCTCCACCATGTGTAAAAAGAGCTCTTATCTAATCCAACCCGCCATCGTCGTACTTCTGGTGCTGGCCTCCGTTTGTTCGGTGAGTGCCAAAGATTACGATAACTGGAAAGAACACTGGGACGTTCCGCCTGCGCCCGCCCTTGAACCGGAGGAACAGCATGAAACCTTTCGAACGGCCCCGGGGTATTCCATTGAGCTGGCTGCTGCCGAACCGCATGTCGTGGATCCGGTGGTGGTTCGCTGGGATGCGTCCGGGCGCATGTGGGTCGTCGAGATGCGTGGGTACATGCACGACGTCGACGGATCCGGCGAAGATCAGCCGATCGGTAAAATTGCCGTTCTGGAGGACAGCGACAGCGACGGGTATTACGAGGATCGAACGGTGTTCATGGACGATCTGGTGATGCCCCGGGCCATTGCACTGGTGGAGGGTGGTGTGTTGATCGCCGAACCCCCTCACCTGTGGTACGCTCAGGACACGGATGGGGACCTTCAATCCGACCGGAAAGTCGAACTGCTTGATAACTATGCGAAAAGCGGAAACGTGGAGCACCGGGAAAACGGTCTCCGTATGGCTATCGATAACTGGATCTACAATGCGAAGAGCAACCGGCGGTTTCTGTTCGATCTTGAAAACGGCGAACCGGAGTTGAAGGTGGACAATACACGCTTCCGTGGTCAGTGGGGTATTGCCCAGGACAGCTACGGACGACTGTACTACAATACGAACTCCAATTACCTCCGGACGGAACATTTCCCGCAGAACCTCAAGAAACACAACGACAAGTTGACGGACGGAGATACCAGTTCAAAATCGGTGCCGAGTGACAACCTCGTGTTTCCCATCCGAATCAACCCGGGCGTCAACAGGGGGTACCGTCCAAACACACTGCGCGAAGACGGACGGCTGAAGACCACCACCGGCGTGGCCGGGCAGACGGTGTATCGCGGCGACAAGTTTCCGGAGTCCATGCGCGAGGATGTGTTCGTTCCGGACCCGACCGGAAACGTGATTTCATTCTTCGAGATGAAACGGGATGGATCGGACATCACGGCAAAACATCGAACGTTTGAAGACCGGGAGTGGGAGAAGCGTGAGTTTATCGCGTCCAGGGACGAGCGGTTCCGACCGGTGGATGTGGAAAATGCACCGGATGGGACCCTCTACGCAGTTGACTTTTACCGGGGCATTATCCAGCATAAGACGTATATGACGGACAAATACCTGAAAAAACAGGTGCTGGCCCGGAACCTTGACGAACCGGTGGGGCTCGGCCGCATCTGGCGGATCACCTACGACGAGAATTCGCGTCGTACCAGTACGGAATCCCTCCGGAAAAAACCCTCCGGCGAGCTGGTGGACCTCCTGTCTCACCCGAACGGCTGGCATCGCGACTGGGCACAGCGGTTGTTGATTCGTCGTGAGGATTCGTCCGTCTACGATGACCTCCGACAGGCGGCACGAAGTGGCAACAATCACATCGGTCGCATTCACGCCATCTGGACGCTTGAAGGGCTCGGTGCGCTTGGTCAGACGACGATTGAAGATGCACTGAAAGATGATCACCGACAGGTACGTGTGGCAGCGGCTCGTGCGCGAGTGAACCGCCAGGCCTTTGCCCCGACCGATTTTGAGGAACTGAAGGATGGAAGGCTCCAGGCGGAACACGCTCACAAACTCAGCGGGCCGAAAATCGATTCAAACCATGATGGGTACTCGGGCGACGGGTACGTGAACTTCACGCAGAAATCAGACGGGGCCCTCATACTGCAACTAAAGAACGTACCGGCCGGGACCTACAAACTGTCCGTGCGGTACGCCCTCGGTGAAACGAATGGTCGTCCGCTGAGGTTGAACGTCAATGG
>CAZQNZ010000072.1:7337-11341 GCA_964594615.1 uncultured Planctomycetia bacterium
TGTCGACCGTACGAATGCAAACGCTCTGACGTAACGCGAGATGGTTTCCCGGTCTCCTGGTTTTGCTTTTATCCGTTCAGTGGTTCGGTATCATGGAGGATTCACGCTGGAATACGGGGTTCCATCCGGATCTGCGATTCTTATGCCCATTTCTCGGGTGTATTCACATCCGAACATCCGTTTGAGGTGATTGCAGTTTCTTTAAGCTCCCGAAGGGAGCGCAATAGTCTTAGCCCCCGGTGACCGACACCGAAGGCGGAGGGAACCGGGGGTGAAATTCAGGATCCATCCGTGGATTTCCGAACGAAGGTGCGGAAATGGATCGTCATGGAACGCACCATTCCTAATGGTTTCAACTCAAAGAAAAAACATCCGGATTTGCCCCCCGCCGTTCAATCGATATAAAATCGGTACCTGGATCCGCAAATATAGATCTACCGCCTCTACATCGCTGCATGATTTCGAAGGATCATAATCCCCTGTCGAGAATCGCCAATCGATCCCTGGGCTATACCTCTTGTTTGACGTATTTCCGCTTGTTATACTCTACGTGATCGCCTGGATATTCGTTACGTCACCTGGTGGCAGGAGAGCATGACGGAGCTACTGGTCGGTCAACTGTTCGACATAGGTCCTCTGGCAGTCACGATGGCACATGCGTTCGTGGTTGTGGGGGCCCTGCTGGTGATTAACGAAGCCTTCGTACCGGGGGCCAACTCCATGGTGTTCGGCATCGGGCTTCTTGTGTCCGGCCTCATCGGAATGGCTACCGGCATCGGTATGCATGGGGCGGATCATGACGTGTTTCTCCTCAGCCTGATCGCTCTGGTTGTCGGGGGCGGGTTCTACTTCGTGTATCGCCGGATGCTGGCCCGACCGACCGATCAGGAGCATACCACCAGCGACAGCCAGGATCTGAGGGGGAAGAACGCGACCGTCATTGAGACCGTCACCCCGGAGTCCGGACGGGTTCGGTTACGGGGGGTGGGGTCCAACCCGGAATTTCAGGCACGGACGGAGCACGGAGAGATCCCGCAGGGCGAGAAGGTGACCGTCATCGATCCGGGTGGAGGTAGTGTGCTCATTGTGGAGTCAACGTCGGACGAATCGTGAAACCAATCTACAAATTAAGGAGGGTGTGCTCATGGACTGGATTATTCTGTCGATCCTGGGCTTTGTTCTGATTTCAGCCCTTTACAGTTCGTTCACGATTGTCAAACCGTATCAGAAACGCACGCTGACGGTGTTCGGTGATTTCTGGCGGGTGCTGGATCCCGGCATCAACTTCGTTCCCCCGTTCGTCAGCTCTCTGTTCACGTATGACATGCGGGAACAGACGATTGACGTTCCCAAACAGGATGTCATCACGCAGGACAATGCACCGGTGACCGCCGATGGGGTGATCTACATTAAAATTCAGGACGTCAAGAAAACGTTCCTGGAGATTGAAGATCACCGGCGGGCGGTGCAGAACCTTTCCCAGACGTCCCTCCGTGCCGTGATCGGTAACATGGAACTCGACGAGACGCTGAACCGGCGGGACATCATCAATACACGTATTCAGGAAGAACTGGCGGAGCCGACGGACGAATGGGGCATCAGTGTAAAACGCGTCGAAATTAAGAACATCCATCCCTCCGAAGACGTTCGTCAGGCGATGGAGGAACAGACCAGTGCCGAACGGCGTCGCCGTGCGATGGTCACGGAAGCGCGGGGGAAAAAACGCAGTGAAATTCTCAAGGCGGAAGGGGAAAAACAGTCCCGGATCATTCGGGCCGAAGGAGAAAAGCAGGAACGGATTCGGGTGGCGCAGGGAGAAGCGCAATCCCTGTACCTCCGGGCGGTGGCCAGCCAGACGATGGGGGAGCAGGCCGTCATCGTCCGCAGTCTGGAAGCACTGGAAACGGCTTCTGAAGAGCGCAGCAACTCCTTCTTCTTCCCCTTCGAGTTCTCCGGCACCGTCGGCCGTGTGGCTCGCAACCTGTCGGATACGGATTTTCCGGTCGACCGGGCCCTGGAAGGCACACCGCTCTCCGACCTTCCGGACGAGGTGAAGGACCTGCTCGATCCGGAGAAGATCAGTGAAGCCATGAGTGACATCGACGTCGAGGAGCAGACCGGGGAAGCGTCCATATCCGAAGAAGACCTGCAGACGGAGGACCCGATGGAACAGCCCGGAGACATCGGCAGCGAGGGCGGTACATCCTCCAGTTCGGACCGTTCGGACACGTCGAAGGGAGATTCTTCCACTTCGTAATTGTGTTCACTGCGGAGTCATTCAACCCATTCAGCGGGTGACGCAGTTCACGGGCCGATGTTTGCAGGTTCCTGGGTCACAGCGATTCATGATGCCCGTACCCGAGGTCGCCGGCGTTTCTGGGTCTATCCGAAGGAGGTAGGGGGTACTGAAAGGCCGGCCCGGGGCGAGCGGCGGTGGTGAAATGTGCTGCGTTCAATGGACATGTCAGCGCGCTAAATTACGTTGCTGAAGGGATCATAACGGAGAACATATATGTAGGATGCCCTCGAACCAGAGGATGGCGATCTCCCTGTCCACATCGTGGAAGTGATTCATTCGTGTGAGCTTGAGAAAAAATGAAATCAAACAGTAGAATATCTTCCCACAAGTCCCGGAGCGGGCGAGACATTAGAAGCCACCGGTGAAGCGAGTGAAAAGGAGCGGAACCGGGGGGCAAAACGTTCGGCAAAAAACGGATTCCCACGCTCCGCGGCGGAATGGATCGCCTGGAACGCTTCAGACCCAATACACCGTCATTTCCTCCGGTCTCATGAAAAGAGATGTGGAGATGAATCGGCCGAGTTGAAAAGTGGACGGACCATCTGCTTCCCATGAAACGCCTGTTCTGGATATTTTTTGCCCTTGCCCTCCTGTTTCTGATTCCCTTTTTCATCTGGGGGGATCTGTTTGAGGCCCGGTTTTCCGGCAAAGCGGCCGTGGAGTGGTTGCAGCAGTACGGGTCGTGGGCGTGGGCTGCCGGCATTGCGCTGCTGGTTGGGGACCTGCTCCTGCCCATTCCGGGTACAGCCGTCATGTCCGCGCTCGGCTTCCTGTACGGACCGGTCGCTGGTGGTCTTCTCTCAGCCGCAGGCTCTATACTGGCCGGATTCGTCGGATACGTCCTCTGCCGCTGGTTGGGCCGCAGTGCTGCACTGTACCTTCTCACACCGGACGATCTGCAGGAGGGGGAACGGCTCTTCCGGCAGTCCGGCGGGTGGATCGTGGCCGTGTCGCGCTGGCTTCCGCTCCTGCCGGAAGTCATCGCCTGCATGGCCGGCCTGTCCCGGATGCCGTTCCTGTATTTCGTGATTGCACTTGCCTGCGGCTCGATACCGCTCGGGTTTACCTTTGCATTCATCGGATACGCCGGTGTTGAATATCCCTTCCTGGCGATTGTTTTCAGTGCAGCGATCCCACCTGTCCTCTGGTACGTCGCCCGCTCTTTCCTCCGGGATGCCCAATCCAGTGAATCGACTGAACACACGGCTAACCGGTAGAGAGCGAGAGTGGACTCTCAGCGATGAAGAACTATTCGATCCCTTTATATGCAACAGAACCCGAACTGGTCAGGGACATCTATAGTTGACAATATAACGGTTAAGGAGCACCGCCGTCCCCGGCGGATCCTGTAAATTTTATACCGGGCGACAGATTCTACGATGATTTCTCTGTTCCCGGACTGTGACAGGGTAAGGATATCCCTCTTTGCCCCGAGCGTCAGTGAGGGGACCGCTATGTTCAGTACCCGACGCCACCGCGATCAGGAATGCCCCACAAACAGCGGAGTGAAACGGACGGTGTCCCGCACATCTGCCGATCGGATGATTCATCCCCTCACTCACGTTCGGGACACAGAACGTGACCGGACGGGTCCGGCGGTGACCGCACAGCGAAGATCTGTCAGATCCCCCCACACCGGGAACGAAAGCGCCTCGCTCAATGGCGTTCGGCTAATTTGATTTTGATATAGAAACCCCCGTATCCA
>CAZQNZ010000073.1:0-8582 GCA_964594615.1 uncultured Planctomycetia bacterium
ACGCCCTGGTACCAGTTGGAAACGGCAATAAAGCCCGGAATCAATACGCCGAACCATAAACTTTCCCGGGCCAGCGGAATCAATTCTTGCTCAAGACCGGTGAGTGTGTAAAACCAGAAGGTCGACAGCGGCGTGGCGGCCGTAAGCAACAGGAGACCGGTCACGATCCCGAAGAGAATGAACGTAAAACGACGGAGCGCCGGAACCGGATTCACTCGATCCAGCAACGAGACCACCACCTCCTTGTACGCCATCCCGGTGCTGTACATGACGAACAGCAGTCCGCGCGTCACCGGCCAGATGGCGGCCGAGTCGACGGGTCGAGGCAGACGCAACAACCCTGCGCCGATGACAGGCTCCACCGCCATCGTGAGGATTGACGTCAGGGACAGAGGGACATAAAACCGGGCCAGTTTCATCCAGGACATCGTTCTCCCTTCCCGAGACGTCGAATCCCCGCTGTAGTGTTCCGAGAGGACCTGCTGAACCCATGCGCGGATAAACACCATTTCAATGACGGCACCAGCTGCGTTTGCCGACGCACCGACCAGCATGCCCGAGAACGAACCGGCCCACCAGCCGTATCCCAGGATCACGCCGATCACGGTTACGCGCACCAGTGTCCCGACACCCACCGATTTCGGATACCCGTATCGAATCAGGATGCCCTGAAAAAAACGACGATGAGCGATCGCCCACGTCCACGGGGTCATGAGGCACAATCCGATGCGGGCCGGGCCCTGCATTCGCTCAGGGGCATTCATCCAGTCCACAACCACCACGTCAAATAGCGGTGTAAAGGCAATAAGACCATGGATCACGGTCAACCCGGCCCCGAGTCCCATCATGAATCGCCAGAGTCGATCGTAACTCGATTTGCTGTCACATAAGGCCGTGGACGCGGCAAGCATCATGATCACCGGCGCTTCGATCACCAGTGAAATTGGCAGCACGATCGATCCCCAGGCGGCCAGCTGGGTGCGAGCCTCGGGGAGCCGCGCAATGACGGCGTTGGTTGCCGGCAGCGCGACGGCCATCAACAACCAGGACAACCCCAGCGGCCACCATCGGGCAAACACGTCCCCCATGGAGAGCGAACCGTCCGGATCCTGCCCGTCTGCTGTCGGACGCTGCTGATTCATGAGCTCGATCCTTCAATCCAGATGATGACATGATACAATGCGATCCTCGTACACGGACCACTTACGGGTGACCGCTTTCCTCACATCATTTCACGGAGTATTGCCTCATGTTTGGATCAGCGGAACAGCACCCCATCCTGCTCGACTACGTACGGACGCCGTTCTGTAAAATGGACACCGCTCTTGCGGAAGTGGGAGCGGTGGAACTCGGTCGAACCGTCGTGGCCGAAATTGCGCAGCGTCTCCCGGTCTCCACGGAGGCCGTGGACGAAGTCATCATGGGAAACGCCGGGCAACCCCATGACGCCGCCAACATCGCCCGGGTCATCGCGGTGGAGGCCAACCTCCCGGAGCACATCCCGGCTTACACGGTGCAGCGCAACTGTGCGTCCGGCATGGAAGCGGTGGGTGCAGCCGCACGGAAAGTACGTAGCGGCGAGGCAGACCTGATCATCGCGGGCGGAACGGAATCCATGAGTCAGTACCCCCTCCTGTTCCCGGAAAAGGCACGGAAAAAATTTAAACGGATGAGCCGGTCAAAATCCACATGGGAAACGGTCCGCGCGGTGACGGATTTTCGCCCCGGCGACTTTTCCCCGGTGGTCGCCCTCGAGATGGGCCTCACGGATCCCACCTGCGACCTGAACATGGGGGAAACGGCCGAACTGCTTGCCCGCGAGTGGGACATTTCTCGACAGGAACAGGACGAGTTTGCACTCCGGAGCCACCGGCGCACCACCGAGGCATGGGAAGAAGATCGTCTCGACGACGAGGTGATTCCGGTCTTCAAACCTCCGGACTACGACGAGGTGGTCGAGCAGGACAACCTGTTCCGGCCGGAACAATCCCTGGACGCCCTGTCGAAACTCGATCCGGTGTTCGACCGGGAAACCGGTACCATCACCCCCGGAAACTCCTCTCCGCTTACGGACGGTGCAGCGGCCACGATCGTGGCCTCTCCGGAGCTGGTCGATCAGTGGGAGCGGGATCCCCTCGGCGAACTCCTCTCCTATCAGACGGCTGGTCTCGACCCGAAACGAATGGGTCTCGGTCCGGCGTTCGCCACCTCAAAGCTACTGGATGCCACCGACATGACCCTGTCCGAGTTCGATATGATCGAGATGAACGAGGCGTTTTCCGCACAGATGATTGCCAACTTCCGGGCCTTTCGGGACGAGGAATTCGCCCGAAAGGAACTCGGGCGTGATGAACCGATCGGTGAAATCGATCACGAGATCCTGAACGTCAACGGGGGCGCCATCTCCATCGGCCACCCCATCGGCACCACCGGCACCCGCCTCGTGGGCACCGTACTGAAGGAACTCAACCGCCGCAACGAGGAACTCGGACTGTCCACCCTCTGCGTGGGCGGTGGACAGGGGGCAGCAATGGCACTTCGTGCCCTGTAGAACGACGCCGGAACGCTTTGCAAGGAACACGGTCTGGATCAGGCTCGCCCCTTCATATTCGTTGAGCATCCCCCAGGTTGTACACATGCTTGCCTCCGCTTTTCGTACCCTCGATCTCTCGCATTCCATGCATCCAGGTGGATCATCCTGTTTTCCGGTCACCGCTTCCCGCGCATTCGTTTTTCCACGATCCAGGAACGCCCGATGTGTTCAAAGAACCCTGTCAGAATATACTCCATTAACCGCTTCCTCTGTTTTGGAGGACAACGGGCACTGTCCCTTATAATGCCTTCTATCCGTGAAGCTGAAATGCGGCTCCTGCTGGAAGGGGGAGGAGGTTTCTTGAGGGGGGCACCAATCACAAAACTCACACCATTTTCACGTATTCTGACCGGAGGATCATCATGAAATCTGCTGTACTGAACGCGTTTGAATCGGATCTGACGATTGAAGAGCGGGAGGTCCCGGAACCGGGACGTGGAGAGGTTCTGATTCAGGTGGAGGCCTGCGGGGTCTGCCATTCGGACCTGCATCTGCAGGAGGGGGATTTTCCCATGGCCAACCTGCCCGTTGTGCCCGGCCATGAAGTGGTTGGACGGGTGACGGATCGCGGACCGGGCGTCGACGCACCGGAGGACGGTGCATACGTGGGCATGCCCTGGCGTTATACCTCCTGCGGCCGGTGTGATTTATGTCTGAGCGGTCGCGAAATCATGTGCTCGGAATGCCGGGTGACCGGCGTCACGGACGACGGCGGGTATCAGGAATACATGGTGGCTCCGGCGGATGACGCGACACCGGTACCGGAATCACTGGATCCCGAGCACGCGGCCCCGCTGATGTGCGCGGGCATCACGACGTTCAACGGGCTGCGAAACGGAGAGGTGTCACCGAGCGATCAGGTGGCAGTGGTGGGCCTGGGCGGACTCGGTCACCTCGGTGTCCAGTATGCCAGCAGGATGGCACGACGCGTGGCCGTGCTTTCCACGAGTCCGGGCAAGGAGGACTTCGCCCGCTCCCTCGGTGCGGATACGTTCATCAACCTGCAGGACGAACACCCGGGTGAAGCACTGCAGGCCTGGAACGGAGGAGCGGACCTGATTCTGTCTACGGCCCCCAGTTCCGAGGTGAACAGCGCCGCGGTCGAAGGTCTCGCCCCGGACGGCCGGCTCGTCCTGCTCGGGGTCACGGTGGATTCGCTGGAGGTCAATCCGATGCTGCTCATCGAAGGACGCCGTAAAATTTTGGGATCGCCCTCCGGCGGCCGATCGGATCTCCGTGATACACTGCGCTTTTCGGCTGATCATCGCATCCTTCCGGAGGTCCGGACGTATCCCCTCGAAGACGTACAGAAGGTCGTTTCTCAACTGCGTGAGGGGTCGATCCAGGGACGGGCCGTGCTGTGTCCGTAACGTCGAATGGAGCATGGTCCGTGCTCCAGGAGGACCTCCGTTGAACCGGGGACCATTGCCCCACCTCCAATCCTTCGATATAATACACGCATTCAACTATGCTTCATTCTCCATAACGGCCTGTAGTAAACCCTCTTTAAAAAACAGCACCAACACATGCCTGATTTCGATCTTGTCTCGGACATGGAACCGGCGGGCGACCAGCCGGATGCCATTAACGAACTGGTTCAGGGGCTGGAACGCGGCGACGAACACCAGACGCTTCTGGGCGTGACCGGATCCGGAAAAACGTTCACCATGGCCAACGTCATCGAGCGCATCAATCGGCCCGTCCTGATCATTTCACACAACAAAACCCTCGCCGCCCAACTCTACTCCGAGTTCCAGGAGTTCTTTCCGAACAACGCCGTCGAATATTTCGTCTCCTACTACGACTACTACCAGCCGGAAGCCTACATTCCGCAGCGGGACATCTACATCGAGAAGGACGCCGGCATCAATGAAAGCATTGATCGCCTGCGTCTGAAAGCCACCAGTTCGCTGATGTCTCGCGACGACGTTCTCATCATCGCGAGCGTTTCCTGCATTTACGGACTGGGCTCGCCGGAGGATTACAACCGGATGACCCTCACCCTGGACGTGAACGAACCGCGCGAGCGCCGGGACATCATCGAACGCCTGGTCGACCTGCAGTACGAACGGAACGAGTACGATTTCGACCGCGGCACCTTCCGGGCGCGGGGCGATGTCATCGAGATTTTTCCATCCTACGAAACGACGGCGATCAAAGTGGAAATGTTCGACACGGACATCGAAAAAATCTACCGGATCGACCCGGTGTCCGAGGAAATCATCGAGCACATGGACCGGATCACGATCTTCCCCGCCCTGCACTTCGTGACGCCGGAAAAGAAACTGGAACGGGCCATCCGCAACATCCGGAAGGAACTGAAGGAACGGCTGAAGGAACTCCGCAAACAGGACAAATTACTGGAAGCGCAGCGGCTGGAAGCTCGGACGGAATACGACCTGGAAATGCTGGAGGAAGTCGGTTTCTGCCAGGGTATTGAAAACTACTCGCGTTACCTCAGCGGCCGGGAGAAAGGGGAACGGCCCTACTGCCTGCTGGACTATTTTCCGGACGACTTCGTCACGATTGTGGACGAATCCCACATGACCATTCCGCAGATCGGAGGCATGTACGAGGGAGACCGCAGCCGGAAGGAAACCCTCGTGGAACACGGATTCCGCCTCCCCTCCGCCCTGGACAATCGGCCCCTGCAATTCGACGAATGGGAAGAACTGCAGAACCAGGTCATGTACATGTCCGCCACGCCGGGCGACTATGAAGTCAAGAAATGCAAGGGGGATGTCGTGGAGCAGATCATTCGCCCCACGGGACTGGTGGACCCGAAAATCGAAGTCCGTCCTGCGGAGGGACAGGTGCAGGACCTGTTCGACGAACTGCAGGAGCGCGCTGAAAAGAACGAGGGCTCTCTCGTCACCACGCTTACCAAGCGGATGGCGGAAGATCTCAGCGAGTATCTGCAGGAGGAAGGCATCAACGCCAAGTATCTGCACGATGAAATCAAAACCATCGAGCGCGTGCAGATTCTCAACGAACTGCGGGATGGCACCTACGATGTCATCGTCGGGGTCAATCTGCTGCGGGAGGGCCTGGATCTGCCGGAAGTCACCCTGGTTGCCATACTCGATGCGGACCGGGAGGGATTTCTTCGGTCGGAGACCAGTATTATTCAGACAGTGGGTCGGGTTGCTCGCAATGAAAAGGGGTCGGTTATCCTCTACGCGGATGAGATTACCGGCTCCATGCAGCGGGCCATCGATGAGACGGAACGCCGCCGCAAGAAACAGATCGCTTACAACGAAAAACACGACATCGAACCGGCCACCATCGAGAAGGAAATCAAACCCGGCATTGAACAGATCCTGGAAGCCACCAACCTCGCCGGACAGATGGCCGGACTGGACGACGAGAACGCGGAAATGGAAGAAATCGTCGGGCGCCTGGAACAGGAGATGTACGACGCCGCCGAGGACAAGGACTTCGAACGTGCCGCGGAAATTCGTGATACCATCGACGAACTGAAATCCGGCGACCGCGACAAGAGCAAAGGCAAGTTCCGGGTGAAGCTGAAGTAAACGCGCAATCCCGATCCCCTCCTGCTCCGTTATTTTTGCGGTAGCGTCCTCGCAGAGGACGGTTCATGTATAGCCGGGGGATAAATCCCCCGCACAGGCATCGGCCCCCTTCGTTGCCGTCCTTGATGGACCCTTCGTGTCAACGGTTATCACGTTGTTCGAATCGTCACACCACCGTCATCGAACGCGAGACGTGGTCCGCTATCCGCTCCTGACCACCTCGTCAAGAGCGGTTTTCAGGCGGGAGGAACCCTGCGTCACCCGGACCTCCACGTCCACGTAATACAGCGGGACGAACGTGTTTTTCGGCCACTTCACGGCATCTTTTCGGGTGGTGATGAGAGCTTTGATCCGTTCGTCCTCGGCGCGTTCCATCAGCTCGTTCCGATCCCCGTCGGTATAGTCGTGGTGATCCGGGTATGACTCCATGTCCACGGGGTCCAGGTTCAGGTCGTCCCGAAGCGTATGTGCGAAGGAAGCCGGCGTGCCGATGCCGCAGAATGCCAGCAGGCGCATCTCGCGGAGATCCGTTACGGCCACCTCACGCCCCGTGCCATGCTCGATCAGGCGCACTGGACGGTGTTCCGCATGTAAAATGGGAACATCAGCCTGCAAATGGCGACGCAGTTCACGCCGCATCCGCGTCCGTTGCCTGTGAGAAATCCGATTTGTACGTGTAATCACGACCAGGTCCGCCCGACGGATCTGTGACACCGGTTCACGAAGCGGTCCGGCGGGCAGCGGATACCCGTTGCCAAATCCCCGGAGTCCATCCACCAGCACGATGTCCAGGTCCCGGTGCATATGCCGATGCTGAAAGCCGTCATCCATGAGGAACAGATCCGGTGACGTCGAGCGAAGCGCCTGTTTTGCCGCCCTCAGGCGATCGGGATCCACCCACCGGCGCACACCGGCAGGCATGTCACGCCCCGCCATGCGTTCATCGTCGGCGTCCTCCCCGCTGCTCCCGTACCCGCGCGAAAGCACAGCAACGTTTACGCCCTCCTGGCCGAGCGAGCGAGCAATCGATTCCACAAACGGAGTCTTCCCGGTCCCTCCCACCGTTAGATTACCGACCGATACGGTGGGAATTCCGACATCTCGCACGGCCAGCACACCCAGGTCAAACAGCAGGTGACGAAGCTGTGCGAGCATTCCATAGAGGACCCCAAACGGAATGAGCAGATACCAGAAATACCGTTCACCACGGGAGAGATCCGTGAGTTCATCACGGGACCACCAGATGCGCTCGACCAGGTCCTTGCTTCTATGAATCACAGCCCTCCGCCCGGTTAGAACGGGTTAATGTCGGTTTCGGAGGGATCCGGCTCGTATTCGAAATGCTCCTGTGCCTGACGGAAACCGTTGATCTCCTCGATAATTTCAGCGGGACTCTGGAACCGGAAGTCTTTCTCCTTCGACATCATCTTCTCGATGATGTAATGGAGATGACTGGACAGTTGATTTTTCACCTTCTTGCCCTTCAGCTCCTCCCGAACCTGCTTCGCCATCACTTCACGAGGTTCACTCCCCTCGAACGGCAGTTCTCCGACCGCCATCTGATACAGGGTGACCCCCAGCGAATAAATATCGCTTCGAATATCGAGTTCCCGTTGCCCTTTCGCCTGCTCGGGAGACATGTAATACACCGTTCCCTGCGTTTCCCCCTCGTCCATTTCCGGTTCCGCACCAATTTCCTGTGCAAACCCCAGGTCGAAGGTACAGCTCGTCCCGTCCTCCTGTAACATCACGTTTTCCGACTTCACGTCCCGATGCACATATCCTTGCTCCTGCATGTAGTTCAGCGCGTCCGCAATTTCCACCACGATGTCGAGCGCACGGTCTTCGTCAAGTGCACCGTTTTTCAGGATGTGTTCGAGCAATGTGGTCCCATGCAACCGTTCCAGTTCCAGATACCATAACCCCTCATGACGGTCCAGGCTATAGGCGTTTACAATGTGCGGATGATCGAATTCCATTAGCAGACGTCCCTCGCGCTTGAACTGCTTGACCTGAAATTCATCGTCGTGGTGTTTCGGATACAGCATTTTGAGGGCGCGCGTCTCCCCCGAATCCTCCCGTTCGACGCGAAAGACCGTAGCTGTACCCCCTTTTCCAAGCACGCCTTTGATCTGGTATCCCGGAATGGAATCATCGGCCGAGATCCCGGACTCCCGTTCTGACCGTGCCTGTTGAAAAGCCTCCCGCTCCGCCTCTTCGGTCGCACGTCTGATGGACGGATCATCCACGTTCGTCACGATGTTGCTGTCGGAAAGCGCATCGGTGTCGATCTTGCTATCCGATTTGGACGTTGCCTCCCCGTCCGAGGAAACATCGTACGAGTCCAGTTGCGACTGAATTCGATCAAGCTCCTGACGGGACAGCACGTCGCCGGTGACGAGCAGTTCGTCCAGCTCCAGATCCTTGCCGTTTTTCCTGTACTTTTTCTGAAGCTT
>CAZQNZ010000073.1:8682-11171 GCA_964594615.1 uncultured Planctomycetia bacterium
CGCCGCCTCCCGGAAACGGACTGCCTCCGGTCTGGGGGCCACCCTGGTTCTGTGCTGATCGCTTTTCCATCTCCTCCTGAATACGTTCCTCTTCGGGAAACTCCAGATCGAACAGTTCACAGACGATCCCGAGCTGTTCACCCACCATCAACAGATTGCGATCGAGGCAATCACGCAGTTTCTCCGCCGTCTCCGGAACCGCGAGGTCGGAGGCGAACGAGGCGATGGGATCGACGCCCGACGCATTAAGGAACCGATCGAAATAAGAGAGAAATACCTCCGCGGACGCCTCGGTTGGAATCCGACGCAGCACGTCCGCTGCCGTGACGAGCCCATCGTCAAGTCGTCCGTCTTCAATCGCCTGATCAATCTTCGGCACCGCAACCGGACCAAATCGAACCAGCGCCCGTGCTCCCGTGCGGTAGAGCAGTTTGTTCGAACTGTTCAGCGCCCGGATCAATTCCGGAATCACCTCCTGATCATCCGTCAGTGCAAGGATTTTCAGTGCCTTCACCCTGCGGAAGAACGACTCCTCCGATGCAGCGTCGGAAAGCAACCGCTGTTTGTCCATACGTCGCTTCGAGGCGAGCAACGCGATCTGGTCGACCAGAAATGGGGATTCGCGCTCGTACAGATCCTGCGGAAACGCATCATCCTCCTGAGCTTCCTCCAGCTCTTCGATGGGATGAGGTATCTCCTCGTAATGCATGACGCCATTCAGCGCCAGCTGAAACAGGCGAACAAGGGGCCGACCCGGCACCTCGATCTCGTCCATGTTCTCCGGGGGATCCGCAAACCCGGACAGCAAGGACGCCAGCTCCCGGTGCCGCAACGACGAGTCGTCCGACAGCGACTCCACGCGATCACGTCCCCAGTTCCCGAGCTGAGAGAGTGCAGCTACCGCATCTCCCTCGCGATACTGTTCAACCGCCTCCTGAATGTCCGTATCCTCAGCGACCGACGGCACCTCAAGATCCATGGACTGACAGAAACGGAGGATGGTGTCCGACGGGGAATCGGTTTCCTTCACGATCCGGGGCAGTGCGACGGTCGGGCTGAACAGATACAGCGCGTCCCGAACCTGGCTGCAGTAATGGCGCACCTTCAGCATGACGTTGTCACTGAGTTTCTCCAGAACCAGCCCGGAGAGCACCGCCAGGTCCTCCGGTGTGGCCTTCTGCAGGAAATAACCGGTGAGTGAACTGAATACCGCTTCCGTTCGGGTTTTCTCGTATACCTCCCGCGCTTTTGATTCGGCCCGCTCGGTGTCCAGCGTCTTGACGGCCTCGATAAACGACAGCACAAGGTTAATGTTCACGGAATCATCCGATAGCAACTCGTCGCCGTAGGTCAACAGCTCTTCATCTCCCTGTTCGGCGAGGGCGTTGAGGATCGTCCCTTTCCACGCCGCCGAGGCCTCTTCGTACTGTTCCTTCAGCAACTCACAGTCCGACGCTTCCCCGTGGGAACCGAGGTGGGACGTGGCCGTCTGACGCAGAAACACATCGTCATCCGAAATCCGCTCCCGGGCCACCTCCACGGCCTCCTCCGGATAACAGTATGTATACCGGTCAAACGCCCACAGGCGAATCTTCGGATCCTCGTGATGGACGTGTTCCTGTAGCCAGTCCCGTTCCCAGAGAAACTGATCAATGCGATTGCGTAGCTTGTTCTTGATCGACATATCCTGTTCTCCTTACAAGTCAACGTGACGTTTAACTCGAATCCTGAATTTCAGATTTGCGCTGCAAATAGAGCACTTCCTCGATCAATTTTCGGTTCGACCGGATCACGTCCGCCATCAAGCCGGTCATAATCACCAGAAAACCAAAGATTAACAGCACGGACGATAGCAAAAGCGACGGAATATGCCCTCCTCCCTCCCACATCATAGCAATGTACAGGTACCGGCACCCGATGAGAAACCCGGCCGTAAAACTAATCGCCCCCACCGTACCAAAAAACTTAAGCGGTTGATACGTGATAAACATGCGGATAATGGTGTTGATCGACTTGCGGACATAATCGATGTGGCTGGTGTACAGCCGCGGTGCTCGTTTCGGCGGATTGGTTTCAATCGGAACGGAGGTCACGGAGAGGTTCTCGGTTCCGGCCTGGATGAGGGTTTCCAGCGTATACGTGAAGCGGGACACCACGTTCAGACGGAGCGCTGCCTCGCGGGAATACGCACGAAACCCACAGGTCACGTCCGGGATGTCCGTGTTGGAAAGCTGTCGTACCACAGCACAGCCCACGGCATGAAGAAGGTCTTTCATCATCGAAAACTGCTCGCGATTCGGCCCGGTCCGTTCCCCCACCACAATATCGGCGCTGTTGGTTAACACCGGTGCAATGAGGCTCGATATCTCGGACCCCTTAAATGCGTGGTCCCCGTCCATATTGACCACCAGGTCCGCCCCCTGACGAATGGCTTCCTGCAGTCCGGTATGAAAGGCACGGGCCAGCCCCTTGTTGTGTGAAAACTGAAC
>CAZQNZ010000074.1:0-11124 GCA_964594615.1 uncultured Planctomycetia bacterium
CTCTTACGTTCGGGGCTCCTTTACAACATGTCTTTTTGGGGTGCGAAGTGATCTTTTAGGCGCAGACTTGTCGTGGGTAGATGAAGGAGGAAAGAGGGGACGACAAACGTTCGTAGAAACGAACTACCAGGCCAGGTGGGCGAACGCCTTGTTAGCCTCGGCCATCCGGTGCACTTCCTGTCGTGTGCTGATGGCGGATCCTTCTTCATTGTACGCATCCGTCAGTTCATTCGCGATTGCGAGATCCGCCGGAAGGCCTTTGCGATCACGACTTTTTTCGACAGCCTGCATGATCCATCGGATAGCAAGGCTGGTTTTTCGACGGGGTGCAACCTCCATCGGCACCTGATACGTCGCACCACCGACCCGGCGTGACCGCACCTCAATGTGCGGTTTTACGTGTTCAACCGCCTGCTCGAACGCATCCATAATTGATTCGTCCTCACCCCGATCGATCCGGTCATCGAAGATTTCGATTGCGTCATAAAATATATTTTGTGCGAGCGACTTTTTCCCACCTTCCATGATTGCATTGATGAAGATGGAAGCCAACTCGCTGTCATATTTCGGATCGGGCTCGAGATATTTTTCGTTGTACCGAACAAATTGCTGAGCCATGGTAGTAACTCTTGGATGTTATTCAGGTGATTTTGTACCGTATTTCGAACGGGCCTGTCGTCGGTCTTCCACTCCGGCACAGTCGTAGACCCCTCTAACGACCGTGTATCGCACTCCAGGAAGGTCACGCACACGTCCACCACGCACCAGCACAATACTGTGTTCCTGAAGGTTGTGACCTTCTCCCGGAATGTAAGCGGTGACCTCACGGCCGTTAGACAGTCGAACTCGTGCAATCTTTCGCAGTGCCGAATTCGGCTTTTTCGGTGTGACCGCTTTCACCTGCAAACAGACTCCACGCTTCTGTGGAGATCCCTCGAGCACAGGTGTTGTGCTTTTCTTGTTCTTTTTCTCTCGACCCTTTCGGACGAGTTGATTAATCGTAGGCATAATCGAAAATTCCAAACTGAAATAAAATACGGTGCTCGGATCAGATGCCTGATACGAAGAGTACCAGACAAATTAACGCACTCGATCATTGTTATCAAGGGACAACTTCCGGTGAATCCGTCAGTACCCTCCGGAAACAGTGTTCTTTACGAAGCAGTTACACTGTTTTTTCCTCGCGAACCTCAATTTCCTCCTGCGCCTCTTCCTCGTCGACTTCCCGTTCAACCGTGGTTTTCAGGTAATCCTCAAACCCTGTACCGGCAGGGATCATATGTCCGAGAATGACGTTTTCCTTGAGGCCTTTGAGCGGATCCTCGTCACTGGCGATGGACGCCTCCGTCAGCACACGCGTTGTCTGCTGGAACGACGCCGCAGAAATCCAGGATTCCGAACGGAGGGACGCCTGCGTGATTCCCAGAAGCAGGGGTTCGTAGTTCGCCGGCTTACCACCTTCTTCTGCAATCTTCTCATTTTCGTCGGCAAGCTCGAACTTGTTGACCACCTGTCCGGGGAGGAACTTCGTGTCACCCGGTTCCTGGACTTTGACCATGCGGAGCATCTGTGAAATTACGATCTCAACGTGTTTGTCGTTGATCGAGACACCCTGTGATCGATACACAGACTGGATCTCATCCAGCAGGTATTCGGCCAGTTCCTCAACACCTTTAATCTCGAGGATTTCCTCCGGATCGAGCGGACCTTCAACCAGGGGCTGACCGGCTTCCACCCGGTCACCGCCGTGCACACGCATGTGTTTCCCGGGCGGCACCAGATGTTCAGCTTCTCGCTCCGTCTTCGGATCCCGGACAATGATTTTTCGCTTACCGCGTTTCTTTCCTTTCAGCTCGACAATGCCGTCGATTTTCGCCATGACGGCGGGATCGTCCGGTGTACGAGCCTCGAAGAGCTCTTCCACACGAGGAAGACCACCGGTAATGTCCTGGGTTCCACCCATTTCTCGTGGTGTCTTGGCGAGGAGTTCTCCCGGCTCCACCTTTTCACCTTCATCCACGTCGATGTGGGCCTGTTCGGGTACGGTGTATACGCCCTGGATCTCCTCATCCTCATCCTTCAGGAGAATCTGGGGATGGAGTTCACCGGTGTGCTCAGTCACGACACGCCGGGTAATACCCGTGGCCGGATCCACTTCTTCCTGCATCGTCACATCCTTCTCGATGTCCTCGTATGAGACATATCCCTCTTCCTCGGCCACAATCGGCACGTTGTAGGGATCCCAGCTTGCAAGCCGGTCCCCCTCTTCGACCTCCTCGTCCTCTTCCACATGCAACTCCGTCCCCGGATCGAGAACATAGTTTTCAATTTCCCGGTCCTTGTCATCAAGAATCAGAATTTCGGCATCCCGGTTGAGTGAGACCCGTGTTCCGTCCTCTTTGTCCGCCCAATCCAGTTCGTGGTACTTGATACGACCGGGCTGGTCGGCTCGGACTTCCGACTCTTCTACGTCACGTGATGCCGTGCCACCGATGTGGAACGTTCTCATCGTGAGCTGGGTACCGGGTTCACCAATGGACTGTGCGGCAATGACACCGACGGCCATCCCTTCCTCGACACGCTCTTTTGTGCTCAGGTCCATGCCGTAGCACATGGCACAGACACCACCGGGCTCCTCACACGTCAGCGGGGACCGAACACGAACGGCATCGTAAGCCATCTCCTCAATTTTCTCCGCAACGTCCTCGGTGATAAGCCCATTTTCCTCAACAATGATTTCATCCGTCACAACGTCCCGGATGGTGTCCCGCGCACAGCGACCGTAAATCAGGTCACGCAGCGGAATGTTTTCCTTATCTCCGTAATGAACGGGGGATTTTGTGATCCCATTCAGCGTACCGCAGTCACGTGAACGCACGACGACACTCTGGGATATGTCGACCAGACGACGGGTTAGATAACCCGCGTCAGCTGTTTTCAGTGCGGTGTCGGCAAGTCCTTTTCTAGCACCGTGAGTGGAGGAGAAGTATTCCAGCACGGAAAGTCCTTCACGAAAATTGGCCTTAATCGGTGTTTCAATAATGTCACCGGACGGCCGGGCCATCAATCCTCGCATACCGGCAAGCTGCCGGATCTGATCCCGACTACCACGCGCACCCGACACAGTTGTGACATGAATCGGATTCAGTGGCGTATCAGGATCCTTCGTGTCTTCCTCAAGACGCTTCATCAGGGACTCCGTCACTCGCTCCCGAGCATGGGTCCAGCAGTCAACGATCTGGTTAAAGCGCTCACCCGGAGTAAGGACCCCTTTCTGATAATTCTCCTCAATCTGTTGCACTTCCTCCTCCGCTTCTTCAAGAATCTGCGGTTTCTTTTCCGGTTTCAGCAGATCACTGACAGCAAACGTCAATCCGGAAAGCGTGGAGGCGTGAAAGGTAATCTTCTTAAATTCGTCGAGCACGTTCGCCGTGGCCTGCTTGCTCAGACGCTTGGTGCATTCATAGATCACCTCATTTAACGCGCCCTTGTCAAGCGCATAGTTATAGAACGGAATTTCTTCGGGAAAGATCTCATTAAACAACACTCGACCGACGGTTGTGGTCAGGACCCCGTCTTCCGGAGTGCGCGGGCGCTCATTCGGACCGACCACCTCAAGATCCTCATCCACGCTGACCTTGATGATGGTATGAAGTTCGACCACATCCGCGTCATAAGCCAGGAGAGCCTCTTCAAACGAACTGAACAACTTCCCTTCATTTTCCTTGTCCTCAATCGAGATCGTCAGATAGTAGGCCCCCAGAACCATGTCCTGACTGGGTGTGGTGATCGGGTTCCCGTGAGCGGGAGAGAGAATGTTGTGTGTGGACTTCAGCATCGTATGTGCCTCGACCTGAGCTTCCCAGGATAACGGCACGTGCACGGACATCTGATCTCCGTCGAAGTCCGCGTTGTACCCCGGACACACCAGCGGGTGAATTCGAATGGCATTCCCCTCCACCAGTTTGGGCTGGAACGACTGAATCCCCATCCGGTGCAGGGTGGGAGCACGGTTGAGCATGACGGGATGATCCTGGATCACCTCCTCAAGCATGTCCCAGACAATGTCCTCTTCCTGGTTCAGCATGCGCTTGGCGTTCTTGATGGTGTCCGCTTTGCCCTGCTCCCGCAGTTCTCGAACGACAAAAGGCTCAAATAGCTCAAGTGCAATTTTCTTGGGCAATCCACATTCATCAAGCTTCAGCTCCGATCCGGACACAATCACCGAACGTCCCGAGTAATCCACCCGCTTCCCGAGGAGATTACCGCGGAAACGTCCCTGTTTCCCTTTGATCATATCCGTCAGGGACTTCAGGGGTCTGTTATCTGAACCGGTCTGTGGACGCTGGAGACTGCTGTTGTCAAAAATGGCATCTACGGACTGCTGCAGCATCCGCTTCTCGTTACGCAGGATCACTTCAGGAGCATTCAGTTCCTTCAGGTTTTTCAACCGGTTGTTTCGACTGATCAAGCGACGGTAGAGATCATTTAGATCTGACGTGGCAAAATTCCCACTATCCAGAGAGACCAGCGGACGGAGGTCGGGTGGGATGACGGGAAGCACGTCCAGAATCATCCAGCTTGGATCGTTGTCGGACTGATCGAGGGACCTGAGGATCCGCAGCCGACTGGTGATTCGCTTAATGGTCTGTTTGGAGCCTGTCTGACGCAGATCCTCACGGAGTTCGTCGATTGTTTCCTGAAAGTTCATCGTGTCCAGGAGCGTGCGAACCGCCTCCGCTCCCATTTCAGCTTCAAACAGCTCACCGAAGCGTTCAGCATAGTGGTTGTATTCCTTCTCGCTTAACAGCTTTTTCCGCTGCAGTTTCTTTGCTGCTTCGGGATCTCGCTTGGCAATTTCTTCCGATTCCGACTCCGTGACGACGAAATCCTGGTAATAGACAATTCGCTGAAGGTTGGAATTCTTCATTCCCAGGATGTTACCGAGTCGGGACGGAATCGTTTTGAAAAACCAGTAGTGCACGACCGGAGCCGCAAGATCAACATGCCCCATGCGTTTCCGTCGAACACGCGACAGGGTAATTTCAACACCGCATCGATCACAGACGAGTCCCTTGTACTTAATTCCCTGGTACTTTCCACAGAAACACTCCCAATCCTTCTCCGGACCAAAGATCCGCTGACAGAACAGACCGTCCTTTTCCGGCCGAAACGTCCGGTAGTTAATTGTTTCGGTATTTTTAACCTCTCCGTATGACTGTGAACGGATGTCATCAGGAGATGCAAGCCTGATCTTCACGGAATCGTACTCGTTGATGCGGTCGTAAAACAGATCCATGTTTCCTTTATGTACTAATGACGGTGCAATTTACCGATCAAAAATCTTCAATTGGACAGCGAACAGTCCTAAACGGACTCCTCGCGCTTATTCAGTTCAAGATGCAGACACAGCCCCTGCAACTCTTTCGTCAGAACTTCAAATGACATGGGCATGCCGGGATCGAGGGAATTTTTCCCTTTCACCATGGATTCGTAGATCTTGGTACGGCCATCGACGTCGTCGCTCTTGACCGTGAGAAGTTCCTGAAGCGTGTTCGCAGCGCCGTATGCCTCCAGTGCCCAGACCTCCATTTCCCCAAACCGCTGGCCTCCGTAACGTGCCTTACCACCGAGCGGCTGCTGTGTGATGAGGCTGTACGGTCCGGTTGCACGGGCATGCACCTTGTCTTCCACCATGTGTTCCAGCTTCATCACGTACATGTAACCGACGGTCACATCCTGATCGAACGGTTCACCGGTCCGTCCATCGTACAGCGTGGACTTCCCGGTTTCGGGGAGGCCCGCTTCGTTGAGTTCCCTGCGAATATCTTCCTCGTCCGCCCCGGAGAAAATGGGTGTGCGGTACTCCCGGTCAAGCTCATCCGCAGCCCATCCAAGATGGGTCTCAAGAATCTGCCCGATGTTCATCCGTGACGGAACACCGAGGGGATTCAGTACCATCTCCACGGGTTCGCCACTGGGGAGAAACGGCATATCTTCTTCAGGGAGAATTTCTGCCACGACCCCTTTGTTCCCGTGTCGACCGGCGAACTTATCACCAACCTTCAGGTTACGTATCGAGGCAATTTTCACGGTTACTTTTTCAAGTACACCCGTCGGAAGCTCGTCCCCTCGCGTAAGCTGATTAATCTCACGATCACGCTGCACTTCGTACTGTTCGATCTCGTCGTAAAACTCCAGAAGCAGTTCCTCGGCCCGTTCACGATCCTCTTCGTCATCGAGATTAAGGGTATCGAGGTTCAGAATCTCACGGAGCTCGGAGTATTCGGACGCATCACCGTCCTTGCCAAACGTGAGGTCATCAATGACGTCCTCATCGAACACTTCACGGAGCTCAGCAATGAACTTATCAAGTTTCTCGTTGACGAGGTTGCGAAAGTCCGATTTAATTTTCCGGGTCTTCTTCCGAATCTCCTCACTTTCCTCGTCCGAAAGATCGACCTTCCGCTCGAAATGGTTCGTTTCGACAACGATGCCCTCCACACCGGACTCGACACGGAGCGATTCGTCCTTCACTTCTTCTCCGGCCTTCCCGAAGATGGCATTGAGAAGCTTCTCCTCGGGCGATTCTTCCGTCTGACTCTTCGGAGCGACCTTTCCGACAAGAATATCACCGGACTCTACGTATGCCCCTTCCTGAATAATCCCCTCCTCGTCCAGCATGGAAAGCTGGTATTCACTGATATTGGGAATATCCCGGGTGAACTCCTCGCGCCCACGTGCCGTTTCACGCGCCTCCACCTCAAAGTCTTCAATGTGAGTGGAAACGAATTTTTCGTCCTTCAACAGCGCTTCGCTGATGACAATAGCATCCTCGTAGTTATATCCTTCCCAGGGCAGGAAAGCGACGCGGACATTCCGTCCGAGGGCAAGCTCCCCATCACAGGTGGCCGCCCCATCCGCGATCACCTCTCCTTCCTCTACTTCATCACCTTCTTCAACAATGGGACGCTGGTTCAGCGTATGCCCTTCGTTGAGTTGCTCGAACTTCTTCAGATCGTAGGTTTGTTCGTCAATCTCGATCTCGTTGGCGGTGACCCGAGTCACTTCACCGGCCTCGTCCGCGTGCTGAAGCATGTCCGAGTATTTTCCAACGTATTTCTCCATACCGGTCTTCACCATCGCACGTTCCGTGTGCCGGAGAGGAACGGCCTGACGTTGCATGTTGGAGCCCATCAGTACCCGGTTGGCGTCGTCATTTTCAAAGAATGGGATCAGGCTGGCTGAGACACCGACCGTCTGATTGGGAGCGACATCCATGTAGTCAATTTCTTCCGGCGCCACGTACTGCATTTCTCCATCGACCCGCGCCAGAATTTCATCTCCCTGAATGTTCCCCTCCTCGTCCAGGGGGACATCCACACTCACAAGAATTTTCCCTTCTTCTTCACTGGCTTTGAGGTGATCCACCTCCGTGGTCACCTGTCCGTTCTCCACCTTGCGATACGGGGTCACCAGAAAGCCGTATTCATCCACCTGAGCATAAATCGCAAGTGAGGTAATGAGACCGATGTTCGAACCTTCCGGCGTTTCAATGGGACAGATACGGCCGTAGTGAGAGGTATGCACGTCTCGCACTTCCATGCCGGCGCGTTTTCGGTTCAATCCGGACGGTCCCAGCGCGCTCATGCGCCTCTGGTGTGTCAGCTGTGCAATCGGATTGGTCTGGTCCACCACCTGCGATAGATCGCCCCGGGCAAAGAAATAATCGATCGCGGAGGAAATCGGCTTCGCGTTAATCAGAGACTTGGGTGTTTCATCGCTCTGATTTTCCATGTTTAACCGATCCTCTACACTCCTGCGGAGACGAAGGAAACCAATCCTCACCTGTTCCGCACAGAGTTCATCGATGGTCCGGACACGGCGGTTTCCGAGGTGATCGATGTCATCCGGCTCACCATCTCCATTCCTCAGCTTCATCACGTATCCCACGCAGTTCTCGATGTCCTGCGGGAGAATCGTCTGCTGCTCCTCCGGAATGTCCGTCCCGAATTTACGATTAATTCGAAAACGACCCACTTTGCCAAGCCTGTACCGGCTATCGTCGTAAAAACGATCATCGAAAAGATCCTCCGCCTTCTCCAGGGTTTTCGGAGAACCGGGGCGCAATTTCCCGTAGAGGAAGATCAGAGCCGCTTCATGATTGTTCACATCATGTTCCTCTTTGATCGGCTCCAGTTTCTTCCGCTCTTTCTCAAGCGTATTCAGGATCAACGGATCAAGACGGCCCTCTTCTCTCGGTTTGATCACTTCGATTTCATCGATGTTCTTACCGAGGATATGTTCCGCTGAAGCGGACTTGATCTGATAACCGGCTTCGATGATCGTCTTGCCGGTTTCCGGATCCTCCACCGGAGCGACGGTGCGTAAATCAATTAGATCCTCCGGCTGGGAATCACTGTCCAGCTCCAGCGTTTCCGTGGGAGCGTAATATTCACGGATCAGATCCTCATCCTCCGCAAGATCCGGCTGGAATGCCTTCAGCAGAATCGTCGCCGGAAACTTTCCACTCTGATCGATGCGAACCCGCAAAAGCTCCTGCTTTGACACCTGGAACTCAATCCACGAACCACGCTGCGGAACAATCCAGCAGGACTGATACAGAGAATCCCCTTTCTCTTCTTCCATGAAATCGACACCGGGCGAACGATGGAGCTGTGACACAATGGCCCGCTCCGAACCGTTCACCACAAATTGCCCACCCCCGATAATCAGTGGCACGTCCCCCAGGTAGACGTCTTCTTCAACGGTTTCATCTTCCATCTCCATGCGAAGACGCACTTTGAGGGAAACACCGTACGTCAACCCGAGTTGCTTACACTCTTTCGGGGTATACCGGGGCTGCCCGAGCTCGTAGTGAACGTAGTCAAGCTTGGTACTCCCATCGTAGGACTCAATGGGAAAGGTTTCCTGCAGAATCGACTCCAGCCCCTGTTTTTCACGCTTGCGGGGAGGAACGTCCTTCTGCAGAAAATCCCCCCATGACTCCAGCTGGATCCGGGTCAGGTGCGGGATTTCTCGGGCGAATGGTTCAGTTCCGGTGTCAACAAGTTCCATGTGTCTTGGGTAAAGCTCAAATCAAACGATTACTTCAGCGAGACCTCGGCTCCAGCGTCTTCGATTTCCTCCTTCATTTCTTCGGCATCTTCTTTCGGAATGCCTTCTTTGATGGGATTGGGAGCATCATCCACGAGGGATTTTGCTTCTTTCAAGCCGAGGTCCGTTTCGCCGCGAACAGCCTTGATGACCTGGATTTTCTGATCACCGAAGTCCTCAAGCACAACGTCAACCACAGCTTTCTCCTCATCCTCTTCGTCACCGTCTCCCCCATCGGCTCCAGCACCGGCGGCCGGTGCAGCAGCTGCAGCGGCGGGAGCGGCGGTCGAGATGCCAAAGCGTTCCTCCATAGCATCAACCAGATCCTTGATCCATAGGACCGGGGATTCTGATATGATCTTCAGGAACACTTCACATCGTTGGTCTTCTTCGAGGTCGTTAAACTGCTCCACAACCTCTTCAGCGTCGTCGTTCAGATCAACTGAGGTCGAAGCCTGCTGATCCGTTGACTCTTCCTGTGCTTCCGAGTTATCCTCTTCTTCCTCGGTGTCTTCAGCGACATCCTCTTTCGTTTTTGTAGCTTCTTCTGCCATCGTACTATCTCCTGAAACGTTGTCCGATCGAATTAGTGAAAATCATAACAACAAACCCTTTCGTTATTCTTCCTGGTCGTCGTCCTCCGTCGCCAGATCGTCCAGCCCGCGTGCAAGCTCGCGGATCGGAGAACTGAGCCCCTGAGCAAGGTTCCGTAACGGTGACATCATGCCCTGAGCAAGCTTTGCCATCAACTCCTCTCGGGTAGCCATATCCGATAGCTGCTCAACGTTCTCCGGGTCGAGAGGGGTCTGATCCACGATACCCCCGAGGATATTCAGTGGTTCGTTTTCCTCCTCCAGATCGGTGACCGTTCGAGCAAGCTGAACAGGCTCATTCTTGCCGTAAATGATTGCGGCGGGCTGTGTCAGGTATTCATTGAGCGACCCTTTATCCGCACGATCAAACACCCGCTGGGCAATCGAATTTTTTAACACGAAAATATCCAGGTCTTCGTCCGTCAACTCCTTCCGGACCCGGGTGAACTGATCGGCGGACAACCCCTGGTAATCCACGAGAACACACACATGAACCTCACCAAACCGGTCCATGTACTCGTTGACCATCAAATTTTTAACAATATTTGGCATCGGACTGCTCTCTAATCAGTCGAAATAGATTACGCCGGAGAGAACCGCACGGACGGACTCATGGTCTTTGACAGGTAACACTTCTGAAACAGCCGTCCGGAGACACCTGTTGGCCGGTTCGCCCGGAGATGATTCAAGAAAAACTCAACGTTCTCGACAAGGTCCTCTGCATCAAAATCCTCTTTACCCACCGGTAAATGAATGTTCCCGCCCTCATCCGTCCGGTACTCCACACGACCGGACTTAAATTCACTCACCGCCTGTTCAAAATCACCTTCGGCGACGACGGTACCATCTTTGGGGGAGGGCATCAATCCCTTCGGCCCAAGCAACTGACCGATCGGACCGACGTAACGCATGGCGTATTCGCCCGCCAGAGCCACATCGTAGTCGAAGAACTCTTCCTCCTCAATACGTTCAGCCAACTCCTGTCCCCCGACGTATTCGGCACCGGCACGCTCCGCGTCATCGGCATCCTCACCTTCTGCAAAACACAGGACCGTACGCTCCTTACCAATTCCGTTGGGGAGGCTCACCGACCCCCGCATGGTCTGACCCGACTCCGACGGATCGATGTTCAGGAGAGCCAGCAACTCCACGGTTTCGTTAAAGTTAGCGGTCTCGAACACCTGTATCCGATCGACCGCTTCTTCAAGCGAATACGTTTTATCTTTATCAACCAACTCTCGTGCTTTTTCGTAGCGTTGTCCACCCATGATTCTACCCAACAATAAAGAATGAGTCGTTCAAAAGGTTACGGTAAGACGTACGTTCCTGAACAGGGAAATGTTATTCTGGTTCGACCTCTTCTTCTTCTTCAGCCAGGGCGCCTTCCTCTTCGTCCTCTTCTTCATCAGGACCC